>CALAMB010000341.1 GCA_937925645.1 uncultured Acidobacteriota bacterium
TATTTGAATAGTGCGTTCCGCTGGATATCCGTGGACCGTCAAACGGTACCCGACTGGATCGGCCCCCAAAAACTGGACAGTGTAGAATGTTAGGGTGGTGCGATAGGAGCATCATCATGAAGCAGCGATTTAGTGTCGATCAGGTCGTGCGGATTCTGGCGGAAGCGGACAGCCCGGGCACGAGCGTAGCGGCGACAGCGCGCAAGTACGGGGTGTCGGAGCAGTCGGTGTACCGGTGGCGGCAAAAGTACAAGGGGTTCTCGGCCTCGGAAGCGAAGCGGCTGCAGGTGCTGGAGGCGGAGAACGGGCGGCTCAAGCGGCTGCTGGCGGAGAAGGAGTTGGAGTTGCACGCGTTGACGGAGATCGTTAAAAAAAACTACTGACGCGGCGGGAGCAGCGGATGATGGCGCAGGAGCTGCAGCAGTATGGCGTGCCCGTGGTGACGGCCTGCCGGCGTCTGGCGGTGGCGCGTTCGAGCGTGTACTACCGGCCGCGGCCGGTGGCGGTGCCGGTCTGGCTGGCGCCGATGCAGGCGCTGGCGCAGCAGCATCCGGCGTGGGGCTACCGGAAGGTGCTGCACGAGCTGCGGCAGGCCGGGCATGTGATCAATGCCAAGCGGTTCCACCGGTACTGGCGCGGGCACGGTCTGGGACAACCACCGCTCCGGAGTCACCGGCGCTTCCGGCGTCCCAGCCGGCCGTTCGAGGCGGTCGTGCCGCACCGGGCGGGCGACGTGTGGACGATGGACTTCATCCAGGATCGGATGACGACGGGACGGGCGTTCCGGATCCTGAACGTGCTGGACGTATACTCGCGGCGGGCGCTGGAGCCGTTGGTGGACGTGAGCCTGCCGGGCGCGGCGGTGGCGGCGCACCTGGCGGTGCTGTTCCGGCGCGAGGGCGTGCCGACCGTGATCCGGCGCGACGGCGGCCCCGAGTTCCGCTCCCGGGCGGTCCAGCGGGTGCTGGCCCAGTGGCGGGTGAAGGGGGAAGAGATCCCGCCGGGGCAGCCGTTCGCAAACGGGCACGTGGAAAGCTTTCATCGCACGCTGCGGCGGGAGTGTCTGAGTCGGGAGCTGTTCGCGGACATTGTCGAAGCGCGAATGACCGTCCGTCTGTGGACGTTGGGTTATAATGAACAGCGGCCCCACATGGCGTTGGACTACCGAACGCCGGCGGCAGTCTGGAAGGAATCGATCTTTCAACCGCAGGACCCTAACATTCCGCGTGTCCAAATCGCGGGGGCCGACCTAGGTCGGCCTAACACATCCAGTGTCTAGAAATTGGGGGCATCCCACGACTCCAAACAAAAATTATTCCTTTTCCTCACAGAACCCAACCATTGGAATTTATATTCATACACATTAAATAATCCTATTACTTATGTTGATCCAGATGGATTTGCTGAGATTCGTTTTCACCTCTATGCAAACTCTGCGGCCAATTATGGTCCACAGCAGTTTCAGAGTTTCTTAACAGGAGGACCCGTTGCAAATACTCGGAGTAATCGATTTGAATTCATGGGGCATAATGCCACCTTTCATACAAATAAAAGGTCCGGAATGGCTGATATAAGCAAATCGTTAAACGTGCCCAATGCTGCTGTAATTTTTTACGGTCACTCTGCATTCGAGAAGGGGACAGGTAGATTGCTTGGGCTGCTCGATACCAATACTCCAGGAAAAGTTGGGATCAGTACTGACAAACTCGGCGGCATGCTAAAAGCTTCAAAAGCAGCGGTTGTTTTTCTTGCCGCGTGCTCTTCCTCACAGTTTGCCGAGGGCACTGATGGGCCATCAACGGTTGTTGGTCTGTTATCCCCAAATAAAACAACCAACGAGAATGCTGTCTCACAAGCTTTAAGTGCTTTCGTGGACACTTTGGTAGGGGTTGATTCGAATGGGAACCTGGTAGGTTCAGGTCCCGGAACCATACAAGATGCGGTAAATGCCGCAAATAAAGTACTCGAACAATATAAGATGGAGGACAGATTTAAAGTAATTCAGGGAGATCCAAACAGGAGATTAGAATGAAATTTGAGAAAATATTCACTGATAAATTGTACACGAGATCGTTTCTA
>CALAMB010000342.1 GCA_937925645.1 uncultured Acidobacteriota bacterium
ACGTGACCATGTTCAAGGCCGAGTCGAATGTCGGTCAGAAACGTTGCCAACCCGGAGACCTGATCATCAATACGATGTGGGCCTGGATGTCTGCATTGGGCGTCTCGAACCATGCTGGAATTGTGAGTCCCGCCTATGGCGTTTACCGGCCAAGAAGCAACCAGGATTACGACTACTACTATCTCGACAGTCTGTTGCGGATTGAAGGATATCGGTCGGAATACATTTGCCGGTCAACGGGCATTCGCTCTTCCCGGCTCAGGCTCTATCCCGATAAATTTCTGAGCATGCCGGTGGTCTGCCCTCCGCAGGAAGAGCAGCAAGCCATCGCACGATTCCTGAAGGCGCAAGACCGTTTGTTCCGAAAATTTATCCGCAACAAGCGGCGGTTCATTGAACTTCTCAAGGAGCAGAAGCAGAACGTCATCAACCAGGCCGTGACCCGGGGGCTTGATCCCAAGGTCAAGTTCAAGCCCAGCGGCGTGGAATGGATCGGAGATATTCCGGAGCATTGGGATGCCACGAAGCTCAAACGCGTGGTCAGCTTCAATCCATCGAAATCTGAGACACGAGCGAATCCAGCGGATGAAGAAAAGGTCGTCTTTCTTCCCATGGAGAACATCTCCGTCAATGGGGATATCGATTGCTCCGAAAAACGCACGCTGTCCGAAGTCTGGAATGGCTTTACCTATTTCCGACGCGGGGATGTGGTTGTCGCGAAAATCACTCCCTGTTTTGAAAACGGCAAGGGAGCTTACCTCAAAGGGCTTGAATCTGATTTCGGCTTTGGTACTACCGAGTTGATTGTTCTTCGCCCTTCAAAGGCCATCGACGGCGCTTTTCTCCGGTTCCTCACATCAACCAAACAGTTCCTGTTACTGGGCGAACAATACATGACCGGGGCGGCTGGCCAGCAGCGGATTCCATCGGATTTTGTGAAAAATTATCCAATTGGTCTGCCACCAATTGACGAGCAACTGGAAATTCTTGAACACATCCAGGAAAAGTCAGCGGAAATCGACCAGGCCATTTCCCGCGCTCAACGTGAGATCGAATTGATGCGCGAATACCGCACCCGACTGATTTCCGATGTGGTCACCGGTCATGTGGATGTGCGCGGCATCGAGGTGCCGGAGATTGCCGAGGACGAACTGCTGGCGTTGGAAGAGGACACCGCCGATGCCGATGACGAGATTGATGACGAGGGGGACATGGATGAAACCGACTGACACCAGCAAGCCGGAGAAAAAAATCATCATCATCGCGGGACCGAACGGCGCGGGAAAGACCACCTTTGCAGGGGAATTCCTGCCCATGGAGGCCCACTGCCCGGCCTTCGTCAACGCCGACCTCATAGCCGCCGGGCTCGCCCCCTTCGAGCCGGAGCGGGCGGCTTTTCGCGCCGGGCGGCTGATGCTGGAGGAGATTTACAACCATGTCCGGCGCGGCGAGAGCTTCGCCTTCGAGACCACCCTGAGCGGCCGGGGCTATGCCGGGCTCATTCCCGGCTGGCGGGAGCAGGGCTACATCGTCAAGCTGTTCTTTCTGCGGTTGGCCTCGCCGGAACTGGCCGTGGCCCGGGTACGGCAACGGGTGCGCGAGGGCGGCCACAACATCCCCGAGCCGGTCATCCGGCGGCGTTTCGCGGCCGGGCTGCGTAATTTCGAAACGCTGTACAAACCGCTGGTCGATGAATGGGCGCTTTATGACAATTCCGGCGGCGAGCCGGTGCTGATCCAAGAAGGAGTGAAAGCATGAGCAAGCAGACGGTTGATTCCGGCAAGGGCGATAAAAAACGCGACCCCGACCTGGCAGCGGCGGAAATCGCTATGAAGCGGGCGGCGGCCAAGGCCCGGCAGAAGGCAAGGCAAGTGGGCGCGGGCGTTGTGCTGTGGAAGGATGGACAGGTCGTCGAAGAGCGGCAGAACACCTCGGTGGGCGAGTGATTCGTGAAGTTGATTCACGCCGCAGCGCGACAACGAGTCAGAAAAACTCGCACCACCGGTGCGAGAAAGTGTACAATCGTCTGTTGCCCACTTCAATTGGGACGAGAGCCAGCGCCGGGGGACTGATATGACGACGGATACCACCGAAAAAGGGCTGGAAAGCCTCATTGTCCAATCGCTGGTCAACGAGGCTGGATACGTTCAGGGCGACCCGCAGGACTACGAC
>CALAMB010000343.1 GCA_937925645.1 uncultured Acidobacteriota bacterium
TGACTGACGTGACTGGAGTTCAGACGTGTGCTCTTCCGATCTGGTCACGAAGAGCCCTGAGCCGGGGCCGCCGGAACGGAAAAAGTACGGCCAGCGGCGGTATTGCCACATGGCGGCGAAGAGCTTGTCCGGATTGGCCGGGTCCATGACCAGGTCGGCGGCGCCGGTGCGCGCGTCCACGAACAGCACGCGGGTCCAGGTTTTGCCGCCGTCCACCGTCTTGAAGACGCCGCGCTCCGGGTTCTCGCCCCAGGCGCGGCCCATCGCCGCGGCGTACGCCACATCGGGGTCGGTGGGGTGGAGTACGATGCGGTGGATCCGCTCGGTGCCGTCCAGTCCCACGTGCTTCCACGTGCGGCCGCCGTCGACGGACTTGTAGACGCCGTTGCCCACCGAGACGGAGTTGCGCGGGTTCCCCTCGCCGGTGCCCACCCAGACGATGTCGGGGTTGGGCTGGAAGACGGCCACGGCGCCGATGGCGGCCACGGGCTGGTCGTCGAAGACCGGAGTCCAGGTGAGCCCCCCGTTGACGGACTTCCAGACGCCGCCGGTGGCGGCGCCGACGAACACCACCGCCGGGTTGGCCTCCACCGCCTCGATGTCGGCGATCCGGCCGCTCATCCCCGCCGGGCCGATGGCGCGGGCCTTCATCCCGGCCAGCAGTTCCGGATCGATCCCGCCGCCCGCCGCCGTGGCGGCCAGCAGCAGGGTCAGCAGCAACACCCCGATGGACTGACGCATACATCCTCCTGGCCGGTGCGCGGGATCCGCCCCGCCACCCGGCTGTGGTTTTCAGGCCAGCGCCGCGGCACGCGCCGCAGCCCGTTCATGAATTGAACGGAACGACTGGAACTACACGGCATGGTCCCATCCATCATACCCGCGGCTCCCGCCCGGGTCAACCCGCCGGGCTGCCGATTCGAAGCCGCCGTGCTTTCGCTGCCACACGGCAGTGGCGAAATAGGGGATGAGCGAATTCCACGGCGCCCGTCCGGCGGACGGGCGCTACGGCGCCGCAGGCTATGTCGCGGCGAACAGTAGGCCGCGCCCGCCGGGCGCGGCCCGTCCCTTCGGCACAGTTGAGCGATTCGCCTACGGGTTCGTGTAGAATTGCAGAGATGGCGGATCGGAATCCCCTCGCGCCCTGCCAAGTTTTACGGCGCCCGTCCGGCGGACGGGCGCTACGGCGCCGCGGAGATGGCGGATCGGAATCCCCTCGCGCCCTGCCGAGTGTCACGGCGCCCGTCCGGCGGACGGGCGCTACTGCGGGCGCTACTTCGCCGTAGGTCCTGCCCGCCGGAATAAACCGCGCAGGCAACAGGCGGCATACTGGCCCAGCGCCTGCAACCGCTTCGCCAAGGAAACCCGGACGGCCTCGCCATCCCGGGCGATCACCTTGCCGAGCACGCAGGCTGGCTCCACCAGGGGATCGGGCCCAGCGCCCCGGTCCGCCTTGATCAGGAGCCGCCACTCCCCCCGCCGTCGCACGTACCCCAGGAACCGATGGACCACCAGGCGGTGGCGCTGCGGATCGCGAAACGCCACCACATCGCCGGGGACGAGGAACCGGGCGCGCTTCACCCGCACCGCGGCCCGATTGTCGACTTCGGGTTCCATGCACTCCCCGTCCACCCGGAGAACCACCTCGTCGCCATCGGTCAAGGCCGTGGTGAGACAGCTTCCGGGGCCCGCCGCTGCGTTCCACTGGTCCGGGTTCATGGGCCGACGCGCCTCCCATCTACCTCGCCGCACATCTCGTCGATGGCCAGACAGAAAATCGGCGCGCCAAATTGCCGGGGTCGTTCCCCGTTCCATCTGGACGCCGCGGCGATGGCGCGCTGCCTGACCTGCGCGAACAGGGGCGACCGGTTCCAGATCTCCGCAATGGACTGCTGATGCAGGTTCCCCGCGACTTCCCGAATGTGCATGCAGGGCTTCACGTTGCCGAAGGGATCGATGTCGACGCCGGCCAGACCCACCCTGCAAGAGGCCATTTCCTCGGCATCGGCGTCCGGTGCGGCCTCGGACGCCGGACACTCGGGCCCCACCGCGATACTTTCCTTGCGCTCCGCCATCAGGGTCTCGATCCGGTCCCACGTGGCCCGGCTGGGCTGGATGGACAAAGGCGCCGTGTCGCCGTTGCTCCGTGGGCCCACGGGCCCCTGGAACCGCAGGGGGGCACCGAGCTCGTCGCCGAGCGCGATCATCGTCTCGATCTGATGCTCGTTCCAGGCGGTGGGCGTGGCCACCGTGGCACAACGCAGGCCGGCCGCCCGCGCCTGACGCAGGTTGCCCATCAGGCGGTCAAAACTGCCGGGGACGCGGGTCTGCCGGTCATGCACCTCGGCGGTGGCCCCATGCAGGGTGACTTCGACGGTGTACGGCTCCACCTCGCGGAGCAGCCGCTCGACATTGCGGGGATCCAGCAGATGGCCGTTGGTGCGGATCCGGACCACGAAACCCAGCTCCCGGGTCATGTTGCCGATGTCGAAGAAATGGGGGTGGACCATGGGCTCGCCCCCGGTGAGCATCAGGAACAGGGTCTGCATGCGGGCCAGATCCTCGAGCAGGACCCGGTACTGCGCC
>CALAMB010000344.1 GCA_937925645.1 uncultured Acidobacteriota bacterium
CCGAGGGATGGTTCTTGTCGCGCTCCACCAGCCGCCGGGTGCGGTGGAGGTGGGCCGGGAGCCACTCCGGCTTGTTGGCCAGGGTCTTGTCGGCGTCGAAGCTGATGCCGTGGGATTCGATGTTCGCCTCGTCGATGACGTAAAGCCCGTGCTGGTCACACAAATCGTACCACTCCTCCCGGTTCGGGTAGTGGCTGGCGCGCACCGCGTTGATGTTGAACTGTTTCATCAGGCGGATGTCCTGGAGCATGAGCGCCTCGTCCACGACCTTCCCCTCGGTGGCGCTCCACTCGTGTCGGTTCACGCCCTTGATAACCAGCGGCACGCCGTTGAGCAGGAGCTTGCCGTTCCGCACCTCCACGGTGCGGAAGCCCACCCGGCAGCCCGTGGCTTCGATCACGCGGCCCGCCGCGTCCTCGAGGGCGATGACCAGGCGGTACAGGTTGGGCGTCTCGGCGGTCCAAGGTGCGGGGGCTTCAATCGTCTCGTTGAAAGTGACTTCGGCGTCGCCGCCCGCCGGCAGCGCCACCGTACGGACCGGGGCGGCCAGCGGCACCGCCTGCCCCGCCCCGTCAAAGAGCGCCAGCCGCACGGCGCCGCGGACCGCCGCCGCCGTGTGGTTGCACAGGCTGACGTCCAGTTCGAGCCGGCCGTCACGGTAGGCCGCATCCATTCCCGCGCGGGCGAAGAAGTCGCGGATTCGCACCGGGGGCGTCGCGACGAGCCAGACCGGCCGCTCGATGCCGCTGACGCGCCACATATCCTGCGCTTCCAGATACGTCCCGTCGCTGTAGCGGTACACCTCGACGGCCAGAACGTTCTCGCCGGGCACCGCGTGGCCGGTGACGTCGAACTCGGCCGGGCTCTTGGAGTCCTTGCTGAAGCCCACGTAGCGGCCGTTGAGCCAGGCGTGAAAGGCGGAGTTGACTCCGTCGAAGCGGAGGAAAAGCCGGCGACCCGTCCACTCGGCGGGGAAGGCGAACGTGCGGCGATAGGAGCCCACCGGGTTGTCGTCATGGGGCACCCGAGGTGGGTCGGCGGGAAAGGAGTTGGCCGAGTCGTAATAGTGGGGCACGCCGTAGCCGCGGAACTCCCAGTTGGCCGGAACGGGGAAGTCGGTCCAGCCGCCGGCGTCGAAATCCACCCGGTAGAAGTCCGCGGGACGGAGGTCCGGCCGGGGCGCCCAGTGGAACTTCCAGGAGCCCGCCAGCGGCAGCACCCACGGCGAGGCGCCGCCGGCGCGGGCCGCGTCGACGGAGTCGAAGGGGATGAAAGAGGCGCGGGGCGCCTCGGCGTTCCGCTCCTGCACATCGAGGTTCTCCCAATCGAGCAACGGCGCGGTCGCCGCCGGGCGCGGCGTGGCTAAGGCGGTCAGCAGGATGACGAACAGGATGACCGGCAATCGGGGGCTCAGGCGCATGGCCATTCCTCCTCGGTTTTTTCGAACGCGGACACGCGGATGGTTTCGGCGGATATTATGACACAGCCGGACGGCCGTCGTCGGGGAGAAACATGGCGGCCGAAAAAGCGGAACGCCGGGCAGGCGGATGAGCCTGTCCGGCGTCTTGAAGGCGGCGACTCGCGAGACCGATGCCCCGGAGCCGCGGCGGCGCCGCTCGCGGATCGGCCGGCAAGGCCGGGACTGTCTCCCGGTCTGGCGGCCGCGCGCGGGCGGCCGGCGGACGACGCTATTTCTTGGTGTGCTGGTTGCGTCTCATTTTGTGCTTGCGCTGCCTTCTGAGCTTGCCGGCGCGCTTGCGCTTCTTTTTCAGTACGCTGCCCATCGGAGACCTCCGTCAAAACTTAGCCACGCAAAGGCGGTGATTGTACCACAAGTAGCGCGGGGCTGTGCTATACTTTTTGGGATTTTTTCTCAAGGAGGACACCCGGTGAGCGCGCGCAAACAGAAGCAGCCGGCCGGCGGCGGACGCATCCTGCAGTCCCAGCCCATCGACGGCCGCGAGACCACCCCCGAGCTATTGCAAAAGGCGTTCCTGGCGTACGGCGGCCGCGAGCTGCGGTCCGCCTGGGAGCTGCTGGAACGGGCCGTCCGCGAGGACTACACCATCGTGCTGACCATGTCCGGGGCCATGACCCCGGCCGACCTGGCCCGCTCCTGCCTCAACCCGCTCCTGGAGCGCGGCGTGGTGGACCTCATCTGCACCACCGGGGCCAACCTGTACCACGACGCCCACCGGAGTCTGGGGCACATCCTGCGCGAGGGCTCGCCGGCGGTGGACGACCGGGTGCTCCGCAAGGAACAGATCATCCGCATCTACGACATTTTCTTCAACGAGCAGGTGCTTTTAGAAACCGACCAGTTCTTCAGCCGCGTCCTCCAGGCCCCCGAGTTCCAGCGGCCCATGACCACCACCGAGTGCCACTTCCTGCTCGGCAAGTACCTCCGCGAGGTGGAGGAGCGGCTGGGCCGCGCGGACAACCCCAGCCTGCTCGCCACCTGCCACCGGCTGCAGGTGCCCATCTTCTGCGGCGCGCCGCAGGACGGCTCCATCTTCCTGAACGTGGTCAAGCTGGCCCGGCTGCTGGGCGACGCGTTCCGCTTCCGCCTGGACCTGGCCGCCGACGTGTTCGAGTATGCCGCGTTCCAGTACCTGGCCAAGTCGGCCGGCTCGCGCAAGATGGCGGTGATCATCCTGGGCGGCGGCGTGCCGAAGAACTACACCCTGCAGGGCGAGCCGCTCATGAGCCAGATCCTGGAGATCGACGTGGGCGGCTTCGACATCGACATCCAGATCAGCGACGCCAACGTCCACACCGGCGGCCTCTCCGGCTGCCCGGCGGGCGAGGGACACACCTGGGGCAAGACCACCGCCGAGTACGTGGTCAACAGCGTCTACTGTCACGGCGACGTCACCCAGCTCTTCCCGCTGCTGGTCCACGCGCTGGCCCAGTCGGGGCTGCGGCGCGAACCGCGCCGGCTCATGGCCCGGCGGGAGGAGGCGGTGGCGCACCTGGCCGCCGCGGTCGAGGAGCGGCGGGCCGGGCTCGCCGCCGGCCTGGAGGGACGTCCATGAACCGGCACCCCGGCCACGGTGACCGCGACCGGATCGCCGTCGTGGGCGGCGGGCCCGCCGGACTGTCGGCCGCGCTCACCGCGGCGCGCCTGGGCCTGCCGTGCGTGCTGTTCGAAAAGGGCGAGATCGGCGGGAACATCCAGTGCGCCGAGGGAATCTACGACCCGGCCGGCGTCCTGACCATGGAGAAGGCGTTCATCCGCACGCGGATCCGCCACGCGCGGCTGCACGTCAACGGCCGGTCGTTCACCTTCGACATCGGCTCGCGCAACCGTTTCTTCGTCATCGACCGCGGCGAGTGGCAGGCGGAGCTGGGCCGCCGGGCGCGGGCCGCCGGCGTGGAGGTGCGCGAGGGCGAGCGCGCGGACCCGTTCGCGCTGCAAGACGACTTCCGGGCGGTGGTGGACGCGCGCGGGATGTACGCCTTCTACTCCCGCTGGCACGAGTTCGATCCGCCCCCCGGCTTCGGCCTGCAGTGGACGCTGGAGGGCGACTTCTCCGCCTGGGCGAACACCATCGACGTCAAGATTCTCGAGGAGCAGCCGGGCTACTTCTGGATCTTCCCCAAGGGCACCCGCCAGGCCAACGTGGGTTTCGGCTGGCTGACCCGGCCCGCCGCGCCGCCGTGGGAGATCCTGGAGGGCTACCTCGAGGCGAACGGCATCGCCGGCTACCGGCGCGTGCGCAAGATCGGCGGCTTCCTGGTGGGCACCTGTCCCCAGCCGCCGTTCGTTGGCAAGGTGATCCGGGCCGGCGACGCGGGCGGATTCGCCTCGGCCCTGCACGGCGGCGGCATCGACGCCGCCTGGCTCACGGGCCGGCTGGCGGTGGAGACCGTCGTCCGCGGCGAGCCGGCTCATTTCCTCCGCGAGCTGAACCGGAAGCTGGGACTCATGCGCTGCGTGGAACAGCGGGTGATGGACAAGTGGCTGGCCGAGGGCCCGGCGGCGCTGGAGCGCGCCGGGCGGCTGCTCGAGGAGAACGGGCCGCTGCTCCGGGCCTCGGTGCGCTTCATCACCTCCGGGCTGCTGGGCGCGGCGGTGCGTCGCGTCTTCCAGGGCGCCATGCCACGGGAGTTCTACCGGCTGACGGATCAGGTCTGATCCCTTCTCCGACCGGGTGTCAGGGATTCCCGGCCGACGGGACGCGTTCCCAGAGCCGCAGCCGCGCGGCGCGCTCCGCCGTCAGCCCGGCGTCGGCCGGCCATGGCCGCGGGGCGTAGTGCCGCGCCAGGTACGGCCGCCAGAGCCGCTCGAACCGCTCCACCGCGGCCGGATTGTCCGCCCGCAGCAACCCGTACACGGGATGATCCCCCTCCACGACAAACCGCGGCCGCCGCCGCTCCAGGTCGGCGAAGAAGATCTCCAGCGCCCCTTCCGGCAGGGGATCCCGCAGCAGTTGCGGCCACCAGAAGAACCGCGCGGCCGGGTCCCGCCGGGCATAGAAGTAGATGTCGATATCCGCCGCCCAGACCAGCACCGCCCCGCCGGGCGGCGCCTGGCGGGCGAGCCAGCGGCCGATCCGCGCCGGTTCGTAGCCGGACTCCGCCACCCAGCCGGGTCGCGCGGCGAAGGCCGCCACGCTCTGCGCCGCCGCGGTGGCCACCGGCCAGGCCGTCACCGCCACCCCGGCCAGCAGGCCGGCCGCCGCGGCCCGCCACCGGATCGGCTCGGCCAGGAGCGCGCCGGCCAGCAGGGCCAGCACCGGAATGATGAGCTGGAAGTAGTGATCCAGAAACTTCAGCGGTCCGGCCACCGCCAGCGCCGAGCCGGCCAGCCAGAGAAACAGGAACCGGCGCGCCTCCGGATCGGCCGAGCGGAACCGCCGGGGACGGAGCGCCAGCCACCCGGCGCCGGCCGCGGCGGCCAGAAGCAGGAACCACCGGGTCGCGGCGAATTCCCGGATGAAGCCCGTGGAGTAGTTCAGGAAGATCCGCCAGAAGTCGTGGACGGCGTACCGGGCGTTGTAGCCGAACGTGATCCGGAAAAAGTCTCCCAGCACCCCCTGTCCCGCGCACCAGGCCAGACACGCGGCGGGCGCCGCCGCCAGCCCGGCGGCGAAGGCGCCCAGCACCGCCCGGCGCCGGCCGGCGATGGCTCCCGTCGGCGCCGCGAGCGCCAGCCAGACCGCGATCGCCGCGATGGGGAAAGCCACGACGTACTTGTTCATGAACGCCAGCCCCAACAGGACGCCCGCGCCGGCGGCCGTCCAGGCGGGGGCGCGCGCCATCGCCCGGGAGAACAGCAGCCGGATCGCCGCGAGCTGGCAGCAGACCAGGAAGACTTCCGAGTTGAAGGAGACGGCTCCGAACGAGGCGGTGCAGGCATTGTAGAGCCACGCGGCGGCCAGTCCGGCCCAGAACCCGAACAGGCGGCGGCCGAGGGACAGCACCAGCAGGGTGTTGGCCAGGCCGAGCAGGAGGCCGGCAACGTGGATGGCTTCCGGGCTGTGGTCGATGGATTGGACGCCCAGGTAGAGCAGGTACTGGATCGGCGGTTTCTGCTCCCAGACGTCCGCATAGAGCCGGCCGCCCCGGGAGAGCACGTCCGCGACGACCATGTAGCCCGTCTCGTCGATGCCGATGAGGGGCTCCCGCAGGTACCCCACCCGCATGGCGAGGAACAGCACGGACAGCAGCACCCAGGCGCCGACGCGCGCCAGGGCGCGTTCCCGCTGCCCGCCGCCGTCAGGGGAATCCGCCGGGTAGATATCCATGCTCCGGTTCAACCGCGGACTAGTCGGTCAAAAGAGCCAGCAGGGCCAGGTCCCGCACGGTGATCCGGCCGTCGTCGTCCAGATCGGCGGCGCACTCGCTGCGCTGGAAGTCCCCTTCCCCCGCCGCCAGGTTCCCGCCGAGGAGCGCCGCGAGGAGGACCACGTCCGCGGCGTCGAGGATGCCGTTGCCGTCGAGGTCGCCGGCCCGGAAGGCGTAGGCCTCGCAGTCGGGCTCCGCGCGGGCGATCATCGCGTCATCCACGTACCAGCCGCCGCCCACCTTCGTGGAGCTGTCGCAGGCGAGTCGGAAGCGAAGCCATACCGTCTGCCCGGCCCAGGCGGAGAGATTGACCCGCACCCGGGTCATGGCGCCGAGCCCCCCGCCCGACCAGGCGGGCCGGCTGAGGATCGGCGACTCATAGTTGATGGAGACGGTGGCGTTGTACCCGCCCTCCACCATCGACGCGCCGAGGTCGGCCCAGGTGATTTCATCGGTGGACAATTCCAGCACCGCCCCGTCGTAGGCGGTCGCCCCGCCCTCCAGATAGTACGTGTGCCAGAAGCTCAGCTCGTACAGCGAGCCGGCGGGCAGATCCAGGGGCCCCCAGATCAGGTAGTCGTCGTTCTTCTTGTCGCGGTCGAAGGCGCGCCAGACCGTCGGTCCGGCATGGTAGTAGTTCGCCGCCACGCGCTCCCAGTACGACACCATGCCCGGGCCGTGATCCACCTCCCAGAGGGAGCTGGCGGCCTCCATGTCGTCGGCGGCCAGGGTGGAGTCGACGGTCTGGCCCACCGGCAGGGTGTAGGCCAAGCGCTGGACGTGGGTCCCGAACCGGCACTCCAGCTCCAGCGTCAGGTCGACGCCGCACGCCGCGTCGTCGCGGAGGCGCACCAGGAACGGCACGCCCGGCGCCACGGCCGCGCCGCCGGCCGCGGGCGCCGCGTAGTGCGCCTGGCCGCGGTAGACCACCAGGTCGTCCGGCGCGGCGAGCGTCACCAGAACGTCCCCGGTCGCCGCCGCACCCGTGTTCCGGATGGGCACGGCCAGCGCCACGAGCTCGCCGGGTTCGGCGATGCCGTTGCCGTTCCCCTCCACCTCCGTCAGCACCCGGCCGGCGGATTCCAGAAACGGGCCCAGGGCGCGGCAGTCGTCAACGGAAAAGATGCCCGGCCGGAGGAACTCCTGGCAGATCTCGAACACGTGGGCGCCGCCGTAGAGCGCCTGGTCGGCGTCGATCATGGCCTCCGCGCCCCGGTGGAAGGTGTTCTGCGCGGCGGTCGGCATCAGAAAGTGACTCTGCAGCACGATCCGGTCGGCGACCTCCTGGCCGAGCTGCAGGAACAGGTTCTTCAGCGCCGTGGACCAGTAGGCGCTGTCGCCGTAAATGTCGTTGGTCTTGTCCTCGGGATAGCGCATGTCGTCATGATCGATCCGGCGGAGGAACGTGTCGGGCGGGGTGTAGCCCTTCGCGTCCCACTCGCCGATGTGAAACGGGTTGTAGCCGCTGGCCACGCTCAGGTCGTAGGTCCGGCTGAAGGCCCAGTAGTCGGAGAATCCTTCGCCGATGGCCCCGGATTCGATGTAGAAACTGTTGAACGCGGCACTGTTGGAAGTGTCCTGGATGGCGTGGCCGTACTCGTGGAGGATGATGTCGGCGTCCTCGGCGTCATCGACGCCGCCGTCGCCGAAGGCGATGTAGCGGGTGCTGCCTTGCCGCACGAAATGCGAGTTGTCGGCGCCGTTCAGCCCATGCACGTCCACCGGGAGTGAAAAGTGGACGATGGTGTCGAAGCCCAGCCACTGGATGTACCGCTGGGCCGAATCGATCCAGTAGTAGGCCATCACGGCCTCGAATCCCGCCGGGTCCCGCGGGTAGTCGAACACGGGCGACGGTTCCGCGGGCGGCGCCGTCAGCGGGGGCTCGTCGGTGCGGCTCACGATCTGGACCCACGGCCCCGTCAGGTGATAGCCCTGGGCATCGGGGGCGGCCAGTTCCGCCAGCACCACGTCGAGGTAGGCGGGGAGGAACAAGCTGCCGTCCGACGTGTCCCGCAGACTGGAGTCATTCAGGTAGTTCACCGGATTGGGCTGGAACACCCGGCCGCTGCCGTCGGCATACCAGACGTCGGCGGACGCGCCCAGCACGCGGAGCGGCGCGCCGCCCACCCAGACGGTCCAGCGGGCCGGCGGCTCCTCCGTCGCCAGCCGGAACTCCCGCGCGGCGAGCGGCCGGCCCGCGTCGATGAAATACGCTTCCTGCTCGGTCTCCAGCATCGCCACAGGCGGCAGCGGCTTCTCGGCCAGCGGCTTGGGCCAGGCCGTCCGGAGGACCCGCTCGGCGAAGGCGTCGGCGGCCAGACCGAGCGCCGCCGTCCGGTCGGGGAAATCCTCCGGCCACGCCGGGTCGGGGCCCATAGGCACGCGCTGAGCCAGCGTCACCCGTCCGGCCGGGTCGAAATGAACGCTGATCCGGCCGTTGACCACCGGCCGGCCGGAGTGCCAGAGATCCAGGTCCACGTGGCGCCCGCCGGGCGAGCGGCGCTCCGCCGCCGGCTGGTATTGCGCCAGCTCGGCGCCCAGCCCCAGCCACCCGGCATGGTCGGCCAGGAAGCGGCGGGCGGCCGCCGCGGGCTCGCCCGCGTACGGCACCGGCTCAACCGGGCGGACCTGGAGGGGCAGCGCCGTCTCCGGGCAGCGCTCCACCCGGAACAGCCGGCCGCCGGCTGTCACCGTCTCCACCGCCGCAGCCGCCATCATCGCCGCCATTCCCAGTGCCGTGACCGCCGCGATCGCCGTCCGCTGCCAGGTTCTCATATCCGCTTTCCTCGCCGCTGGATTTTCAGTGCGTCCGAATGCCGCCAGGTTCGGAATATAGATGTCTCCGGACCGCCAAAAGTTGATCCGTTACCGGAGCGCGCCTCTCCGGGTCACGACGGCAGCGGCAGGTTGAGCCGCTCCACGCCGGTGGCGCGGCCCGTCTCGGGATCCACCTCGACCACCAGCGCGTTAAGCCGGTGTCCCCGGGTCTCCGGGGTGAACTTGCTCGGCAGGTGGAACAGGAACCGCTGGATGGAGCCCTCCACGTCCATGCCGATGACCGAGTCGTGGGGGCCGGTCATGCCGAGGTCGGTGATGTACGCCGTGCCGTCCGGCAGGATCCGCTCGTCCGCCGTCTGGACGTGGGTGTGGGTGCCGAACACCGCGCTGACCTTGCCGTTGAGAAACCAGCCCATGGCCACTTTCTCGGAAGTGGCCTCGGCGTGGAAATCCACGAAGATGATGGGCGTGCGGCGCCGCAATTCGGCCAGCACCGCCTCGATGCCGCGGAAGGGGCAGTCGATGGGCGGCATGAACACGCGGCCCTGGAGGTTCACCACCGCCACCGGCACGCCGATCTGCGAGTCGACCACAGTGCAGCCCCGGCCGGGCACCCCGGGGGGGTAGTTCAACGGGCGGAGCAGCCGGTCGGTCTGGTTGAGGAGGTCGTACACCTCCTTCCGGTCCCAGATGTGGTTCCCCGAGGTCATCACGTCAATCCCCAGCGGCATGAGCTCCTGGAACTTTTCGGGGATCATCCCGAAACCGCCGGCGGCGTTCTCGCCGTTGGCGATGGTGAAATCGATCCGGTACTCGCTCTGCACCCGGTGCAGCATCTCGCGGAGCACCCGCCGCCCCGGCCGTCCCAAGACATCGCCCACGCACAGCACCCGCATCGTATCCTCCCGCAGACGGACCGGCCGGCTCCCCGGCCGGGTTCCTACTTGGCGTATTCGACGAACCGCCGTTCCCGGATCACCGTGACCTTGATCTGGCCCGGGTACTGCAGGTCGCTCTCGATCTTCTTGGTCAGGTCCTTGGCCATCCAGAACGCCTGCTCGTCGCTGATCTTGTTGCTCTCGACGATGACGCGGATCTCGCGGCCGGCCTGAAGCGCGTAGGCCTTGGCCACGCCGGTGAAGCTGTCGGCGATGTTCTCGAGCTTCTCGAGGCGCTTGACGTACGACTCGAGGATCTCGCGGCGGGCGCCCGGCCGGGCGGCGGACACCGCGTCGGCCACCTGCACCAGCACCGCCTCGACGCTCTGGAAATCCACGTCGAAGTGATGCGCCTCGACGGCGTGCAACACCTCGGGGTTCTCGCCGTTCTTGCGCAGCAGCTCCACGCCGAGCTGGGTGTGGGTGCCCTCCACCTCCCGGTCCACCGACTTGCCGATGTCGTGGATGAGGCCGGCGCGCCGGGCGACCCGCTCGTCGGCGCCCACCTCCTGCGCCAGCATGCCGGCGATGTGCGCCACCTCCTTCGCATGCTCCAGCACGTTCTGGCCGTAGCTCGAGCGATAGTGCAGGCGGCCCAGAAGCTTGAGCACGTCGGGGTGGAAGTCGTGGAAGCCCATCTCGAAGGCGGCCTCCTCGCCGATCTCCAGGATCTTCTGCTCCATTTCGGCCTTGACCTTGTCCACGATCTCCTCGATCCGCGCGGGGTGGATCCGGCCGTCGGTGATGAGGCGCTCGATGGCGATCTTGGCGATCTCGCGGCGATAGGGGTCGAAACCGGACAGGATGACCGCCTCGGGGGTGTCGTCGACGATCAGGTCGATCCCGGTGGCGATCTCCAGGGCGCGGATGTTCCGCCCCTCGCGGCCGATGATGCGGCCCTTCATCTCGTCGCTGGGCAGATCCACCACCGACACGGTGGTTTCGATGGTGTGCTCCACAGCGCAGCGCTGGATGGAAGTGGACAGAATCTTGCGGGCCAGACTGTTGGCGCGGTTCCGGGCGTCGTCCTCGATCTGCTTGACCAGCGCGGTGGCGTCGTGCCGCGCCTCCTCCTGGAGCACGTCCACGAGCTGCTGCTTGGCCTCGTCGCGGGTCATGCCGGCGACCTTTTCCAACTGCTCCTGCTGCAGCCGGCGGAGCTCCTTCACTTTCGTTTCCTCTTCCTTGATCCGGACCTCGCGCGAGATGAGCCCGTTTTCCCGGTTGGCCTGTTCCTTTTCCTTCTTGGTGATTTGCTCCTCGCGCCGGCTGAGCGCCAGGTCGCGCTGGGACAGCTTCTGTTCGGTCGCGGTCAGTTCCTTCCGCTTCTCCTTGATGTCCGCGTCGTGTTCGCTGCGGAGCTTGAAGAGCTCGTCCTTCCCTTCGAGGACTTTCTCGCGCTTGGCCTGCTCGGCGTCCCGGCGGGCCCGGGTGACGATCTCGTCGGCCTGCGCCTGCGCGGCGCGGAGCCGCTCGGTGACCACCCGGTTCTTCAGGCGGAGGTAGACAACCAGCAGCACCGTCCCGACCACGGCCACGGGGGCCGCGATGATCAAAGCCGTATAGAATGCGTTCATGTCGTCTCCTTCGGGCAATATATGCACAAACCCCAAGGGGTCCTGTTTGCGCAGGTTGTCCGGGAGACCGTTCCGGAGAGGATCAGGCGGGAAAAAGCTGCAACGGTGCAGGGCGAATCGTTTTGGTCCGGCAGTTCAAAGTGGGTGTCTGTTCAGCACTTCAGGCTTCCCTCTCGCAGAAGGCTTGCACACCGTGCCGAAACTCTAAACTCCCGTCCGTTCTCATCGCAGACCCAATTGGAATCACCCCGCACGCGTTGCAGGTCAAGGTCGTTTCGGTGCCGGATCGGTGAATTGATCCAGAATCTTCACAAACTCGGCGCTCTTGCGGCCCACGAACTGGTTCAGCTCGCGATGTTGCTTGCGGAGCTGGAAGTATTCGTCGGCGATCTGGAACGCCGTGAGCATAGCCAGCCGGTGCGAGTCGATGATGTTCGAGGCGCGCTGGAGCTGCGTCATGCGCTCCTCGACAAAGCCAGCCAGTTCCTTGACGTAGGCCTCGTCGTTCACGTCCTGGATGCTGAACACCTGGTTCAATATCTTGATCTGCACCGATCCCTGCCCTCGCGTGGTTACTGCTTGCTCTCCAAAGCATCGAGGTGCTCGATGAGCACCCTGAGTTTTTCCGCGATCTTCTCCTTTTCTTCCCGGACTGTCGCCATCATCGTCTCAATCGCCCGGTACCGGTCTTCCAGGTCGCGATACCGGCGTTGAAAATCGGATAATTCCTCCTTCAAATTTGAGTTTTGCGACTGCAAGTTCTTGAAAAACTCGCTCACTCGGTAAATCTTATCTTCCAGATGGGCGAATCGCTCCATCCCATCGGATTCTTTTTTTTCGCTCATGCCGCCCCTATCGAAACTGGGCTTGGAAACGTTTCCGCAGGCTGGCGGCGGCACGTTCCCGGAGGCGGTCGGCCTCCTCGTCGGTCAGGGTGCGCTCGGGATGTTGAAAGACCAGCCGGACGTTCATCGCCTTGCGGTCCGGGGGAATGTCGTCCCCCCGGTAAAGGTCAACCAGCTTAACCTCCGCTAATTCAGGCATTTTCAATTCAATGACCGACGTTTTTATTGTACTAAAACTGACCCCGATGTCAACGACAAAGGACATGTCGCGGTCAACGAACGGGAACCGCGGCAGGGCGCGGAAGGCAAACGACCGGTCGATGCCCGCCGCCAGCGGTTCGAACAGCAATTCGGCCACGAACACCTTCCGCCTGAACTTGAGCTTCTGGGCCAGCAGTTCATTGAGCTGGCCGATGTAACCGATGATCCCGCCCCCCAGCCGGATCCAGGCCGCCGCCCCCGGTTGCAGGAAGGGCGCGTCATCCGCCTCGTCAAACACGACCGCCGGAACGTTGAGGCGGTCGACCAGGCCCTCGACAACTCCTTTGATGCGGGCGAAATCCGCCGGGATCCCCGCCGCGGACCAGTGCGCCGGCAGCCACTGCCCGTACGCCCCGATGGCCAGCCGAACCGGCTCCACGTGGCCGTCACCGCACCGGTCGTACACCGAGGCCACCTCGAAGAGGCGGACGTCGGGGTTGTAGTTGTTCTCGTTGAGCTTCAGCGCGGCCACCATCGCCGGCAGCAGGCCCTGGCGCAGGAACGGCTCCCCCTCGTCCAGCGGATTGTCCACCCGGACCGGCTCGCCGGCTGGCGCCCAGAGGAGGGCGGCGTCGCGCTGGACGTCGGTGAAATTCGGCGTCAGGATCTCCTGCAGGCCGCACTCCTTCAGGAACTGCCGGACCGCGGCCTTCTCCCCGGCGAACTGGCGCGACACCGGACGCGACGGATGGAGCGGCAGGGTGGACGGAATGCGGTCGTAGCCGTGCAGCCGGGCGACCTCCTCTATGAGGTCCACTTCCAGGCCCACGTCGACGCGATGGGCGGGCGGCCGGACGCGCCAGCCGTCGGGCGCCGCCTCCACCTGGAACCCCAGGCGGCGGAGCATCGCCTCGACCGGCAGCCCGGCGACGGGCACGCCCACCAGCCGCTCGACCCGTTCGCGGCGCAGGGCGATCTCCGGCGGCGCCCAGGGGCGCGGGTAGACGTCCACCACGGGCGACACCGCCTCGCCGCCGGCGAGTTCCAGGATCAGCCGCGCGGCCCGCCACAGGGCTCGCGGCGGCATCTCCAGGTCCGCGCCCCGCTCGAAGCGGTACGACGCCTCGGTGCGCATCTCCAGCGCCCGGGCGGTCCGGCGGACCGACGCGGGCTGGAACCAGGCGCTCTCCAGCAGGACGTCGGTGGTCGTGTCGGCCACCTCGCTCTCCGCCCCGCCCATCACGCCGGCGATCCCCACCGCGCGCGCCGCGTCGGCGATGACCAGCATGTCCGGGGCGAGGGCGCGGATGCGGCCGTCGAGGGTCTGAACCGTCTCGCCGGGGCGGGCCCGGCGCGCGACCAGGCACCCGCCGGTCAGTTTGCTGAAATCGTACGCGTGGAGCGGATGGCCCAGCTCCAGCAGGATGTAGTTGGTGATGTCCACCAGGTTGTTGATGGGGCGCTGGCCCACGGCCAGGAGCCGCTCCTGGAGCCAGCACGGCGACGGCGCCACCCGGACGCCGGTGATGCGCACTCCGCAGAAGCGGGCGCACAGATCGGGGTCCTCGATGGTGATGGCCGGCGCCGGGGCGGCGTCCCGGCCGGCGTCCAGCGCGGCGGGCGCCCGGCGTCGCAGCGGCTCGTGGTACAGGGCGCTGAGCTCGCGGGCGATGCCGAGGTGGCTGAGGCAGTCGGGGCGGTTGGCCGTGACGTCGATGTCGATCAGCGTGTCGTGGGACAGGCGCTCCATCGCGTCGACGGGCAGACCGAGCATGGACAGGTCGGCCGCCAGCCGGTCCGGCGGTTCGTCCAGGGCGATGAGGTCGGCCATCCAGTGGCAGCTGATTTTCATGGTGCGCGCTCTCCTTCGCGTTCGGTCAGAAGCGGTGGAACTGGTTCAGGAACCGGACGTCGTTCTCCCAGAACATCCGGATGTCGGGGACGCCGTACCGAAGAATGGCGACCCGGTCGATGCCCATGCCGAAGGCGAAGCCCGTGTAGCGCTCGCTGTCGATGCCGCACGCGTCGAACACGTTGGGATGGACCATGCCGGCGCCCAGGATCTCGATCCAGCCGCTCCCCTTGCAGATCCGGCAGCCGCGGCCGCCGCAGAAAAAGCAGCTCACGTCCACCTCGGCGCCGGGCTCCACGAAGGGGAAGAAGCTGGGCCGCAGCCGGATGCGGGCGTCCGCGGCGAAGCATTCGCGAGCGAAGTGCTCCAGCGTGCCCTTCAGGTCGGCCAGGGAGACGCCTTCGTCCACCACCAGTCCCTCGATCTGGTGGAAGATGGGAAAGTGGGTGGCGTCGGGCGTGTCCTTGCGGTACACCTTGCCGGGGGCGATGACCTTGAGCGGCGGCGCCACCGCCTGCATGGTCCGGATCTGGACCGGCGAGGTGTGCGTGCGTAGCAGGAAGGACCCGTCGCCGATGAAGAACGTGTCCTGCGCG
Source organism: uncultured Acidobacteriota bacterium (assembly GCA_937925645.1). GTDB lineage: Bacteria > Acidobacteriota > JAAYUB01 > JAAYUB01 > JAAYUB01 > JAAYUB01. The sequence continues at coordinate 14,578 of CALAMB010000344.1, forward strand.
TCGCGCGCCGGGTGGTCCGGCGGAAAGTTCAGGGCGCCGAAGTTGAAGAAATCGGTCTCGATCTCCGGTCCCTCGGCGATGGCGTAACCCATCCGCTGGAAGATGCCGCAGATCTCGGCCTCGACCTGCTTGACGGGGTGCAGCGTGCCCCGGGCCACGGGGAAGCCGGGCAGCGTGACGTCGAGGCGCTCCTTTTCCAGCCGGTCCTGGTAGGCCGCCAGGCGGACCTGCCCGGCCAGTTCGTCCAGCCGGGTCTCGATGGCCGCCTTGAGCCGGTTGACTTCCTGGCCGAAGGCGGGCCGCTCGGCGGGCGGCAGGTCGCGCAGGCGCTTGAGCTGGAGGGTCAGGAGGCCCTTCTCCCGCGACAGGTAGCGCTCCCGCAGCAGGCCGTACGCCGGCTCGTCGCGGACCTCGCGGCACTCCGCCTCAAAACCCTCCATGATTCGGGCCAGGTCATCACGCATCGCGGGCTCCTTGCAAAAAAAAACCGGCTGCACCGTAGCGGGACAGCCGGTTGATGTTCCTTTCAAACGAACTGAGGATTATGCCTGCTTGGCCACTGACACCAGTTCGGCGAAGGTGACCGGGTTGTTCACGGCGAGTTCCGCCAGGACTTTCCGGTCGAGTTCCACACCGGCTTTTTTCAAACCGGACATAAATCGGCTGTACGACACACCGTGTTCGCGGGTGGCCGCGTTGATCCGGATGATCCAGAGCGACCGGAACTGGCGCTTGCGCTGGCGCCGGTCGCGGTACGCGTAACCCAACGCCTTCTCCACGGTCTCCTTGGCGGTGCGGTACAGGCGGTTGCGCGACCCCCGGTATCCCTTGGCCAGGGCCAGGATCTTTTTTCGGTTCAGCAGTCTCTTGTTTCCACGCTTCACTCGGGGCATGACGGTTCTCTCCTCAGCGCCATCAGATTTGGAGCATTTCCCTGACGCGGCCCAGGTCGGCGCTGGCGACCAAACCGGTCTGGCGGAGGTTGCGCTTCCGCTTGCGGGTCTTCTTCGTCAGAATGTGGCTCTTATGGCTGTGGCCGCGCAGGACCTTGCCCGTCGCGGTCACCCGGAAGCGCTTGGTGGCGCCTTTCTTGGTCTTCAGCTTCGTCTTCAGCTTGTGCACGGTCCAACTCCTTTTGCGATGACACCATGTCGTGGCTTGTCGCGGAGCCGGCAACGGGGCTGGAGCCTGCTCCCGCGAAAAAACGGGCTAATTATAATGATAAATTCGGATCTGTCAATGGCCTTTCAGGCGACGGGTCATTTTTTCGGCATGAGGTGCATCACCATCAGCCGGCCCTCCATCTCCGGCGGCTTGACCATATCGGCCAGCCCCTCGAGCTCCTCGACCAGCCGGGCCAGCAGTTCGTACCCCAGCTCCGGGTGCGCCATTTCCCGGCCCCGGAAGAAGACGCCGCACTTGACCCGGTTGCCTTCCTCAAGGAACCGGATGATGTGTTTTTTCTTGAACTCGAAGTCGTGAGTGTCGGTGCGGGGCCGGAACTTCACTTCCTTGAGCTGGACCATCTTCTGCTTCTTCTTCGCGTCGTGCTGCTTCTTCTTCTGCTGATAGAGGAATTTGCCGTAGTCCATGACCTTGGCCACGGGCGGCTCGGCGCTCGGGGCGATCTCCACCAGGTCGACTAGTTTTTCGGTGGCGAGCGCCAAGGCCTGAGCGATGGGAACGACGCCGAGCTGCGTCCCGTCGCTGTCGATCAGTCGGACTTCCGGTGCGGTGATCTCCTCGTTGATGCGCACTCGGTCCCGGCTCTCGTGTTTGGGTGCTGGTTTAATGGACGTCCTCCTGTAAAGAGTGTGTGTTCGCGTAAATTAAGGTCTGATCGCCCGGCTGTCAATATGGGATTTGACCAGGCCGGCGAATTTGTCCAGCTCCATGGCCCCCAGGTCGCCCTCGTGGCGGTTGCGCACGGAAACGGTGCCCTGCTCCTGTTCCCGGCCGCCGACCACCAGCATGTAGGGGATTTTCTGAACCTGGGCCTCGCGAATCTTGTAGCCCACCTTCTCGTTCCGGTCGTCAAGGCGGACGCGCAGGCCTTCCGCCTGCAGCCGTCGGGCGACGGTCCGGGCATAGTCGGCGAACTTCTCGCTGACGGGAATCACCCACGCCTGCTCGGGGCTGAGCCAGATGGGGAAGGCGCCCGCGTAGTGCTCCACCAGCGTCCCGAAGAACCGCTCCAGCGATCCCATGATGGCCCGATGGACCATGAAGACGTGGTGCTCCTTGGAGTCGGGAGCGACGTAGTTGACGTCAAACCGCCGCGGCAGGTTGAAGTCGAACTGGACGGTGCTGCACTGCCACTTGCGGCCGATGGCGTCCACGAGCTTGAAATCGATCTTGGGGCCGTAGAAGACCGCCTCGCCCTCCATGCGCGTGTAGGGGATGCCGCGGACCTCCATCGCCTGCACCAGGCCGGCTTCGGCCATCTCCCACTCCTCGTCGGTGCCCGCGTACTTTTCCTTCCGCTCCGGGTCGCGGACCGATAACTCCACCTGGTACTGCTCGAAGCCGAACGTCTGCATGAAAAAGAGGCACAGGTCCAGCACGCCGCCCAGCTCGTCGACGATCTGGTCGGGGGTGCAGAAGATGTGGCCGTCGTCCTGGGTGAAGCCGCGGACGCGGAGCATGCCGTGGAGCACGCCGCTCTTTTCGTAGCGGTACACCGTCCCCAGCTCGGCGAAGCGGACGGGCAGGTCGCGGTAGCTATGCAGCCGGTTTTTGTAGATCAGGATGTGGCCCGGGCAGTTCATGGGCTTGACCACGTACTCCTCCTCGTCAATGGTGAGGGTGTACATGTTTTCCTTGTAGTAGTCGTAATGCCCGGACGTGCGCCACAGGTTGTGCCGCGCCAGGTGGGGGATGTTCACCAGCTCGTAGCCGCGGCGGAAATGCTCGTTCTTCCAGAAGTCCTCGATCAGGTGGCGGATCAGGGCGCCCTTGGGGTGCCAGTAGACAAACCCCGCGCCCGCGCCGTCCTGGATGGAGTAGAGGTCGAGCTCGCGGCCCAGCCGGCGGTGGTCCCGCTTGCGGGCCTCCTCCAGGAACGCCAGGTACGCGTCCAGTTCCGCCTGGGTCGGGAAGGCGGTGCCGTAGATGCGCTGGAGCTGCGGCCGCCGCTCGTCGCCCCGCCAGTAGGAGCCGGCGATGGACAGGAGCTTGAACACCTTGAGCGCGCCGCTCGACACCACGTGGGGGCCGAGGCAGAAGTCGTACAGCTTGTCCAGCCGGTAGCACGACAGCATCTCGCCGGCCTTTTCGTCGATGAGCTCGCACTTGAGCGCCTCGCCCATCTCGTCGAACACGCGCTGCGCCTCCGCCAGGCCGATCACCGCGGGCTCGAACGGCAGGTCCGCCGCGGCCAGCTCCCGCATTTTCTCCTCGATCCGGGCCAGGTCCTCCTCGGTCAAGGCGTGGTCCAGCTGGAAGTCGTAGTAGAAGCCATCGTCGGTGGCGGGGCCGATGCCCAGGTGGGTGCCGGGGAACAGGTGCAGCACGGCCAGGGCCATGAGGTGGGAGGTGCTGTGACGCAGGATGGTCAGGGCCTCGGTGGAATCGGCCACGACGCGACGCGTGCCGTCGCGCTCGATCACTTGGAGCATGGCTGGATTGTCCTCCGTGTCCGGTGCGGGAATGGGGCACTCCGATCGCATAAATAAAAAAATGGTAGGTGCGAGCGGATTTGAACCGCTGACCCCTTCCGCGTCAAGGAAGTGCTCTCCCCCTGAGCTACGCACCTACGCAAGGCGGCCAAATTAGCAGACGGCGGGCGGGATGTCAATCCATTTTTGGTTCGTGCGGCATGGCGTTCGGGCTGATGCGGGCGAATCCGGATCATGGATCAGCTGGCACCGCGCTCGAACAGTTCCAGGATGCGGGGCGAGAGCATCGCCCGCACCGACGGCGGCAGGGTGAACCCGTTGGATTGCCGGGACTCGCGCAGGTGGCGGCGCCCCTCATCGAGCTGCTCGGCGGAACGCTCGCGGGCCAGGTAGTATTCGCTGACCAGGGCCGCCCCGATGAAGAAGTTGGCCAGGCCGGCTTTCTCCGCCGAAAAACTCAGGTAATTCTTCATGGAGGCCACGGACTCCGGATACTTGCCCAGGAAGTAATCGCGGATGCCGTTTTTCAGCAGGGTTTGATAGACCGCCTGGCCGGAGCCGGCGCTCTGGAGCATCCCCATCAGCGTCTTCGCCTCGGAGTTGTTCGGGTCCAGCGCCAGCGCCTGCTGCAGGGACTGGCGGGCGGGATCGTTCCGGCCGGCCTGGATGTCCCGGCGGGCGGCGGCCACCAGCTGGCTGATCTGGCCGACCTGCTTGAGCTGCCCGTCGATGCGATCCAGGTAGCCCTGGATCTCGCGCCCCTGGTCGGGGCTGGCGGCGAGCTTCCGGGCGTCCTGGAAGTGGCGGCGGGCCCGATCCCAGTTCCGTTCGTTGTACGCCTTGATGCCGTCCTGAAAGTAGGCGGCGAAGGCGGCGCTCCGGTCGCCCAGCTCCTTTTTCCGTTTCTCCTCGGTGACGAGCCGCTGAACGGGCTCCAGTCCGGGGAAGCCGGGCTGCTCCGCCCGGATGGCCATGAGGATTTCCTCAGCCTGGGACGGGTTGTTGGGCGCGAGCCGGCGGGCGTCGTCGAGGCGCCGCTGCAGGTTCAGGTGGGCCTGGCAGCGGTCGATGTGCTCCAGCAGGTTCGGGAAATCGGGCTTCTTC
>CALAMB010000345.1 GCA_937925645.1 uncultured Acidobacteriota bacterium
CGGAGCATCTCGGCCCAGTAGTCGGCCATCTGCCGCTCGTCGAGCATGATCTTGAGCCGGAAGTCAACGTGCCCGCCGCGCGGCAGCGTCCCCAGCCACTCCCCCACCAGGCACGGCGTGTCCGGACCGCCGCAGCCGCCTGTCCCCGGCCGGTCAGCGAAGGCGCAGAACTCGTTGAAGCGCCGCTGGGCACCGGCGCGGGCATAGGGCGAATCAGGCGCCGGCCGACAGGCGCCGACATGGGGTTTCTCGCAATAGGCCTGGAACACCCAGAGCTGGGGCTTTTCCGCCAGCTCGCCGGCGGACCAGCGGCGCGCCTGCTCCGCCACGTACGCCACGAACGCCTCGCGGGAGGTCACGCCGTAACAGCGTCCGTTGAAGTCGTCCCGCTGACGGACCACCCAGTGGCGCAGGTTGCCCAGCGCCGACAGCGGATGCCGCAGCAGGGGGGCAGCCAGCCGCGGCGTCAGCGCCAGCCGCCGGGCCGCGTACAGTGGCAGCTGCAGCCAGAGTCGTATGCCGATCGCGCGCCTGTTGTCCCGTTGAAACCCCGGCATGGGATCCTCATCTTAATGCTTAGCGGTCCGCGGCATGTCCGGACGCAACATTTTACACGTTCCGCCGATAAGTCAACCGTGGAAATGTCACGCCGCATGGAATACAATACAGACGTCCTTATCGATCAAACCATATACCTGGAGGAAGAGCGATGAAAAGACTGGTTGTGTTGGCTTTCGTGGCCGCTTTGGTCGCGACGGCGACGGGTTTTGCGGCCGCCGCCAGCGGCAAGCCGGTGATGGCCGTCAAGACGTTCAATCTGCCGGAAGACTCCGTGTATTACAACTCCACGGTGGGCTCCGGCCTGACGGACATGTTCATCACCGAGCTGCAGAAGACCGGCAAGTACACCCTGATCGAGCGCGCCCAGGTGGACCTGCTCACCGATGAAGTGGACTTCGGCAAGTCCGGCTACGTGGAGCAGGCGACCGCCGTGCGCAAGGGGCACATCAAGGGCGTGCAGTATTACTTCCTGGCCAAGGTCACCAACTTCGGCGCCAAGCAGAACAAGGTGGGCGGCAGCGGCTGGGGCGGCGGAGTGTTCGGCGGCCTGGGCTACAAGAAGGATGAGGCGTACGTCCGGATCGACTACCGGATCGTGGACGCCACCAGCGCCGAGACCGTCATGGCCGACTTCGGCGAGGCCACTTACGCCAAGAAGGGCGTCAGCATGGGCGGCGGCAAATGGGGCTCCGGCGGCGGCGCGCTGGACATCTCCTCGAGCGAGTTCCTCGAGAGCATGGTGGGCCGCGCCACGATGCTGGCCATGAACAACATCATCGAGAAGATGGACCACTCCTTCCTGGCCACGCACGATTCCCGCGCCGACCAGTTGGCCCAGGACGAGGCCCGGGCGCAGGAAGAGGCGGTGGCCGCCCTGCGCAAGGTGCCCGGCAAGATCCTGGCCATGGTCTCGCAGGAGATGGTCATCATCGACATCGGCTCCAACAACGGCGTGAAGCCCGGCGACCAGGTCGCCGTGTTCAAGAGCATGGACATCAAGAACTCCCAGGGCGAAGTGGTGTTCACCGAGGAAAAGGAAGTGGGCCTGCTCGAGGTGTTCGAGGCCCAGCCCGACCGGTCGAAGGCGCGCGTGGTCTCCGGCTCCGACATCAAGGAAGGCCACACCGTCAAGTTGAAGTAATCCACGTTTCCGTCAAACACAACGGCCACCGGTCCAGCCGGCGGCCGTTTTTTTTTCGGAGTGGCCGGCGGCCGGCTTACGGTTTGGCGGGAGTGACGGTCCGCCGCGGCAGCGCCTTCCCTTCGAAGGGTATGGCGAACGGACCCACCGTCCGGCCGTCGGCGGTCTTGCGGATGGAGGTCGCCAGGGAATCCGCCAGCAGCTCCACCGACTCCAGGCTGGCGGGATCGGAAAGCTCCACCACCACCCGGGCCACGGAGATCCGCCCGGCGGGCGCGTCGGAGCGTGTCTGGTAGGCGGTGAAGCGGACCAGTCCCTCGGCGTTGGCCTTGTCCAGGCGGGTGAAGACGGGGGCCTTCTGGAAGCCGGGCGTGTCACCGCCCAGCACGTCCACCAGCTTCACGCGGGCCGGATCGAACCTGATCCCCAGGATGTAGGCGCCCAGAACGCCGGGCACCCGGTCATCGACTTTCTCGACCACGAGCACCTGGGTCAGATCCACCAGCACGGGGAGGGTGTACCGCTTCCCGTCGGGCGGCTGGTCCTTCACCAGGATCAACCGGGCCTTTCCTTCGAGGCGGCCCGGCCGCGGCTCGGTCCCGGGCGGCGGGACCTGGGCCTGGTCCGCGCGGACTGTCTCTTGAGCGGCGGGCGCGGCGCCCGAGGCCGCCGACACCGGCGCGACCAGAGACGCGATGATGGCCAGGGCCAGAATCGCACAGCCGGCGTTCCGGGAGCAGACGGTTTTCATGGTTGCCTCCCCTTGTTTGAAGAATCAGTGGTCCGACGGATCAGCCGCCGGCGCGGCGCCTTCATGGCCCGCCAGGCGGCGGATGGCCGCTTTCAGATTGTCCGCGTCGAGCCCCTGGGAGCGCAGGATCGCCTCGGGCGTCCCCGACGTGGCGTACTCCCGCACGCCGAGCCGCACGAGGCGGACGTGCAGGTCCCGTTCCAGGATCCTGGCGGCCAGCACGGCGCCCAGGCCGGTTTCCCGGTGGTGGTCCTCATACGTGATCAGCGCGCCGGGCGCGCAGAGGGCGGCCAGATCGCGGGCGTCCAGGTCGCGGGGCGACGGGACGCCCGCTACGGCCACGCGGATCCCCTCGGCGGCCAGCTCGTCGGCCACCCGGACGGCCCGGCCCGCCATGGCACCCAGGGCGGCGACGGCGACGTGGGCACGGTCAGCCGGCCGGAAAAAATCGGCCCGGCCGTACTCGAACCGGTAGTCGGGGCCGAAAAACGGCTGGCCGTCGGCGCGGAGCACCGGCGGGCACTTGGACCGCCCCATCCCGATGAAGCAGTTCCCCGGCTGGCCGGCCGCCCAGCGGACCGCCCGGTCCGTCTGGTTCGGGTCGGCGGGGATGACGATCCGGAAACCGGGCAGGTTGTGGAGCAAGCCCAGGTAATCGATGGCGTGATGGGTCTTGCCGTCCTCGCCCACGTCGGTGCCGATGTGGGTGCAGACCACCTTCAGGTTCGCCTCGTTGATGTCGTTGAGCCGCTGCTGGTTGTACGTCTCGTCGACGCCGAACACGCCGAAGTCGGCCCAGAACACCTGGACGCCCTGGGTGGACATGGCGCCGGCGGCCACCGCGGTGTGGTGCTCCATGATGCCGCTCTGGAAGAAGCGGTCGGGGTGGGCGGCGGCGAATCCGCCGGTCTTGACGCTGGCGGCGAGGTCGCAGTCGAACACCACGATGGGCGTGGCCCCGGCGCGCGGGCGGTTGTGCGCGGCGACGTCTTCGAGCGCCTTGCCCCAGGCGCTGCGGTTGTCGGTGGGCTTGTCGGCGGTCCAGAGCCGCGGCTCGCCCGCCGCGACGTCCACGGGCGCCTCGGGCGGACGCCAGGCCGGCAGGTGGGCCGTGCCGCGGCGGCGCATCTCGCGATAGCGGTCCAGGTCATTGGGCAGGCCGAGCTCCGCCAGCGCCTGGGCGAGCTGCGCCTCGTCGAGCGCCTGGCCGTGCCATTTGGCCTGATTCTCCATGAACGACACGCCCTGGCCCATCACCGTATGAGCCAGGATGGCCGTGCAGCGCTTGCTGTCACGGACGGCCTTGCGGAGCGCGCCGTAGATCTGCGGGTAGTCGTGACCGTCAATCTCCAGCACCCGCCACCCGTCGGATTCGAAGTTGGCCCGGATGCGCTGGGGCATCACCTGGCCCGTGTCACCGCTGATCTGCAGCCGGTTGAGATCCACCAGCACCGTCAGGCGGGTCAGGCCGAACTTCATCGCGAAGCGGCGGGCCTCGGCGATCTGTCCCTTCTGCTGCTCGCCGTCGCCCATGACCACGAACACGCGGCTGGGCAGCCCCCGGACCTCGGCGGCCAGCGCCATGCCGCAGCCGGCCGACAGCCCCTGCCCCAGGTTGCCCGTGCTCCACTCGACACCCGGCACGCAGCGCTCCACGTGCCCCTCGAACGGTCCGCCGGCCTGGCGGAAATGGGCGATGGCGTCGTCCACCGGGAAAAAGCCCAGACCGCCCAGGGCGGCGTACACGCCCGGTGACGTGTGACCGTGGCTGATCACGATCCGGTCGCGATCGGGCCGGCGGGGCTCGGCCGGGTCCACGTTGGCCAGGCTGTACAGGACCTGGTACAGGTCGATGGACGACATGGAACCGCCCGGATGGCCGCACCCGGCCAGGGTGGTCATCTTCAGGATGTCGCCCCGGGCCTGGCGGGCCCGCTCGCGGAGCCGGCTTTCAATTTCGGGCGCGAGGGTCTGGGCGGCGAAATTACGGCAACTGGCGGGTCGGCTCATGTGCCTGTCACTCTCCCACGAAAATTTGATTGGACAGTATAACGCCATCGCCCCCAAACGCCAAGGGCGACCCGCGGCGGCGGCCGGGTTTCGCGCCCGCCGTCAGAACGGCATGGGCAGGATGCCGCAGTCCTGGGCCCGGCCGGTGAAGCCCTGGTCGCACATCAGGTACAGGTTCTTGCCGCGCGACAGCGTGTGCAGCCGGTCGACGAGCACGTACTCGGGTCCCTTGAGCAGACCGGCCTTGCGGATCGCGTCCATGGTGTCCTTGAGGTTTCGCTCCAGCAGGTAGCGGCCCACCCGCAGCGAGACTTT
>CALAMB010000346.1 GCA_937925645.1 uncultured Acidobacteriota bacterium
TGAACGTCCCGCCCGCCTGGGCCTTCCACACGGCGATCGACTTGTCGCCCTGCAGCGCCAGGGCAAGGTCGCCGCGGCCGTCGCGGTCGAAATCGGCCGACTGGATGTCCGCCGGCTGGGTGCCCACGATGGCATAGTCGAACCGGGTGAAGCCGCCGGCGCCGCTGTTCCGGTACACCGACACCGTGTTCCCGCTGGCGTTGGCCACCGCCACGTCCGGGTCCAGATCGCCGTCGAAGTCGCCGCCGGCGAGCGCCACGGGGCCGCTCCCGGTGGCGTACGAGGCGCTGCTGGTGAACGCGTTGCCGAGCAGCACGTTGAGCGAATTGCCGGACTGGTCGGTGTAGAGATAGTCGGAGCAGCCGTCGGCATTGACATCCTGGACCAGCGAGTCCGACGGGGCGCCCGCCAGCGCCACCATGCGCGCCGGCGGCAGCGGCCCGGCCGACTTCTGCGCCATGAACAGGTCACACCAGTCGTAGATCCAGAGCTTGCCTTCGCTGTCCCCGACGAGCAGGTCAGGCCGGCTGTCGCCCGTGACATCGGCCGCGTCCAGCGTGACGGGGGTGTAGTCACCCAGGTCGCGCCAGCTCATCGATCGCAGGGAGCCGTCGGCGTGGCGGTACGCCCAGTGCATCCGGCGGTTCTCCTGATCGATGGTGATCAGGTCTTCACGGCCGTCCAGGTCCAGGTCGGCGGTGGCGAAGTCGGTGATGGCGGCTCCCATCTGCGACGCCGCCGACAGCTCCGGCGCCTGCGAGGCGTCGTACTGGAACAGGTCCACGACATCGGGAAAGATCCAGACGGGCACCGCGCCGCCGGTACCCTGGTAAAACGCCCGGAGGGTCACCGGGAAGTGGCCGCCGGCCGCGTCGAAATCGTAGCCCCGCACGTCGGCGATGAACTGGGTGCTGGCCTGCCGGTATTTGCCGTCCGTGCCCCAGTTGCTCGCCTCGTTCGGCGGCCAGCATCCGGCACCGGCACCCAGGGTGAAGCCGAGAAACTTCGATTCCGCCGATGGCTCCCAAACCGCCGGATTCTCCGTGAGGCGGATCCAGATCGTGTCCTCGCCGGCGACGTAGCGGAACAGTTGGACGGCGTGCCAGCCGATGTCGGACGGGCTGGACGTGTCGTCGCTGGGCTCATAGCCGCCCGCCGCCGGGTTGAACTGGTACTCGGACACGGCCAGCGGGAACACCAGCCGGCCGGCCGGTTCCAGGGCCATGTCGTCCAGATTGCCCGTGGCCAGCGTCTGGCTCAGGCAGGCCCCCGGCGGCAGCCGGATCTCGATGATGGCGGGATTGGCGGCCGTCACGTTGGGAAAGGCGTCCGGACCCGGCGCCAGCAGCAACGGGGCGGCCGGCAGGATCTGCGACGGCTGGCTCTTGTCCAGCCCGCCGGGCCGGCTCGAGGCGTACTGGACATACAGCGCGTTGTCCGCCGCGATCCGGGTGAAGACGCCGCCGCCGGCGCCGGCGTACTCCAGCCGGGGCATCTGTTCGGCGAACGCCATGTCGTACACCGCGATTTCGTAGAACGCCGGATCGGCCAGCGACCAGGTCGCGCCGCCGTTGGTGGAGACGCACAGGCCGTCCCATGTGCCGGCGTACACCACGAGCGGGTTATGGAGACTCACCTCCACGCTTTCTACCCACAAGTCGATCAGGCCCGCGCTGACGGGCAGCCAACTGGCCCCGCCGTTCACGGTCCGGTACACGCCGTCGCTCGTGGCCAGGTAGAGGGTGTTCGGCTGCGTCGGGTGGGCCGCCAGGTCCATCGCGAAGACCGTCGGCAGGCCGCCGCCGGCCGGCGACCAGCTCTGGCCGCCGTCGACGGTCTTGTAGATCCCGCTGGACCAGAAGGCCGCGTAGACCGTGTTGGGTGTCTCCGGGGTCAGCAGCAGGTCCATCACCACGTCCGACGGCAGGCCGGTGCTGGCCGCCACCCAACTGTCGCCGCCGTTCTTGCTCTTGAACACCGGTTCCGGCGTCCAGCCGTGGGTGTCCAGACCGGCGTAGACGGTGTCGTGGCTGGTCGGGTGGACCTCGACGCTTTCGACATAGCCCGCCGGCAGGTTGTTCCGGATGCTGGCCCAGGTGTCGCCGCCGTTGCGGGTCCGGATGATGTCGTAGATACCGCCGGCGTACACCGTGTCCGGGCTCGACGGCGCGATGACCACGTCGGCAAAATTGTCGCCGATGTATTCGAAGAGCCGCCAGGTGATGCCGCCGTCCTCGGTTTTGAACAGGTTGCCCGCCGTGCCGGCGTAGGCGATGCGGCTGTCCTGCGGATGGACGGCGACACTGTGGACAATCGCCCCCGACAGCCCGGCGTTGGCTTCCACCCAACTGGCGCCGCCGTTGCCGGAGCGCCACACGCCGTTGCCCCAGGTGGCGGCGTAGAGCGTGGCCGGGTGGCGGGTGTCCAGGGCCAGTCCCATGCAACTGGCGTTGTACAAGCCGTGGTCGGCGAATTCGAAGTCGGCTCCGTTGACGGTCTTGTACAGTCCGCCCATGCCGGTGGCGAAGACGGTGTCCGGCGTGTCCGGATCGATCTGGATGTCCTGCACGTTCAGCCAACTGATGTCGGGATCGGCCAGCGACCAGGAGGTGCCGCCGTTGGTCGATTTGTAGACGCCCCCGTCCGTGCCCGCGTAGACGGTCAGCGGCTTGTCGGGATGCACCGCCAGCGCCCAGACCACCGGGTTGCCAAGTGCGCCGGTGGGGACCCAGGTGCCGCCGCCGTTGGAAGTCTTGAACACGCCGCTGTAGCGGGTGCCGGCGTACAGCGTGGTCGGGTGGACGGGATCGATGGCCAGGCTGCAGACCCCGAGATCGGTCAGCCCCTGGTTGACGGCGCTCCAAGTGCTCCCGCCGTCCGTGGATTTGAAGACGCCGTTGCCGTTGGTGGTGGCGTAGACCGTGTTCGGCGACCTCGGGTGGATCACCACGTCGAACGCCTCCATGCCGGGGTAGCCCGTGCCGGACTCGCTCCAGGTCTTGCCGCCGTCAGTGGTCTTGAAGATCCGGGTGCCGGTGCCCGCGAAGAGCACCATGGGGTCCGTGGGATCCATGGCCAGCGAGTAGGCATCATGGTCGGTGAGCCCGACATTGGCCGTGCTCCAGCTCTGGCCCCAGTTCATGCTCTTGAAGACGCCGCCGCCGAACGAGGCGGCGTAGACCACGTTGGGATTCTGCCAGTCCACCACCGCGTCCATCATCAGGCCGCCGTAGGGGCCGTTGGTGCTCCAGACGTTGACTCCCGCCACCGCCGCCGCCGGCAGCACCACGCCCGCCAGCACCAGTACGATGAATACTCGCCGCATACGAACCCTCCTGTCTGTGAACGGACAAACCCTGATCAATCGCTGTTTGTTAATTATCGCCTGAAAGAAGCCGTTTGTTGCGTGGAATCGGAACCGGAGGCCCGTTGCCACTCCGCTCGAGATTGTATTTGTCATCGAGGCTCGGGACTCGAGGCTCGTTGATCGGACCTTGGAAATCGGACATCGGGGGCTCGAGGCTAGAGGCTCGTCATCGGTTGTCCTTGCCGATGTCCTTTGAATCGCTTGAAAGCTCAACTGTTCGAACGTCAGCAGGTTCGGGAACTG
>CALAMB010000347.1 GCA_937925645.1 uncultured Acidobacteriota bacterium
GACCCCTCACCGACCCCAGACCCCTCACCGACCCCAGACCCCTCACCGGCCCCGGACCCTTCACCGACCCCGGCCCCCTCACCGGCCCCGGATCCCTCGCCGACCCCGGATCCCTCGCCGAGCACGTTGTCGACGAGGCCGTCGGTCGCGAGCTGTTCCAGCTCCGTTGCATAATCGTAGCCTTCACTGGAATCCAGATCACTCTGATAGAACATGGCCTGCGATGACACCATGGTTCGCAGGGAGCTGATTGCCGAGGACTCGTTGCCGCCAGAAACCGGCTGTCGTTCGTCGACCGACACCCTGTCGGCGGGTCGGTCTGAATCAACCGCAAGGCGGCCCTTGAGCCCGCTGTCTCCAGCGTGCTTTCCGGGTGATGGAAGTGATTCGGGACTCTTCCCGGCGCTGTCGGGGAGCCGGGCTTCCACCCGCCGTTTCATCTGCTGGCCCCGCCGGATCCCCTTACCGCTCAAAATAGACTTGTGGCCGGCGGTAAAAATCGGAATCGTTTTTTCATTAGCAGCCGGCCGGGCATCGGCTGGATGGGCATCGGTGGCTGGCTGCACGTCGAAAGCTGTTTGGGCATTGGCGGCTGGATGGTCGCTGGCTGCCGACTGAGCGTCGGCAACCGGCAGCCCGGTAGTTTTCATGTTGACCGCTTCGCTCGCCGGGGCGTCATCAGGCAGGAGCGGCATCGATGAATCCAGGCGCGCGATTTTCATGGCGCCCCCCTCCTGAAAATGATTATACGCACATTCATTATACCCACCCGCCGGTCTCCCACTCGACGAGAAACAGACACCCGGCGCACGGCAGGTGCGCGCCGGGTGTCATGCAGTCTCCCTCAGCTTCGGCGGCCGAGGCCCATTCGACCGGAGACTATTCTGTGGGGCCCTCCCATTTGACCAGCTTCAGGTCCAGGACCACAATGGAGTAGATCACCGGCACCAGGATCAGGGTGATGAACGTGGCCGCGGTCAGGCCGCCGATCTGCGCGTAGCAGAGGGGCTCCCAGAGCGGGCCGCCGTGCATCGCCAGCGGGAAGAGGGCGAACACCGTGGCGCCCACAGTGATGAGCACCGGCCGCAGTCGGATGATGCCGGCGTCGAGCAGGGCCAGGCGCATGGGCTCGCCCTCGGCGTGCTTCTCCTCGATGAAGTCGAACAGCACGATGACGTGGCTGACGATCACGCCGATGAGCGAGATGCAACCCAGGAAGGCCATGAAGCTGAACGGCGCGTCCATAACCACCAGTCCGGCGAAGGCGCCCACCATGCCGTAGGGAATCGCCGAGAAGACGATGAACGGCTTGACCGCGTTATGGAACTGGAACACCAGCGCCATGAAAATGGCCGCGACGCAGATGGCCAGGATCACCAGCAGCTCCACAAAGTTATCGTCCTTCTGTTCCTTCTCTCCGCCGACCTCCAGCTTGTAGCCCACGGGCAGGTTCTGCTCGAACGCCTCCAGTTTCGGCCAGATGTCCTTGACAACCGTCGAGGCAAGCTGGCCGGCGACCGGATAGCAGGACACGGTGACGGTCCGGAACTGGTTGCGGCGGCGGACTTTCTCCGTCTCCATCTGGACGACGGTGGAGGACACCTGCCGCAGCGGCACCTTCTGCGCGCTCGTCATCGAGTAGACGTACAAATTCTGAATGTCGGAGAAATTGGCACGCTCGTTGGCCCGGAGCCGGGCCACCACCGGGATCTGCTTGTCGCCGTCCCGCAGCGTGGTCAGCGGGTAGCCGCTCATGGCTGACGTGGAGGAAACCGCCACATCCAGGTTGGACACCCGGGCCAGGTTGGCGCGGTCCGGATCCACCCGCAGCTCCACGTAGAAGCTCTCCGCCCCCCAATCATCGCGGATGCGGGTGGTGGCCGGGTGAGCCCGGTAGATGTCCTTCATCTGCTCCGCCAAGCCGCGCAGCGTCTGGAGATCCTCGCCGGAGATCCGCATGGCGATGGGCGTGCCGATAGGCTGGCCGCTCTCCAGCTGGCGCATGTCGGCCCGCACGCCGGGGAGCGCCTCGTCCAGGGCCGCCTGGATGGGCGCCACCAGGGGCATGGTGTCCCGCTTGTTCTCCACCTGGATGATGATCTGGGCGTAGTTGAGCTGGCGCTGCTCGGGGCTCACCGAGAACCAGAAGCGCGGCCCGCCGCCGCCGACAAAGGTGGTGAGGTACTTGAGCACCTGTCGCGGTTGGCCGTCCTCGGGAGTGGCTTTGCCGTACCCGTCCACCACCCGCCGGATGACCGCCTCGGCCTGGTGGGCGGCGGCGTCGGTGGCGGAGATCGGCGCGTCCTCCGGCAGCCATACGTCCACGAACGAGAGGTAGGACAGGTCCTTGGGAAAGAACTCATCCTTGAGCCGGGTCATCAGGAACACACCCAGCCCGAGGAAGGCGAACGAGACGAGCAACGTCTTCCAGCGGTGGTTCAGGGCCAGCGTCCCCACGCGATAGTACCAGCCGGCGAAGCCCTTCTTGCGGCGCTCCGCCATGGGCAGGGGGGGCTTCCGGCTCGGGCGCAGGAAGTAATAGCCCAGCGTCGGAATGAAGGTCATGGAGACCAGCCGCGACGCCACCAGCGAGCAGGCCAGCACCATGGGCAGGCTGTAAACGAACCGGCCCATGTCGCCGGGCAGCAGCAGGAACGGCAGGTAGGCCACGATGTTGGTGATGGTGGCGAACAGGATGGCGTGGGCCAGCCGCGTGGGCCCGAGCCACGCCGCGATGATGCCCGGCTGGCCGGCGTCCAGCTCGCGCTTGATGGCGTCGCCGGCCACCACCGGGTCGTCCACGAGCAACCCCAGCGCCAGGATGAGCGAGGCGATGGACACCTGCTGCAGGTCGACGCCCAGCAGGTGCATGAACCCGAAAGTCATGGCCAGGGTCAGCGGGATCGACAGCGCCATGAGCGCCGCCGACCGCCATTCCCAGAATCCGATGAGCGCCACCAGAACCACCAGGATGATGGCCTCGTACAGGCTGTCCATGAACAATTCCACGCTCTCGGTCACCTGCAGCGGCTGGTCGGAGGTCCGGGCCAGGATCAGGTCCGGCGGGAGCAGCTTCCGCAGCTCGCCCAGCGCCACGTCCACTTCCTCGCCGAACTTGCCGATCTGCTCCCCGGCCCGCATCTGCACCGACAGCGTGATGGCGCGGGAGCGCTGCCAGTTGCCGGCGGCGTCCTTCGTGGTGAAGAAATTCAGGTAGGACGGGGGGCTTTCATAGCCGCGGAAGATCTCCGCCGCGTTGCGCAGGTAAACCGGCGAGCCATCGGGGGTGGACCCCACGATCACGTCGCCGATCTCCCCCTCGTTCTTGAACTCCCCCGAGGGGTTGATCATGATGTTCTTGCCGCTGGTCTCCAGCACGCCGCCCGGCAGCATGATGTTGCGGGCGTTGAGGATCTGCTCAATCTGGCTCTGCTGCATGCCGCTGGAGCCCAGCCGCTCCTGGGAATATTCCAGAAACACCCGCTCGTTCAGGATGCCGGAACGGTCGATCTTGGATACCGGCTCGACGGTCTGCAGGGTTTTCTGGATCAGGTCGGTGTAGTCGTCGAGCTGCCGGAAGGTGTACTTGTCCCCGGCGACGGCCGTCAGCTTCGTCCGCGTCTCCTCCGGATCTCGCACCAGGAGCGGCTCCCAGATATCCGGATGAAAATCGGTCAGACGCGCCTTGATCCGCTCCTGGATGATCGCCCGCAGGTCGCTCTCGCCGTACGCGCATTCGAAATCGAAGCCGGCGAATCCCGGTCCCTTGATGGGGCGCAGATCCGCGGCGAACTTGGATTCCCGCAGCTGGCGTTCGAATTCCAGCATGCTGCGGTCGACGATCCGCGGGCCGTACGATTGCGGGAAGCAGAGAACGATGGTCGTGCGCCCCCGCCCGGCCTTCGCGGCCGCCGGCGCCCGCGCCTCCCGGATGGCCCGGGCGATGGCCTGGGACCGCACGGCGATCTCCACCTCGTCCACCTTGGGGCTGGCGACGGTGAGCATCAGGGCGGCCGTGTCCCCGTAGTCCTTGAAGAACTGGACCGGGCCGGCGCCCTGGGGCAGGTCGGTGATGCTGTCCAGCTTCCCCTTGATGTCGTCGAACTCCTTGGCCCGTTCGGTGATGTTCTCGTCCAACTCCATCGTGATGACGCAGACGCTGCTCCGGGTGATCGACTCGATCTTGGTGACCTTGGAGTTCTCGGCGATCTTCTTCTCGAGCTTGCGGGTCACCAGGTCTTCCACCTTCTCGGCGGCCGCACCGGGCCAGGGACAGATGGCCAGGGCCACCCGGACCGGGATGTCGGGATCCTTGCGCTCGGGCATGTTCAGATAGGAATACACGCCCCAGATCATCGTCGCCAGCAGCAGCACCCAGGCCACCTGGCGCGTCTCGGTGAAGAACCGGGCGGTGTTGTGGGTGTGCTGAACGTATTCCTCGGTGGATTTTCCGTGACTCATGCGTTCCCCTCCGCCACTCAGGGCAGCACCCGGACCGTTTCGCCGTCCGCAATCATGCTCGCGCCCGTGACAACGATTCGCTCACCCGGGTTGACCCCCTTGACGGCGATCAGGTTGCCGAAGGCGTCGCCCAGCGTGATGGTGCGGGAACGGGCCACGCTGTGACCGGCCTGGTCCTCCACGATAAAGACGGCAAAGCCGTCCGGATCCCCCTTGGGTCGGACGATGGCGTTGAGCGGCACGACCGGGATGGGTTCCGTGACCGCCTCCTCGACCAGCGCCAGGGAAGCCACCATCCCCACCTTGATCTCCTGCTGCGGATTCGGCAAGGTCAGCTCCACCTCAAACACCATCGTCGCGGGATCGGCCGCCGGATCGATCCGGGTGATCCGCCCGGTGAACTCCCACCCGGGGAGCGCGTCGGTGGTGACGGCCAACTCGCTGCCCAGCTTCACCTTCGGCAGCGTCCGGTCGGGCACGCCAAACGTGGCTTTCACCCGGGAAGTGTCCGCCAGCACGAACCCCAGCGTGCCCGGCCCGGCCAGGTCGCCCACCTCCACATCGCGCTGGAGCACCTGCCCCCGGCGGGGCGCCTTCAGGGCGCAGTCGGCGAGCGCGATCTGCGCCGCGTCCAGTTGGGCCCTGGCCAGATCCAGCTTGGCCCGATTGGCCTCGATCTGGGCCTGCAGCGCGTCCACCTGCGACTGGCTGGTGTCGAGCTGCTGCCGGGCCCGATCGTAGTCGGCCTTGGTCAGGCTGCGGGTGTTGAAGAGATTGGTCGCCCGTTCGTAGTCCAGGGCGGCCTTGGCCTGGGTCGCCTTTGCCCCGACCAACTGGAATTCGACCGCGCTGATGGCCGACCGGACCTCCGCCACCTGGGCCTGGGCCTGCTGGACCTTGGCGGTGTAGTCGTCGTCCCGCACGCGGGCCAGCACCGTCCCGGCCGCCACCCAGTCGCCGGCCTGGACGCTGCGCAACCGCCCGTCGACGCCACGCACCTGGTGGATCGCCACGATGTAGCCCGAGTTCTTGAACGCGAGCTGCACCGGTTCGTCCGGCTTGATCGCCGCCGAGTAGCGCACGGTGCCGCTGGTCGAATAGGTCTGCACGGGCTGGACCCTGACCGGCAGGGGCGTTTTTTCCGCCGCCGGCTTGCCGCCGCATCCGGCCAGAGCGCCGGCCAGCGCCACGATGGGAATCAGGAGCCAGCAAGGTATGGTTTTCATCGGTGTTCTCCGCATGGATTTCTCGGGCAACGATTGCATCCTAATCCTCCCCCAGCGCCTTCTCGAAATCGGCCCGGGCGGTCCAGATGGCCAGCACCGCCTGCTGGTACTGGCGGGTGGCGTCCGACGCGGCCGCCTGCGCCTGCAGCACGTCCTTGAGCAGCGCGGTCTGCTGAGTGTAGTAGTCCCGCGCGACCCGCAGCTTCTCCCGGGCCGCCGTCTCCCCCAACCGGCAAACGTCCAGCTGGGCGCGCGCCTGGCGGAGCCGGCGGTACTTGTCGCCCACGTCCCGCAGTACCTGGGCCTCCGTTTCGCGCAGGGCTTCGTCGGCCTGTTGCCGCGTCTTGATCTTCTGGGTCAGCTCGTATTTCTTCCGGCCCCAGTCGTAGATGTCCCACTTCAGGAGAACGCCCAGCGTCAGCATGTTCTGGGGCAGGAAATCGACGTTGTTGAACGACGAATAATCGAGGGAGAGGTAGATCTGGGGAATGTATTCCGCCTTCTTCAGGCGCCGGTCCAGTTCGGCCTGGTCAACCCGCAGGCGGGCTTCCCGCAGCTCCGGCCGCTGAGCCAGCGCGCGGAGGCGGGCCGGTTCCAGCTCCGCCTCCAGCGGCACGGGTTCGGGAATGGGCTCCACCCGGAAATCGGTCCGGATGTCGCGCCCCATCAGGTCGTTGAGGGCCTCCTTCTGGGTGGCCAGACTGTCATCGAGTTTGCCGGCGTCAAACCGGGCCTGGGCCAGGCGGGCCTGGACGTCCAGCAGGTCCGCCGACAGCGCCGTTCCCTGCTTCACGCAATCGTCCACCAGCCGCTCGAATTCGGTGTAAAACGCGATCTCGTCGCGGACGGCGTCCATGGCGCTCTGGATCTGCAGCAACCCGTAGAACACGTCCTGCACCGCGTTGACCACCGCCTGGTTCTCCTGGCGGAGCTTTTCCCGGGCGATATCCCGGTTCACGATGCTCTGCTGTATCCCCAGGCCGATCTGGTACAGCTGGCTGATGGGTTGGGCCACCTGGGCCTGAATGACGGCCATGGGCTTCTGGTCGGTTTCGTAGATCGTGTCCTCCTCGGGGATGGGCACGCCGCCGATTTCGCCGAAGGCCCCTTGCGGAAATTCAAAGCTGATGGGGGTCAGCCGCTGGGAGCCGAGCACGCTCAGGGAAAACACCGGGAAGCGGTGGGTCCGGGCCGCGGCGATCTGCGCCTCGGCCTTGTCCAGCTCCAGCCGGGCGCCGATCACCTGCCGGTT
>CALAMB010000348.1 GCA_937925645.1 uncultured Acidobacteriota bacterium
ATTCCGGGGGAAATATTCGAAAGGTTGCTGGCCCGTTTCCGGGACAGCAACCTTTATGTTCAAGACGCCCTCATCGGGGCGCTGGAAAGCCTGGCCGACGTGGGCTGTCGGCGCGCGGCCGCCCTATTTAACTAGCTTCTTCAACTCCGGGAGCATCTGCTTGGCCATCGCGGCGTAGCTGCCGTTGGGATCGAGTTTCAGGTAGGCCTCCAGCGACTGGACCGCGCCCGCGTAATCGCCCTTGTTGATGAGGCACATGCCCAGCTGGTAGTGGGCGGCGGCGTAGTTGGCGTTGGCCGCAAGGCACTTGCGGAAGGCGTCGATGGCCTCCTCGTTCTTGCCGGCATTGACCATCACCACGCCCACGTTGTAGTAGTTGACGTCGGCATGGGCCGGGTCGGCCTGGATCGCCTTCTCGAAGGAGGTCTTGGCCTCGGGAATCATTCCCTTCTTGACGTACGCGTTGCCCAGGTTGGTGAGCAGGTTGGCGTCATTGGGGCTCAGCGCCAGCGCCTTGTTGAAAGTCTCGATGGCCAGGTCATGGTTGCCCTTGGCGTAGTAGCAGTCGGCCAGATGGCCCAGAATGTTGGGCTGGTTGGGGTCCCGGGTCAGGGCGTCCTGCAGCTTGACGATGGCCGCGTCGTACTGGCCGGCGTCCTTGAGCTGAATGCCCTCGTCGAACAGCTTCTTCACCTCGCCGGTGACCTTCTTGATTGCATCGATCTTGTCCTTGTTGGCCTCGTATTCAGCCCGTTGCTTCTCGATCTCGGCCCGCTGCTCGGATGTCAGCTCGGAGGCCAGGATGCCCTCGCCCGGCTGCATCTCGAAATTCTCCTCCCGCTCGTCGCCGACGGGGGGATGGGCGATATCGGGAAATTCCTGCGGGATATATCCCTTGGCCTTGACCTTCATGTGGTAATGCCCCAGGGGCAGACGGTACAGGTACTCGCCGTCCTTTTTGGTCGTGATCGTGTAGAGCCGGTTCATCGCCTTGTCGCGCAGGGTGATCTCGACGCCCTCAATGGGTTGCTTGGTGGCGGCGTCGATGATTTTCCCCTTGATCAGCCAGGTCGGGATGGCTTGGAGGTTGACGCTCCCGATGGCCAGACAGAAAACCGCGACAAGCGCCACGGCCGACAGGGTTTTCACCGCTTTCATGGAATCCTCCTTATCCTCAGTCCTCAAGTTGGGCATTATACAACCTCTTTACAAAAGTTCGCCATCGTTTTTGTACGGAATCGGATCGGCCGCCCCCGCTTCGCGGAAGCCCCGGAGGCGCAGGGCGCAACTGTCACAGCGCCCGCAGGCGGCGTCGCTGGCGCTGTAGCACGACCAGGTGAATTGGAAGGGCGTACCAAGTTCCAATCCCCGCCGGACGATCGCCGACTTGCTCAGGTGGAGCACCGGCGTGACCACCTCGATCCGGGTCTCGGGGCGGGTGCCGATCCGGACGAGTTCCTGGAAGACGCGGTAGAACTCGGGCCGGCAGTCGGGGTAGCCGGAGCCGTCCTCGGCCACGGCGCCGAAGTAGACGGCCTCCGCCTCCAGCACCTCGGCCCAGCTCACCGCCGCGGCCAGGATCTGGGCGTTGCGGAAGGGCACGTACGACGATGGGATCCGCCGGCGGGACAGGTCGGCGGGCTCCACGGGGATGCGCGCGTCCAGGAGCGACGAGCCGCCGATGCGGGCCAGATGGGACAACTCGGTCACCAGGCGATCCCGGACCCCGAAGTGGTCGCACAGGCGTTGGAAGCAGTCCAGCTCCCGGGCCTCGGTTCGCTGGCCGTAATTGACATGGAGAAAGTACAGCGCGCCGGACTCCCGGGCCGCCTCCGAGGCGGTGACGGCGCTGTCCATGCCGCCGCTGACGCAGGTGACGCTGGCGCGGTACTTAGCCATCGCTCTCCTCCACGTAAGAGGCGGAGCAGCCGCGGCTCTCAAACACGGTGACCCGCCAGACCCGGCAGTGGGCCGATTGGACGAGGCGGCTCATCTCCTGGTGAATGTGGCGGGCGACGTTTTCGGCCGAGGGATTGTCCGTGGCGAACGCGGGCAGCTCGTTGAGCAGGGAGTGGTCCAGCTGTTCCAGCACCCGGCCGGCGGCCGCGCGCAGCTCCGTGAAATCCAGGCCGATCCCGGCCGCGTCGAGTTCCCGGCACCGTACCGTGATCTCCACCTCCCAGTTGTGGCCGTGCAGGCGCTCGCACTTGCCCCGGTAATGGCGCAATTGATGCGCCGCTGAAAAATCGGTCCGGATAGTGAGTTCCCACAGGGCCATGCCTTGCTCCTTTCACTCGGATAAGATGGAACCCGGTCCCGGATGTTTCATGCCGCGGGCCGGGACGCCGCCGTTTTCCGTGGCGGCGGGCCTAACCGGGCAGCGGCAGGGCGCGGTCGGCGATGAGCTGCGCCGCGGCGGCGATGTCCGTGCTCAGGTTGCGGTCGCGGTCCATGAAGGAGACCGTTTCGCGAAGCGCGGCCAGCACGCCCTCCAGCGCCTCGGACGACCGCAGCGGACGGCGGAACTCCAGCGCCTGGGCGGCGGCGAGGAGTTCGACGGCCAGCACGGTGCGGACGTTCTCCGTCACCTGTCGCAGCTTGAGCGCGGCGGTCATGCCCAGGGAGACGTGGTCCTCCTTGTTGGCGCTGGTGGGCAGCGAGTCCACTGAGGCGGGGTGGGCCAGGATCTTGTTTTCGGCGATCAGCGACACGGCGGTGAGCTGGGCGATCATGAAGCCGGAATTCAGGCCCGGCTCGCGGGCCAGGAACGCCGGCAGGCCGCTCAGGTCCGGGTTGATCAGCCGCTCGAGCCGGCGCTCGGAGATGCTGGCCAGCTCGGCGGCGGCGATGGCAAGGAAGTCGAGGGCGAAAGCCACCGGCTCGCCGTGGAAATTGCCACCGGACAGGACCTCGCCGTCGGCGGCGAAGACCAGCGGGTTGTCGGTCGCCGCGTTGATTTCCCGCTCCAGCACGGCCCGGGCGTGATCGAGGGTGTCCTGTACCGCGCCGTGGACCTGGGGGATGCAGCGCAACGAGTAGGCGTCCTGCACCTTGTCGCACTCCAGGTGCGAGAGGCGGATTTCGCTGCCGGCCATGAGGGCGGTGAGCTCGGCGGCGGCCCGGATCTGGCCCGGATGCGGCCGGACGGCCTGGATGCGCGGATCGAACGCCGTGTCGGTGCCGACGAGGGCGTCGGTGGTCATGGCGGCGATCGCGGCGGCCACACGGAGCAGATGGTCGATTTCCGCGCACAGGAGGCAGCCGAGAGCGGACATGAAATGGGTGCCGTTGAGCACCGCCAGGCCCTCCTTGGCCTGGAACGTCACGGGAGCGATGCCGGCCTCCCGGAGCGCCACGCCGCCGGGCAGCGCGCGCCCCTTGTACTGCGCCTCGCCCTCGCCCATGAGCACCAGCGCCAGGTGGGCCGACGGGGCCAGGTCGCCGCTGGCGCCCACGGACCCTTTCTCCGGGATCACCGGCAGGACGTCGCGGGCCAGCATGGCCAGCAGGGTGTCCACCACCACCGGCCGGACGCCGGAAAAGCCCTTGGCCATGACGTTGGCGCGGATCAGCAGCGCTGCGCGGGTCTCCTCCGGGCTCAGCGGCCGGCCGGTGCCGGCGGCGTGGGACCGGATCAGGTTGGCCTGCAGCGCCTCGAGTTGGTCGACGCTGATCCGGACCTGGCTGAGCTTGCCGAAGCCGGTGGTGATGCCGTAGACCACGCGGTCTTCGGCGACGCAGGCGTCCACCACGGCGCGCGCCCGTTCCACCTTGCCGCGGATCGCCTCGGGCCAGTTCACGGACCGGCGGCAGTGCGCCGCGTCGTACACATCCGCCAGGGCGAGGTGTTCGCCATCGATGATGATGGGGTGCGGATTCACGGTTTCTCTCCTTCAGACTTGGGTGGCGGCGGTTTTTCGCCGCCCGTTTCGGGTGGCGGGGGCGCCTCGCCCGCAGGGGGCGGGGGCGCCGGCGCCAGGTACTCGGTGTCCTCGTCGAACTTGACGAGCTTGACGTCGCCGGCGTCGGTCTGCAGCATGAGGACCGCCCCGCCTTCGCGGAGCCGCTGGTTAATGAAGCCGCCTTTGTCCTTGAACTGGGGCACCACCAGCACTTCCTTCTCATCGATGGTGAACGACGGGTAGTCGGCCGTGGGCGTGCCCGCCAGGGTGATCAGACTCAGGTCGGCGCTGTACGTCGACGGCAGGTAGAGACTGATGTTCCCCTTCTTGGTTTTCGCCTGGAACGAGTGGCCCTGGAAGCGGTGACCGGCAAACTGGACCATGATGTCGCCGTTTTCGGTCTTCGCCGACACGTACCCGCTCAGGCCCACCAGCGCCAGGTAGCCCGTTACCGTATCGGCTTCGAGCCAGCCGTGCACGTTGCGGACGCTGATGAGGCCCCGGTTGGACTTGATGGTGATGTCGGTGCGGT
>CALAMB010000349.1 GCA_937925645.1 uncultured Acidobacteriota bacterium
TCGGCTACCAGAACCGGGAGCAGCGGGACGACCTGGTGGTGGACCCGGTCTTCGGGGAGACGCCGGCCCTAGTGGCGAGCAGCCGCGGCAGCTCCAGCTACCGTGAGTGGCTGGCCAGCCTGGTGTGGCGCTTCCGCCAGGCCGATGAGCTGACGTTCTCCTACGTGCGCTCCGCGGCGGACGGCAACCTGAACGCCTTCGAGTACTATTTCGGGAACTACCACTACCCGGTGATCCGCTTCGACGAGACCGGCCCCCAGCCTTATGACGTACCCAACCGCCTCCTGTTCACCGGTGTTGTCAACCTGCCCTGGGGGCTGATCCTGGCGCCCGTGCTGGAGGTCCGCGACGGCTTCCCCTACTCCCTGGTCGACGAGCAGCAGCAGTTCGTCAGCGCCCGCAACCGTGGCGGCCGGTTCCCCCACTTTGCATCGCTGGACTTCACCTTCATGAAAAAGGTCGACATCAAGTTCCGGAAGCAAGTCTATCACTGCCAGATCGGGGTTAAGGTCTACAACATCACCAACCACTGGAACCCCCGCGACATCCAGAACAACGTGGACAGCCCGGAGTTCGGCACGTTCTACAACAGCATTGGGAGCCTGTTTCGGGGGAAATTTGAAATCGAATTTTGATCCGAAAAGCGGATGTGCCAATTTACAACCGAGGAATGGATATGTATCTTACCAGCCTGATCCACAGAGATCAATTATTCCAGATTACCAACAGGTGGTTTAGCGGCCAGGCCTGGCCCGATGATGGGCGCATGCTGACGGAAGTTTTCATCTTCGAGCAACCCGTTGTTTCTCCCACCATATTGGAAATCATGAATGATATCTTCCGATCGGTTCATCCAAGCCCAATTCATTTTAGACGGATCACCAACAAGGACGAGCTTCGACATTCCATTCTCGTCCACTGCGAAGAACCTGACGAAAGGATAAGGGAGTTGTTCCAACGCTTTCGGAATTGTGCTGAGGAGTACTTCCCTCGCACCCCGGTAAATATGATCCTTGCCGAAGGAGATGATGGCCAATTATCCGGACTGACCCGCATTAAAAGCATCCGGCGTATCGCGGACAAGGCCTCGCGGCGAATCAGTGACCGCCTTTCCGGCGAGATCAACTCCACAGCCCGAACTTTGGCCGGAATCAGAGCTCATGAAGCGGGGATTCCTCTGGAACGGCTCGTCTCGTCATCGAGTGTCATGGCTGTTGATTTTATCGAAGCGGAACGCATCGTCTCGCAATCGTTCAAGACATCCGACATCCAACTAACACCCCAAGACACCCATATCGACGATGTGATTGGATTCAAGTTTGTCGGTTCGCCGGAGCAACTGGAAGTGGTTAGAACTGCGATCATCCATCATCCAAGAATTCAAATTGCTGAATCGGAAATTCATATTGGGAATTATAATGATACCAATCTTCTCATCGATATCCAGCTACCCCCGACCGGCGCCATCATTGACCGGCTGAAGGATCAGGATTGGACATCCGCCTCCCGGCGAGGTCTCTCTGAGAGTGTCCTGAAACATGACTTACCCGCATATGTGGAGAGTGGAGCCAGGAGCGTCCGTGCCGAGGTGATCCTCACCTCTTTTGAGGAGTTGGTAGAATCGGAATACGGCCGTTCGATCCATGAGGAACGGACAATCCGGCAGCGGAGCACCGCAGCCTATTCAGGCAGAATCGCTCAAAACGCCTCGTACCTCATCGAGTATATGTTGACACTGGCAATCTCACCCCAGGTCGAGGTTCGGGAACTCCCTGTCAAGCTCTGGGGAAGGTATCTTCCCGATATGGTTTCATCAATAATCTGGAATCTGTTTGGGGTCGAATCCTCGATGAGCGTAGTGTTCAATAACCAACTACCGCCGTCTGTTGGCGTGTGAAAAGCGATTATGAAATGGTAATGCCTAAATTTCCAATTTGATTGGAGTGAATGCTTTAACCCACCTATTCATATTTCCCTCAACCATCCTACCCACAACTTTCCTTCCACCATATCCGCATGGCCCCGTCCCTGGGGCCTTTTATCTTATTCAACAACCAAGCTATTGGAAAGCTACAGCCAATGTTCCAGCTTGTATGATTTGTTTAAGAGTGCCCTTCATTTTCGGCTTTCCTGCCCTGCCTTGAAAAACCGCCGGGCGAATTTGAGGATTTCTTCGATGACCTTATAGTCGGTCATGTTCCAGTCATAGATGATTCGGCGGAGAGATTTGCGCTTCTCGGGTTCCATAGTGTAAAGCATCCGGAGCATGCCGGTCTTTTCCTCGGCAACCTCGTCACCCATCAAGAAAAAGTCAGGCGGGCACTGGAAGTATTTCGACACCTGGTTGATCCGGGCCAGGGACCACTTCA
>CALAMB010000350.1 GCA_937925645.1 uncultured Acidobacteriota bacterium
ATGACGAGCACGAATGACGAGCACGAATGACGAGCACGAATGACGAGCACGACGGGCGTGGGAATCCCAACTCCTATCCCCTATCTCCTATCTCTTCATTCCTCACTGTTCACTGTTCACTGTTCACTATGACAGCAGATCGCGCAGGCGGTCCATGGTGAGGCCGCCGGAGCCGTCCGGCTCACTGGGGGGGCGGCCGCCGGTCACCTCGAGCCAGCGGGCCACGTACTTGCCCAGGATGTCGAACTCGAGGTTCACTTCCTGCCCCGGCGCCGCCGCGGCCAGGGTGGTGTTCCGGATCGTGTGGGGGATCAGGGCGATGCGCACGGCGCGCGCCGCCAGCTCCGCCACGGTGAGACTGACGCCGTCCACGGCGATGGCGCCGCGGGCCACCACCAGGTGGCTGAACCCGGCGCCGTACTCCACCGTCAGCATCCAGGAGTCGACGGCTTTTTCCACCGCGTGAACGCGGCCCACGCAGTCCACGTGCCCCGTGAGCAGGTGGCCCCCCAGCGGCCGTTCCAGGGTCAGCGCCGTCTCCAGGTTGACCGTCTGCCCCGCCGCGAGCCGGCCGAGGTTGGTTTTGGACAGCGTCTCCGCCGAGATGTCCACCCAGACGCGCTCGCCCTGCGTGCGCGTCACCGTCAGGCACACGCCGCCAACCGCCAGGCTATCGCCCGCGCGGAGCCGCGGCGCGCAGCCGGGCGCGGCAAGCTGCAGCTGGTGGCCGCCCGCGGCCGTCACCCGGCCCACTTCCTCGATCAGTCCCGTGAACATGATTTCCCCCGCCGCTGCTCCACCAGCGCCTCGATTCGGGCCAGCACCTCGTCGATGGTCAGGCCGGTGGAGTCCAGGTAATAGGCGTCGTCGGCGCACCGCAGGGGCGAGTCCTCGCGGGTCTTGTCCCGCCGGTCCCGCTCCTGGATCGCCTGCCGGGTGGCGGCCATGTCGGTGCTCACGCCGCGGGCGGCGTCCTCGGCGCAGCGCCGGCGGGCCCGCTCTTCCTCCGAGGCGTCGAGGTACACCTTGATCTCGGCGTGGCTGAACACCACCGTGCCGATGTCGCGCCCGTCCATTACGATGCCGCCGCGCCGGCCCAGCTCCTGCTGGATCCGAACCAGCACCCGCCGCACCGCCGGGATCGCCGACACCCTGGACGCCCCCTGGGCCACCGCCGGCGTGCGGATCGCCTCGGTCACGTCCCGGCCGTCCACGCGGACGCCCACGCCGTCGGGCCGCGACTCCAGCTCGATTCGCAGGTCGCCGGCCAGGCGCGTCACGGCGTCGGCATCATCCAGGTCGATTCCCGCCTGCAGGGCCCGCCAGGCGACCGCCCGGTACATGGCGCCGGTATCGATGTACTGGTAGCCGAGCCGGCGGGCCAGCCGCTTGCCCAGCGTGCTTTTGCCCGAGCCCGATGGCCCGTCGATGGCGACGATGAGGCGTTTCATTTGCCGAGGCAACCCAGCTCCTTCATCGCGGCCTCGAACACGGCGACGAAGCGTGTGTTCTCCTCCGGCCGCCCCACCGTCACCCGGATGGCCTCGGGGACGCCGAAGCCGCGCAGCGGCCGGACCAGCACGCCCTGGCGCTGCATCTTGTCGAACAGCGTCTCGCCGGGAATGCTGAGCAGGACCATGACGAAGTTGGTCACGCTGGGCACGAACGGCACGTTCAGCCGGCGAAAGGCGTCCTGCAGATAGTCACGTCCCGCCCGGTTGTTCTGGATGGACCGGGTGACGAAGTCGTCGTCGTCCAGGGCGGCGACGGCCGCCTCCTGCCCCAGGGCGTTGGCGTTGAACGCGAGCTTCACCCGGTTCAGGATGTCGATCAGTTCGGGGGCGCCCACGCCGTATCCCACGCGGATTCCCGCCAGGCCGTAAATCTTGGAGAAGGTGCGCAGGACCAGCAGGTTCGGGTACCGGTCCAGCAGCTTCAGGCCGTCGGGATAGTCGGGCGCGTCGACGTACTCGAAGTAGGCCTCGTCGAGCACCACCAGCGTCTCGGGCCGCACCTGGTCCAGAAACCGAAGCAGGCGCTTCTCGGACAGGTAGGTTCCGGTGGGGTTGTTCGGGTTGGCGATGAAGATGATCCGGGTGTTGGGCGTCAGCGCCGCCGCCATGGCGTCGAGGTCGTAGCCGTTGTCCCGGACCGGCACCCGGATCACGGGATTGCCGGAGTACGCCCCGCACAGGTAGTACATCACGAAGCTCTTTTCAGAGGTCAGGATCTCGTCGCCGGGCTTCAGGAAGGCGCGGCCCACGTTGACGATGATCTCGGAGGAGCCGTTGCCCAGGCACAGCATGCCGGGGCCGACCCGCAATTTCTGGCTGAGCTTCTCGCGGAGGTAGTGGCCGCTGTCCTCGGGGTAGTAGTTCAGGTCGCCGACGCTCCGGCGGATGGCGTCCACCGCTCGCGGCGACGGGCCCAGCGGGTTCTCGTTCGACGCCATCTTGATCACGTCGTCGAGGTGCAGCTCGCGCTTGACCTCCGCAATGGGTTTGCCCGGCTGGTAGGGCTTGATGGTGAAGATATGGGCGGGCACGACATCTTTCAGCATTTGGCCTCCGCGATGTGATGGGATGGAGCCGACTCACCGGAGTCGTTCATATTGTATTAAAATTTTCCAGAATCACGATAATTATTTCGGACCGGGCCGGCCCTTTCCGGTCGCCACCGGCAGCGACCGGAGACGGCTGACCTCCGCGTCGGTCAGGGGGCGGACGTAGCCGACGGGAAGCCCGGCGTCGGTCAGGGGACCGATGGCCACGCGCTTGAGCTGGAACACCGGGTG
>CALAMB010000351.1 GCA_937925645.1 uncultured Acidobacteriota bacterium
GCTTGTCCAGGCGCTACCCGGCTACGCCGGGTTGCGCCTGGCTATTCTCGTGGCGGTCCGAACGGGCGTGCCGATACACGCACAGGGGGGGATGGAGTGGGAATTCACCATCATGTCGACTAACTCCGGCTCCTCCGGATCACGTAGTCGGCGAAGCTGTCGGCGATGGTCACCGCCTCGGCGCCGGGACCCATCACGACAACGGGAGATTCCCCATCGGGACGGTGGCTCGCTGTGTCGATGTAGTGGATGCAGTCGCATCCATCGCCCGATACTGCCACATAGGCCGGTGGCAGGCTGCCCCGGGCGGCGCGGCGAAGTCGCAGGGTCAGCCGAACCACGTGGTTCCAGAGCGGCGGACCTGCCGACGTGTCGTCCTCGAACAGGCCGGCCAGGTCTAAGCCGTCGCCGACGGCGGCGCCGCAGCGGGCGAGGAAAAGACGGTAACTGGGTGGAAACCGGACGCCCAGTGCTTCTTCCGCCAGACGGATGTCCGGTTCAGCCGCCGGCCCGGCGATCCGGGAGTTAGCCGGGCATGTGGTAATTGCTAATCGAAGTCTGCGCACCACGCGAATCCTCGCATCAATGCCGCGCCAATCTCTTGAGAGGAAGCGTTCGAGGCGATGCGGATCTCCCGCTCTGACACCGGCATGAAACCCTCCCGGGCGCCTCCGTTTCGGGTGGGGCGAATTCTCAGGCATGCCGTCGCGGATCGAATCATCGTTGGCCGCTGCAGTTGCGACGGTGAGATCACGCGCTCGCCTGTGGCGGATTCCTTGGGCGCTCCGGCACCGTCAGCCATTGGCTAATCCAGCGAATCGAACAGATCCGTGTCATGCCATCTCGATTTCATCCAGTGTCACATCACGAAGCTGTATCTCCAGGATCAGCGCTGCCATTCGTTCATTGACCACGAGATAGGTAGGCAGTTCCACGATCCGCTGGATGGGGATGTTCTCGTTGAATGAGGCTTTGGCGACTACGATCCGGTCGGGAGCCTGAATGCCCCTCCGGCCGCAGGCCGAACAGGCCGGCGGGCGGTCGGGCAGGCAACGGTCATGCAGTTCCACGCGCGGATGCGCTTCCAGTTCGAGCAGTGATTCCATCTCTCGGTTTCGAAACCGCAATCGGGCTTCGACGCCGATCAGCTCCAAACCTCTTTTTCGAAGCTGATCAAAAACACTCAACCGAACCAGGGGTGTCCAAGGATTCACCCAGGTGAAATCACCGAATTTACCGGACGCTGTGCCAGACAGTGGGCCAAAGCTTGTTCCAGGATTTAAGATGCACTGATCCCCTCCAATTCGAGACCTTACGGCCTTGACGAGTTCTACAAATTCATCAAGAGATGAAGGGCGAGGCCTCAAAGCGTCTCGAAAATCCGAAAACAAGGAGCAGGGTATAGACGGATAGATGATTCCCACACTGGACCACGTGCTGCCGCAGACAATACACGACACTCCTGGCAGGCAGCACTCATGAACTGCGTTGATCAGGTAATGATTCTGACTTCCCCAACCTTCATCGTCCGGTGCCATGAGAAATGCTTTGTCCATAATTATTTCCTTGGATAGGGTACAACTGGCCCACCAGGTATTCTAAACTGGTGGATTAACTCACCTGCTTTTTTATAGATGTCTTCTGCTCTGACAATCGGATTCTTTTTGAAAAAATCATCCCAGGCTTTATTCCAAAGGCCGCCGCGTGGAGCTCCTCTGTGGATATCGATATGGAGATCTTTGGGTAATTGCAATGTGAATTTATCTACATCAACTCCTGCTTGTGCAAATTTTTCCGCAAGATCAGCACGTTGAGGGAAGATATGATGAAATGGATTTCTCGGAAGCGATTTTCCAGCCGGAAGCATCCTTGCCGGATCGGTGATCGGTTCAACAGCCTCCGCTCCCTTGTGTTGTGCTGTACCAGGACTCCAACCCGAATTTGTTTCACTTAACGGTGACTGGCTGCGGAGGATCCTCCCGATCTTTTCGATCAAATTTCCCTCGCCCGGGAGGGCGCGGGCGGCCTGGATCAGCTCCACGGTGATTCTGCCGGCGCGGTAGGCGCCCAGACCCAGCGAGGCCCAGCCGGCGGTGTCGGCGGCCAGGCCCGCCGCCCCGGCCGCGGCGGTGAACTCGGGCGCCATGCCGGCCTGGCCCACATAGGACGCCTGGCGCTGGATGCCGCCGATGGGCCCCGGGCCGGTGGCCACCCGGTCGGCGGTCAGCTCGGTGAGGGCGGCGGAGAAATCGTGCGCGTCGGAGAACAGCTCGCTCACGTCCACCACGGGCCCGCCCTCGCGCATCGCCTGGAACAGCCGCGCCTTCAGGTCCGTGATGGACCGGGCGTAGCCGCCGGTCGCGGCGGTGAACTCGCGCCAGATTTTCTCCCAGCGGGGGTTGCCTGCGGCGTCGTAGTCGTCCGCGCCCAGGCTCAGGGTGGCCAGGTAGCGCGATTGCTTGTCCCGGATTTTCTCCCCGACGACTTGGTACTGCTCGGCCGCGCCGTGCGCCGGATCGCCGTAGATCCGCCGCAGGTCGTAGTGGACGGCCGCCTCGGCCAGGCTCAGCTCCGCCGGGACGCCCCACTGCGAGGGCGGAGCGGGGCGCTTGCCGGCCAGTGCTGCCCGGTCGGTGTAGTTGACCGTCATCCGGCCGGTGGGGTCGATGTACCGGAGCGGATCGCCGTAGGCGTAGAGGAAGCGGTGGAGGCTGGGGGGGGTGGCGGGGTCGCCGAGGTACGGGTCCGCCGACAGGAAGCGGCCCGCCTCGGGGTCGTAGAACCGCGCCTGGAAGTGGTACAGCCCGGTGGCGGGGTCGAACGCGTGGCCGGTGTAGGTGATCCGGTTGAGGTCGGGGGCGGCAGCGCCGGCGGCGGTGGTGAAGGCGCCCTGCAGGCAGGCCTGGTACGTGGCCCAGCAGTAGAGGCCGTTGGCGTCGAGGTCGGGGTCCACCACCCAGGTCCAGCCGGCGGGGACGTCGGCGGCCGGCACGTCCAGCTCGCGGTAGTTGCCCCAGGCGTCGTAGAGGTACGCCTCGGCCACGGCGCCGTCGGCGGCAGTGAGGTTGACGGTGGAGCCCAGGGCGTCGAGGTGGTAGAAGTAGACGCCCGTGGGGGACGGGAGCGGGGAGACGGGAGACGCGAGACGGGAAGCGGGAGATGGGAGCGGGGAGACAGGAGATGGGAGATGGGAGCCGGTGGAAACCGGGGGCGTGCAGGCGGGAGAAGAGCCGGGCGTCGGGTACGCTGGGGCGGCGCTCCGGGGGGATGAGCCGGAGCAGGAGGCGAAGCGGTCCGCCTCGGTGATGATGCGGGGCGACGCGGGATCGGGGAGCGTCGGATGGGCGGCGGACGTGTTCGGACCTGCGCCTGGAACGCCGGCGCGGGCGGGCGGTCCGGTGGGTGAAGGCCATCCGGCCGCGGCCGTCCCCCGCTCGAAGCCCGCCGGCGAGGGCGACGGTGCGCCGGTGCCGGGGGGCGCGTACGCCTCCATGGTCAGGAGGCCGTCGCCGTAAACGTACTGGCGGGCGCGGTAGGGGGTGCGGCCGTCGGCTTCGAAGCCGTACTCGGCGAGCACCGCGTCGCCGTCGTAGACGTAGAGGCGGCTCTCCGCCGGGACGGCGTCGCCGCCCAGGGCGACGAAGCGGCTGTGGGCGGCCACGCGGCGGCCGCGGTAGTCGTAGCGGAACTCGGCCAGGAGCTCCTCGACGGGCGCGCCGTCCGGGCCGGGGGTGGCCTGGCGCACCCGGCGGAGCCGCCCGGCGGCGTCCCAGTCGAAGAGGAGGCGGTGGCTCTCCGTGCCGGGGACGATCTCGCCGTCGGGGCCCATGACGCCGGTGATGCGGGCCACGGTGTCGCCGGCGGCGTTGGCCAGGTAGCGGACGCTCCGCTCGGGCGCCAGCGCGTCGATCACCGCCGCCAGGCGGTTCCGGTTGTCGATGACGAAGCGGCGGTCCTTGAGGGTGCGGCGCACCGCGCCGTCGGGGGCGTGCTCGCGGGCGGTCTCGCCGAGCCGGTTGCCCGCCGCGTCGCAGGCGTACTCCACCCGCCGGTACGGGGCGCCGGGGTCGGCGGGCCGATACTCCGCCCAGGCCAGCCGGCCGAGGTTGTCGTGGCCGTAGCGGGTGACGGCGGGGGCGGCGGCCCAGAGCGGGTCGGCGGCGCGGCGGGCCGGCGTGGCGTTCCACTCGCGCATCTCGACGCGGCAGCCGTCGGCGTCGTAGTCGTACTCGTAGCGGCTGACCAGCGCGCCGTCGGCGGCGCGGGTGTCGACGCTCCGCAGCCGGCCGTTGTCGAAGTAGTCGAAGGCGGAGACCACCCCGTTGGCGTGGCGGATCGTCCGGGTCAGACCGTCGGGGTAGTATTCATACTCCGCGACGGCGTCGCCGGGCGGCGCCTGGGCCCAGCCGCTCCACGCGAGCGCGGACAGAAATAGAAGGAAGCAGAGAAAACGACCTCTCCCCATGGGGTACCCTCCGCCTCAGGTGACCGTTGGGCGGACGATAGCACAGCCGGGGGCCCCGCGCCAAGGGGGATCTTAGCGCTGGGAGTGTGCCAACGAGGGAGCGAACTGGCGAGGCGGCGGGGGAGAGTTCACCGCGGAGGAGCGGAGGCGCGGAGGGGGAATCGGCTCGCGATGGCGCCAAGACGCCAAGCGGTTCTTTTTTGTCAATGGAATGGCGAGGGGGCAACCCGGCGGGGGAGATTCACCGCAGAGGTCGCAGAGGGCGCGGAGGATCCATTTGTCATTGATCATCGGACAATTGTCATTGTCCATTTCAGATTATTGGCTATCGGTGATTGCTTATATTTTATTGGCTATTTGGGGGCGAGGTGGAAGTCGGTGAATGGGTGAATCGGTGAGTCGATGAATTGAAGGTGTGACGACAGATCGCGAATCGAGTTCAGAACATTAAAATAACTCAGTGTCCTCTGCGTCCTCTGTGGTAAATCGAGGCCGCCCGAAATCCGATGTCCGACGTCCGCATGGCGGGAACGAGCCTCGAATCTCGAGTCTCGATTACGATCACGATTACGATGACGATTACGAATTACGAGCACGACCCATCAACGATCAGCCATCAAAAGTCTCTGTGTCCTCCGCGTTCTCTGTGGTGAATTTGACTTCGGCCCCAGGTCCCATCAACCATCAACCATCAACGGTTCCCGAACCTTCAAACCTGTCATCCTGAGACAACTCCTTGCCGGATTATGACTGAACCGTCCGGGGGAAAAGTTGTTTTCCGTTCCGCGCCACAGAACGATCCGGATGTACAGTGGCCGTCGCCTGAGAGACGAGGGCCGCCTGAGGGCGCGCGGGATACGGCGCCCCACCGGGCGGCACCGCAGACAGCGCCGCGGGCTGCCGCTCAGGGGCCGGTCTCGAGTTTGAAGTGACACGCGCGCAGGGAACGGGGCCGGCGGCAAGGGGGGAGTGGCAGCCTGTTTTTTGAATTTTTGAGGTGGACGATGCGTCGCACAAACAGAGACGGTGTGGTGAAAGAAGAATCACTGCCGGCAGCGGAAGAGCTGAGCGTGGAAAAGACAGGGACAGGGGAAGCGGAAGACCTGGATCTGGACTGGATCACCCTGGACAACGGCTGGCAGCTGGTGATCTGGGACGAAGAGGCCTGGGCGGAGACGGGGTTCACGCCCGCCGGTCTGGGCCGGGTCATCGACGCGCTGCAGGCGGCCTCCGCCGCCGGGCCGGACGGTTCCACGATCCTGTCGCAGGGGGAGATGGAAGACACGCTTCAATTGCGAAAGGATCGCCTGGCACCAGATCATGCGTTTGAATCCCATGATCGGAATTGACAGTTTGCTGCTCATCCAATAGCCCGACCGCCGGCGGGGGAATTCACCACAGAGTACGCAGAGGGCGCGGAGGGGGAATCGGCTCGCGAAGGCGCCAAGACGCCAAGCGGTTCTTTTTGTCAATGGAATGGCGAGAGGGCGAATCGGAGAAGGAGATTCACCGCGGAGGCGCGGAGGGGGAATCGGCTCGCGAAGGCGCCAAGACGCCAAGCGATACTTTTTGTCAATGGAAAGCCGAGGAGCGGATTGGCGGCGACAGTGGCTCAGGCGTCCCGCCTGATGTGGTTCAGGCGTCCCGCCTGATGAAGAGTTGATGGTTGATGGTTGATCGTTGAAGGCGAGACTCGATATCCGATTTCCGAAGTCCGACGTCCGTTAGTGAAAGGGCGAACCGGCGAAGCGGCGGGGAGAATTCACCGCGGAGGCACAGAGGACACAGAGGGATTCATTGGTCATTGATCATCTGGCAGTTGGGCTTGGGTATTTGGGGTTTTTGATGACTGAATGTTCGTCATTGAACCAGGCCCAGCACGTCAGGCAGGGAAGAGATGAACTCCTTGTAGGCATGGTCCTGAGCGTCTGCGGCAATCTGATGAAGATGCCCACGGAGAAGCAATTGATCCGCAGGATCCAGAGTCGACAGGCTGGCGGCGATGTGTTCCATCGCTCGGACGGCCGTATCAGGGTTGATTTCATCTGAGCCCGCAAATTCAAGCACGATCAGTGCATCAATCAACGCCTGAATCAAAGGTAGATAATTTTTCATCATCGGCCATCGGTTCATCAATCCGAAAACATGGCGTTCAGCGCTGAAGGTTGCTATTCCTCGTCCACAGCCTCCGGAGATTTCGGCCGCCGGCCCGCCCGTGGTGAACGGCCCGCCGGGGTTGATGTGGCAGGCCGTCCGCGCGTCGAGGAATTCCGGGGGGATGGCCGCCGCGACCACCCGCTCGCGGATGTCGGCCTCGAGCCGCTTCGGCGCGACGCCCGGCGCGTGTTGGGCGCTCACCACCACCGCGGCCACGCGGACGGGGCGTCCGCCGCGGTACTCCACCGTTACCTGGGTCTTGCCGTCGGGGCCGAGGTAGGCGAGCGTGCCGTCGCGGCGCACCGCCGCCAGGCGCCGGGCCAGCGCGTGGGCCAGGGCGATGGGGAGCGGCATGAGCGCCGCGGCGGAGTCGCTGCTGGAGCTGTGCCTGGATCCCCGCCATCTGGGCGGCCGGATCAGCATCCTGGCCGTTCTGCACACCTGGACCCGCACCCTGGACTACCATCCCCACGTCCACTGCCCCGTTCCCGACGGCGCCCTCTCCCCGGAAGGAAATGAGTGGGTTTCCGCGTCTCTCTGTCGCTGAGCCTGGCCGCGCCATTCCCGCCCGGGGCGGATCCGGCCCTGTCCCCGGAGCCGAAGCCGGCTGACCACCCATCCGGGAAACCGTTCGCCACTTGCCCGGTCTGCAAAATCGGCGAGATGGCCTTGGCCGCGGTCTGCGTTGCCGTCCCGAGATCGAGACCCCCGCCATGAATCCCGCTGCTTCCAGAACGGGTCTGTTCCGTCTGAAGAATGTCTCCCGCACCACGGAGGCGCCGGGCGAAGCGCGTCTTGCTTGTCGCCGGCGAATGCTTTCCTCCGGCTTCGACCGTGATTTTTCGAAGCGGTTTGGACCGGTCTGCCGGTTCACTGGCCACCGGGTGAGGCAAGGCGGGGAAATATTCCTACCCCTGGAATCACTCGCCAGGTTATAATGTCTTCAGCGAGAGAATAAGATCGGTTCAAATTCCAATTGCAACAGCTGCGCCAAATGGGGCGCGGAGGAACCGGTTCTGTTCAACTGGACTTTTTATGGCGGCTTGCGCATTGCCGGCTCTTTCCTTTCCTCGGTTCACGCGCCACAAAAACTCTTAATCGTTAGCTACCCAACTTTTCATCCGGCTCAATACCAAAGGAGACACAAAATGATAAAACGCACAAGACTCATCGCGCTGGGGTGCATCATAGCGCTGCTTGCGCTTCCACAGATCCAAGCTCACGCCCAAGACAAGATCGGCGCAGCGGAGGCGCGTGCCATCGCCGTGGACGCCTACATCTACCTCTATCCGCTGGTATCGATGGACATTACCCGTCTGCAAAGCACGAACGTTGAACCCGGCAAAGAGTTCGCCAAGGGACCGATGAACATGTTCGTCAGCGTCCCGGAGTACCCGCCTGCCGATCTGAAACTGGTCGTGCGCGTCAACTTCGACACGCTCTATTCCGTCGCCTGGTTGGACCTGACGAAGGAACCTCTGATCGTCTCCGCGCCGGATACCGATGGCCGTTACTACCTGCTGCCCATGCTCGACATGTGGACTGACGTGTTCGCTTCGCCGGGTTGGCGAACCACCGGCACTCAGGCCGGAGATCGGAAGAGCACACGTCTGAACTCCAGTCACGTCAGTCAATCT
>CALAMB010000352.1 GCA_937925645.1 uncultured Acidobacteriota bacterium
CGCGCCGCGACCCTGGGGGTCCGGATCGGCGGGCCCAACCGGGACCGCTATTTCAATGCTTCGGGTCGGACCACGGCAACTGATTGTTTTTATGAATATTAGGTGAGATTTGAAAGCGATTTTGGCCCTAAAACTGTTTTATTTGGCAGAAAAATGGGGCATTGAACATGCACTGGGGAGCTAATCGAACCGGTGAAGCGGGGGGAGATTCACCACAGAGTACGCAGAGGACGCGGAGAGATTCGGCACGCCAAGACGCGAAGGCGCAAAGCTGTTCTTTTTGTCAATGGAAAGCCGAGGGGCGAAATGGTGAGAGGAGTAGCTCAAGCGCCTTGCCGAAGGGACAGCATTCAGCTTTCAACTACAGACAATGCGGCTCGTCAATTATTCGCAGAATTTTCTGAACCCGTCGTTTTTAGTGCCAAGAAAATTTCGTCTAACTGACCTCGGATGGACGCAATCACATCAGCGTACTCTTTAGCGGTGGGAAGGAATAACGGAACAAGCAGAGTCTGATCGTACTCTATCAGTCGCGGCGGCATCTCCATCTCCAAACTGTGAAGGGCGGTTCTTGCCTTGTGGGAGTAGGACCAATCTGCATCTTTAACACTCGCATCCTTGATGCTGAGCCAGATTGGGGTTTCCCGAAATTTTTTCCAATACCACGAATTGAATTGCAGCATGCAACCATAATTGTTCATGAGCAACATATACCGACCGTATCCATCTATCTTAGGAGTTTTGCGCAGTCCTTTGATCGAAGCGATCCCCTCGCTCACCAGCAGATCTGTGACATGATCGACGATCTCGCAATATTGAACATTTCGAGAACCAACAGAACTCGATAATTCCTCTGATCGCAGGGGCAAGAATCCTTCAGAATCCATCTGGTCACACAAACCCATCAGTTGCCTGACGTCAGCAACGAAATCCAATTCTCCATTTTCCTCGAGTTGATATTGCATCGTGTTCAGAATAAGACGCCAACTGCAAATCAGCAGCATGATGCCCCGTCCAACCTGTATTCTCAGACATTCGTCATTTTCTGATTTCAATAGAACCGCGGAAAGCTGTGCGTCACAACAACGACGAATGAGTTCAGGATATAGTGTGGAAAATCGTTTGGCGGGGGCAATGAATACCAGCACGCCTTTTTGAATCTCAATCAATCGGTTCAGGTACGTCACAGGCTGATGGTCGGTGAGGCCAGCCCAAAACTTCGATTCGATGATGATCGCAGGATGATCATCTTCTGTCAGCCCCACCAAATCCGGGATGGCCCCATCGGGACCGGCGGCCTGGGTGACAAAGCGCAGATCCGGAGAGATGGTTCTGTCTTGCCCGGCGATAAATCGAGTGAAGGCCGTACGGGCGCAATGCGATCTGTTCAGGATAAAGGCAAGCGCCTCGGTGGCCAAGTTCTCCGGATGCGCGCTGAAGTTGTGAGCCAAATGTCCGAATAGGCTTTCAGGCATAAACACCTCGCTTCGATATTTAACTGTCTGCAATCTTGAAAGTCACATGGCCGTTATCGCTGACGTGCACGTCGACGACCTTGTAGCCCGCTATCAACCAACTCTGAGCTTGTGGACTCTGGAGGCAGTTGCCCCACCAGGGCCGGTACGTCCGCGCGGACGGCGGCAAGTTGAAACCCAGAATCTCCTCAAGCCTGCTAAAGCTGAGATTGACCTCCTCCGAGTCCGATTGATCCAGGTAATCCGTCAATTTCCGGTACTTTCCTCGATAGTTGAATATCCGTCGAACGGGATCGCCTTTTGGGAGAAGGTGTGGATCAACTCCCCGGTCAGACAGAAACTGATCCAGGATTGAGGGCTCCGCCGGAGCAGGCGATGACGAAGTTGTCAGGATCCTCATCGTCGCCATCTCCGGAACCCACCATTCGCGGTTGTACTCATGACTCCCTTTTTTCGGTCCGATGCAGCCACAACGAATCCGAATGGGCAATGAGGCATGGCAGACGGCATCGATGTGGTCCATCGAGATGCCGGTTCTCCCCCAGAACACGATCTTCTGCCCATTGTCAGTTCGACAGGCCAGCCGCACATGGGCTTTGTCTTGGCTCTGGACGGGACCTTCAACGATTTCGTCAATGGTGAATTCCCGCATGAAGGGAATCGAAATCATGACAACCTCCTTTTATTTATACTTCGAATCTTACCCGAAGACATGCTCGATTCATACGACGCGGCGCATCGCCGGTGATGGATGTCCCGGAGCACCTGGTATTGGCGGGGACTGAGGTGTCCGTGTTGGACATAGCTCGTCCGGAGCCGCTCCGACCACTTCCGCTCGGTGGGCCGCATCGCCGATAACGCCAATCCGTCAAAGAGCCTTTCTATTTTTTCACACATTGTCACCTCCAGGCGACGATGAAATTTGATTTTCGTTTATATTATATATCGCCAAACGCGCAAATCAAGGAAAATATTTTTTTTAAACAGTAATAACTATATATATATACATTACCATAACTATGTAATGCTTGTATGAATAACTGCTATATGTTGTAATGTAATAACTATGCAGTTTTTAGTTGCAGATGTTTGGTATCAACCAAAAATGAGTATTTCACTTATTTCCTTTTTTATGAGCTGTTTACAATCTATAGCCATCTCGGTGTCCTGAACGGCGGTGGAGTTGAAAGAACCGGAACGATGGAGACGCAGGCGTGTTTCAGGCGTCCCGCCTGACGTAGCTCAGGCGTCTCACCTGAGAGATCGAACCGGTGGGGGAGATTCACCGCAGAGTACGCAGAGGACGCGGAGAGATTCGGCACGCCAAGACGCGAAGGCGCAAAGCACTTTTTGGGTCAATGGAAAGACGAGGGAGCGCGGGGAAGAGAACCGGCGAAGCGGCGGGGGGAGATTCACCGCGGAGACGCTGAGACGCGGAGGGAGAAAGTGGTTCAGGCGTCCCGACTGAGGAATCGAACCGGCGAGATGGCGGGCCGGTGAGCCGGCGAAACGGCGGGGCGCCTGAGCTACCGTCAGACTTGTGCATAAGCTAACGTCAGACGGGAGGCCTGAGCCACCGTTAGGCGGAGGCGGCTGCGAGGATGTCGCCGGCGCGCTTCTTCACGTCCGGGTTCGTGGTCGTCTCGGCCACTTTTCGCACCGCGTCAAGGAAGGCCGGCTCGCGGAGGTGGTTGAGGTGGATCAGGATCTGTTTCTGCTGCTCCAGCGGGCCATTCCGCAGACAGTCGCCGATCAGCGCGGCGCTCGGGGATCCCTCCAGGGCGTACAGATGCTTGAGCAGCGCCGCCACCGGCCAGCCGTCGGTGTGATGCCACGACTCAATGACCTGACGGAGCACCGGAACGGCCTCGGTGTCGCCCAGCCGGGCCAGTTCCTCGGCGATGTGGGTGGCCTTTTCAACGGGCGCGTTCAACAGGATCTCCCGCAGGCGCGGCGCCACTTGGCGGGAATTGAGTTGACGCAGGGCGGCGGTGTACTGGAACGTGGCCGGTGGGCTAACGAGCGCCATGATCTCAACAATCGCCGCGGCGGTGCGGTCGCGCTCCGAGGCCGGCGTCAGAGTCACGAGCAACCCCACGACGGGGACGGTCCGCTCCGGGAGCACAGACGGCAGAATGTCTATCAAACGGGCCCACTTTTTGGCCGGAGGTAGGGACGCTCTGGACAGGGCCTCGAGGGCTGCCTTCTGGATATCACCGTATTTGTCTGTGATTGCGTCCACGACGGCATCGAGCGCCGTTTCCATGTGAGACTCGCCTGCAGACGTGGCGAGGCTGTACCCGATCAAGGTGATTGTCTTCCATCGGTCCATGGTGTCAATGGTTCCTTCGGCCAGCAGGCTCCAGAGGGCGGGGATTTCACGGCCCTTGTATTGGTTGGACAACGTCCGCCAAATGACCCGGGAATTGGCGTCAGTGATGCCGCCATAGCCTGCGGTCACCTTGATCGCGGCCAGAGCCTCGGTGACGGCGCGGCGAACCTTCGGGTCCGGCGCGGCGGGCGGGGGCGTTGTGGGCGGTGGCGTGACCACCGGCGG
Source organism: uncultured Acidobacteriota bacterium (assembly GCA_937925645.1). Taxonomy (GTDB): domain Bacteria; phylum Acidobacteriota; class JAAYUB01; order JAAYUB01; family JAAYUB01; genus JAAYUB01. Next base: position 4,033 of record CALAMB010000352.1, read on the forward strand.
TTTAATGGGTGGCCGCGTGTCCTTATCCTTAGTGCTCCCATCCGTAATCTCCGGCGGAGGCGGCAGGATCTCCAGCAGGCTGCGGATGGCCACGGCGAGGAGGCGGACCTTCCCCTCCAGCGGCGGCACCCAGGCGTCGATCCACTGGCGGCCGGAGATGAACAGCTCCAGCGCCTGCGACGGCTTCACCTCATGAATGCGCAGGGGCAGGACCGGCTTGCGCTTGGAGAAGGCGCGCTCCACCTCGCTCTGTACGAACGTCGAGGCGTTGGAGTGGCCGGAGAGCAGCAGCACCATGCAGCCGGAGCTCTCGATGGCGTAGATGATCTCCTGGGGGTAGTTCGCGCCCGGCGGGACATCGCGGGGAGCGATCCAGCAGGTAGATCGGAAGAGCGTCGTGTAGGGAAAGCGTGTAGATCGCGGTGGTCGCAGGATCACTAAAAAAAAAAAAAACGACACACTACCGCCGCACTTCACCGAGGCGACACGAACTCCGTCAGTA
>CALAMB010000353.1 GCA_937925645.1 uncultured Acidobacteriota bacterium
TACATGGCCGGAAGGCCGCCCACGGCGGGTTGACCGCCCTGGTCGTGGATGACGAGCCGGACATCGTCAAAATCCTCCAGCGCCTGCTGCTGGACATGGGTATCCGGGTTCACATTGCCGGCAGCGGACGGACCGCCCAGGCGATCCTCGACAGCGAACTGGAGCGAATCGACCTGGTCATTCTGGACGTCATCCTGGAAGACATGTCGGGAATCGGACTGTATCTGGACATCCGCCGACGGAAGCCGGACGTGCCGGTGCTTTTCATCAGCGGCCAGGACCTGTCGCAGCAGAATCCGCAGCTCTTCGCCGACGCGTCCGCCGTCGCGTTCATGATGAAGCCGTTCCGGATCGCCGATTTTCAGAAAAACGTCCGCAGCCTTGTCGGTCTGGACTGATGGCCGTGGACCGGACGGCACAACTGGGGGATGAAACGGTACCACCAGCCCCCGAATCGGGCTTGACATTTTCCCCTTGGCCAGAGTAAGTTATCTCATCTTGCTTGGGAGCTCCGCTGGATGTCAAAACACGAGCTCATCCGAATGCGGTTCAGCAGCGAAGTCCTGTTCATCGACATCGCCCAAGAAGTCGTTCAGAAAGTCCTCGAGAACCTCAAGGTGCTCGAGGACGAGATTTTCTGGGTTTGCCTGGCGGTCCGGGAAGCGGTCATCAACGCCGTGAAACACGGCAACAACTTCGACTCGGACAAGTACGTGGAATTCGTGGTGGAAATCCGGGGCGAGCAGCTGCGGATCGAGGTGATGGACGAGGGGGCGGGTTTCAATATCGATGACGTGCCCGATCCCCTCAGCGACGAGAACATTCTCAAGCCGTCCGGCCGCGGCATCTTCTACATCCGGTCATTCATGGACAACGTGGATTACGAGGTCATCCAACCGGCGGGAACCCGGCTGGTCATGCTCAAGAAATTGACCATCCCGGCCGGGGAGCGGGCGTGACATGAACGTCAACGTGCGGAAGGTGGAACAGGTGGCCATCCTGGATCTGACCGGGCGGGTGGTCATCGGCGAGGCGCTGTACGATTTCCGCAACACGGTCCGCGACATGCTGAACGAGGGCTTCACGCAGATCCTGCTGAACATGGAGAACGTCACGTACCTGGACAGCTCCGGAATCGGCGAACTGGTCAACTGTTACACGCTGGTCAGCACCCAGGGCGGGGCCGTCAAGCTGGTCAAGGCGGCGGAGAAGATCGGCAGCCTGCTCCAGATGACCAAGCTGCTCACCGTCTTCGAATCCTACAAGAACGAGCGGGAAGCGATCGCTTCCTTCGTCAAATCCTGAGCCGATTCAGCCGGAACCAGCATCCGGTGACCGGGTACTCCCGGTTCCGGCCCCGATGCCTGTTCTTCGACATGCCGTTCCCCACTCACCAGGAATGCCAGGCGCAACCCGGCGAACGTAGGGCTGCGTCTGGAGCAGCAGGTTTCTGAGAGAATGCGCGATTTGGGCCGGAGCGCGACGCGTCCATGGTTTCGGCTGTCCACGGGTTGTCCCCGTTTGCCGATCATGCCGCCGCCGGTTGGGCGAGGGGGCAGTGCGTGGGAACCGGATGGCGCGGCTGAATCGTCAGTGTCGGGCGGAGACCGGCGGATCTTGCGAAAGGCGATGAAACCCGGGGAGCGGGTGAACGCCCCCCGGGGTAAGAATTACTTCTGCGGGGCCGGGAATGCCTGTGCCATGTGGTCCAGGTATTCCCAATAGGCGTCGACCTGACGCTGGATCTCCTCGATCACGTAGCTGTTCTCGGGGCGGAACAGGTGGCGGAAGCGGCCCTGCAGCTTCAGCCAGTCGGCGACCGGGAGTTTCTGCTTGGGCTTGTAATTGATCCGGAAAACGCCGTGGTCCATTTCGAAGAGCGGCCAGTAACCGGTTTCCACGGCCATGCGCGTCACCTCGATGCTCTGGTCCGACGGGTACATCCAGCCCGGGACGCACGGCGACATGACGCAGATGAAGGCCGGGCCGTCCAGGTCCAGCCCCTTCTGGAGCTTTGTGGCCAGGTCGTTCCAGTGGCTCACCGCGGTCTGGGCGGCGTAATCGATGTGATGGGCCAGCGCGATGTTGGTGAGATCCTTGCGGCGTTGCATCTTGCCCGGGATGACCTTGCCGGCGGGCGAGGTGGTGGTGGCGGCGCCGTAGGGGGTGGCGCTGGAGCGCTGGATGCCGGTATTCATGTAAGCGCCGTTGTCATAACAGATGTACACGATGTCGTGGCCCCGCTCGAGGGCGCCGGACAGCGACTGCAAGCCGATGTCGTAGGTGCCGCCGTCCCCGCCGAACGCCACGAATTTCAACTTGCGGTTCGCGGGGATCTTGCCCTGCTTCTTCAGCGACTGGTACATCGCCTCCACGCCGCTGATCGTGGCCGCCGCGTTTTCGAACGCGCTGTGGACGAACGGTTTGAGCCAGGATGTGTACGGGTAGATCGTCGTGGCGACCTCGAAACAGCCGGTGGCGCTGGCGACCACGATGTCGTAATCCGTGACCTTGTACAGCAGCTTGGGGATGATGGGAATACCGCAGCCTGCGCATAACCGGTGACCCGGTGAAAAGCCGTCGGGTTTCTTGGAGAGTTCTTTTAAGTTAGCCATGTCTTTACCTCGGTTCTCAGAAAGCTATTCCCGCACCGTGATGTACTCGCACACCTCGCGGAACTTGCCGCTGGCGGCGCTCTGGACGAGTTCGTCGATGACGTACTGGCAGTGACTTTCCTCCAGGTCGCGGCCGCCCAACCCGTAAATCTTGCCGATGGTCACGGGGCGCTTGGGCAGGTCGTAAAGCGCAGCGCGCACTTCCAGCATCAGCGGGCCGGCCATGGCGCCGAACGAATCCACCCGGTCCAGGACCGTAATCGCCTTGAGGTGGCCCAGCGCCCGGGCGTACGCCTCGGCCGGGAAGGGGCGGAACAGGCGCGGTTTGAGCAGACCGACCTTGACGCCCTTGCGGCGGTACTGGTCGATGATCTCCTTGATCGTGCCGGCCGCCGAGTTCACCGCCACGATGCCGATTTCGGCATCGTCCAGGTGATAGGCCTCGAACAGGCCATAGGCGCGGCCGGTCATCTTCTCGAAGTCCCTGGCGACGGCGTCGATCACCGGCGTGGCCAGTTTCATCGCCTCGGCTTCCTGGCGCTTGTGCTCGATGTAGTAGTCCTGCAGGTCCAGCGAGCCCAGTGTGACCGGCTTGTCGATGTCGAGCAGCGCGTACATCGGCTTGTACTCGCCGATGAACTTGCGCACCTCGTCGTCTTCCAGATACTCCATCCGCTCGATGGAGTGGCTGATGATGAAGCCGTCCTGGCAGACCATCACCGGGAGCCGGACGTCGGGATGCTCGCTGATCCGGACGGCCTGGATGAGGTTGTCATAGGCTTCCTGGGCGTTTTCCGAGTAGAGCTGGATCCAGCCGGTGTCGCGGGCGCCGAACGAATCGCTGTGGTCGCAGTGGATGTTGATGGGCGCGCTCAGGGCCCGGTTCACCAGCGCCATGACGATGGGCAGCCGCATGCCGGCGGCGATGTACAGCATCTCCCACATCAGGGCCATCCCGTTGGCGCTGGTCGCGGTCAGCACCCGCCCGCCGGCCGCGGCGGCGCCGATGCAGGCGCTCATGGCGCTGTGCTCGCTCTCCACGGTCACCAGGTTGGTGTTGACCACCCCGTCGGCCACGTACTTCGAGAACTCCTCCATGACCTGGGTGGAGGGCGTGATGGGGTAGGCCGCGCACACGTCGGGGTTGATCTGCTTCATGGCGTACGCCATGGCGGAATTGCCTGTGGTTGCAACTATTTTTGCCATGTGATCTCTCCTTGACTCCGCTATTGCTCAGGCTGCATGGTGATGGCCTTCACCTTCTCCGGGCACACCTGCGCGCAGATACCGCAGCCCTTGCAGTAGTCGTAGTTGATCCCGGTGACCTTGCCGTCATTGGTGTCGATGCTCATATCGGGGCAGTACACCCAGCACCGCAGGCAATGGATGCACTTCTCGCTGTTCCAGACGGGGCGGTCCACGCGCCACGAGCCGGTCTTGTTCTCCATCGCGGAACCCGGCTGGTCGACGGCGCCCCCGATGGGGACCTCTTTCCAGTTCTTCAGTTTAAACATCGCTG
>CALAMB010000354.1 GCA_937925645.1 uncultured Acidobacteriota bacterium
TCAAGTTCCTGCCGCCGGAACTCACCCGCGACGCCGACGCCAAGCAGCGCTTCCTCCACGAGGCGCGGGCCGCGGCGCGATTGGACCATCCGAACATCTGCGCGGTGTTCGAGATCGGCGAAACGGCGGACGGCTCGCTCTACATCGTCATGGCCTGTTACGAGGGGAAGACGCTGCGGGAACGCATCCAGCGGAGTCCCCTGCCCTGGCCGGAGGCGGCGCGGCTGGCGGGGCAGGCCGCGGCGGGCCTGGATCATGCGCACGGCAAAGGGATCGTCCACCGCGACATCAAGCCGGCCAACCTGTTTGTGACAATGGATGGATTGGTCAAGGTACTGGACTTCGGCCTGGCGAAGCTGGCCGGGGCGTCGGTGCTGACCAAAGACGGCTCGACCCTGGGGACTGCCTCCTACATGTCACCGGAGCAGGTGCGCGGCGAGGCGTCGGACGCGCGGTCGGACATCTGGTCGCTGGGTGTTGTCCTGTATGAGCTGGTTGCGGGACGGCCACCGTTTGCGGGGGAGTACGCCCAGGCGGTGATGTACGGAATCGTGCACGAGGAGCCGCCCCCTCTGTTGCAGCAGGGAGTGGACCCGCCGCCGGAGCTGCAAGCGATCGTGGACCGTTGTCTGGTGAAGGATCCCGCCGGGCGGATTTCCACGGCCCGGGAGCTGGCCGCCGCGTTGGACGCGTTCGGAAAGCCGGCGGCGCATTCGGCGTCCGGGGCGAACCGGCCGCCCCCGGCCGCCCGAGAGAGGTCCATGATCGCTGTCCTCCCTTTCGCCAACATGAGCGGCGCGAAGGAGGACGACTTCCTCTGTGAGGGGCTGGCCGAGGAGATCATCAACGCGCTCACCCGCATCCCCGGGCTGACCGTGATCGCCCGGACCTCCGCCTTCGCGGTGGCGCGGATGGGGCTCGACGCCCGCGAGGCCGGCGCGCGCCTCGGCGTCGGCAACCTGCTGGAGGGGAGCGTGCGCCGGGCGGGCAACCGGGTGCGCGTGACGGCGCAACTCATCAACGCCGCCGATGGCGCCCAGGCGTGGAGCGAGCGGTACGACCGCGAGCTGACGGACGCACTGGTGCTCGAGGACGAGATCGCCGCGGCCATTGCCGGCCGGCTGAGTTCCGAGTTCGGGGGAAACGCGCCGGAGCGCCGCCGCTCGACGGTGGACGCGGAGGCCTACGGGGCCTATCTCGAAGGCCGGTACCATTTCGCGCGCGGCACACCGGATGCCCTGGCCAGGGCCGGTGCCTGCTACGAGCGGGCCCTCGCCCGAGCGCCCCGACTCGCCATCGTGTACGACGCACTGGCCGAGCTCCACTGGTTCCTGGGTTTCTTCGGCGGAGTGCCCCCGCGCGAGGCGTTCACCGCCAGCACCTGGCACGCCCTGCGCGCGCTGGAGCTGGACGATACGCTCGCCGAAACCCACGCCCTGCTCGGCATGCTCCGCAAGGAGCTGGACTACAACTGGTCCGAGGTGGAGCGGGAGCTGCGCCGGGCATTCGAGCTGAATCCCCGGTCGCCGCTCGTCCGCCTGCGCCACGCCATCAGCCATCTGCTCCCCCACGGCCGCATCGACGAAGCGGTGGCCGAGCTCGAGGCGGTGGTTCAGACGGACCCGCTGTCGCTCTTCGCCCGCTGGTGGCTGGGCACCATGATCCTGCTGGCGCACCGGTACGACCGGGTGCTCGCGGAGGGCCGGCACCTGACGGAGCTCGAGCCAACCCATTTCCTGGGCCACTGGCTGGCCGGCATGGGGCATGACGGGCTTGGGGCCCCAGCCGCGGCGTTGGAGGAACTGCAGCGGGCGCATGAGTTGTCCGGCGGGATCCCCTTCACGCTGGGATTTTTGGCCTACGTCCAGGGTCGGGCCGGACAGCGGGCCGGCGCCCGGGCGTCGCTTGAAAGCGCTCGGCTTGCCGCGACAACCCGTTACGTGCCCCCGTCGACCTTTGCGTTCGGATACATCGGGCTCGGGGAGTGGGACGCCGCCTTCGAATGGCTGGGGCGGGCCGTCGAGGGACGCGATCCGTTGATCATGCCGATCCAGTCGTTCCACTTCCTGGATCCTGTCCGCCACGACGTCCGCTACCGGGAGCTGCTGCGCCGGATGAACCTGCTGCCGGGAGACCTGCCATGATCGGCCGGACCATTGCTCACTATCGCATCATCGAGAAGCTCGGCGCGGGCGGGATGGGGGTGGTGTACAAGGCCGAGGACACCGCCCTGCAGCGAACGGTGGCGCTGAAATTCCTGCCGCCGGAGCTGACGCGAGACGCCGACGCCAAGCAGCGTTTCCTGCACGAGGCGCGCGCCGCGGCGCGATTGGATCATCCGAATATCTGCGCGGTGTACGAGGTGGGGGAGGCCGACGGGCAACTCTTCCTGGCCATGGCGTGCTACGAGGGGATGACGCTGCGGGAGAAGCTCCAGGAGGGTCTCCTCCCCTGGGCCGAGGCGGCGGCGCTGGCGATGCAGGCGGCGGCCGGGTTGTCGGAGGCGCACGCCCACGGCATTGTCCACCGGGACATCAAGCCGGCGAACCTGTTCCTCACCGCCAAAGGCCAGGTGAAGATCCTGGACTTCGGCCTGGCCAAGCTGGCGGGGGCGTCGGCGTTGACCCAGACGGGGACGACGGTGGGGACGGCCCACTACATGTCGCCGGAGCAGGCGCGGGGCGAGACGGTGGACGCCCGCTCCGACCTCTGGTCGCTGGGGTGCGTGCTGTACGAGCTGGTGGCCGGGCGGACGCCGTTCCGGGGCGATTACGCCCAGGCGGTGATCTACGGGATCCTGAACGAAGCGCCGCCGCCGCTGGCGGAGTTCGCGCCGGACGCGCCGGCGGTGCTGCAGGGGGTGGTGGCGAAGTGCCTGTCCAAGGACCCGGCGGCGCGGCCGGCGGCGGCGTGGGAGCTGGCCGACGCGCTGGCGGCGTGCCTGGGGCTGGAGGCGCCCACGGCGCCGGTGAGCTACAAGGCGCCGCGGGCGGCGCAGCCGGGGTGGCGGCGGTGGCCGGTTGCCGCGGCGGCGCTGGTGATCCTGCTGGCGATGGCGGGGATCGTCGCGTGGCGGAGCGGCTGGGGACCGTTTCCGGCATCGGAGCGGACGGTCCGGCTGGCGGTGCTGCCGCTGGCGAACCTGAGCGGCGATCCGGAGCAGGAGTACCTCTCCGACGGTCTGACCCAGGAGCTGATCAACCAGCTGGGGCGGCTGCACCCCGCGGGTTTGAGCGTGATTGCCCGCACCTCGGTCATGCGCTACAAGAAAAGTGACAAAAGCATCGACCAGATCGGAGAGGAACTGGGCGTCGATTATATCTTGGAAGGAAGCGCGCAGCGGGAAGGAGCACGAATCCGGGTGACGGCTGAGCTGATCCGGGTGGGGGACCAGGCGCAGCTGTGGGCGGACGCGTTCGAGCGGGAAATGGCGGGGATCCTGTCGCTGCAGAGCGACGTGGCGAAGAAAGTGGCCGGCGCGCTGGTACTGAAGCTGCTGCCCGCCGAGCAGGCGCGCCTGGCCAACGTCCGGGCCGTCAACCCGGAAGCGTACGAAGCCTACCTCAAAGGATCCTACCACTGGAAAAAACTGACGAAGAACGATATCGACACCGCCCAGCAGTATTTCGACCTGGCGCTGACCAAGGACCCGAACTACGCGCCGGCTTACGAGGGCCTGGCGTGGGTCTGGGCTGC
>CALAMB010000355.1 GCA_937925645.1 uncultured Acidobacteriota bacterium
GGAGAGAAGTCAGCCGCGCCCGGCTGCACGCGCCCGCCGGGCGCTGGCCACCGTCTCATTCATCCGCCGCACGTGCAGGTTCGGCCGGTTTAGCTTTTCGAGTCATCCATCAAACAGAGCCGAAACAGACGGCGCGCGATCGTCACCCGGGCCGCAGCAAGAACCTGGGGCGTCGCCTGTGATTCTCTTGACACCGGGGTCCCGATTCGATACGTTTGCACCAATCTGTAGTTTTAAAACGATCGGCAATATTTGTTTGGGGAGCGGTGGGTAATGGGGAACATATCCGTTTGGATGTCCATCCTGTTATGGGCTGTGGGCGTGGCGCCCCTGATGGGGAGCGGCGGGGAGCCCCGGATCCGGCCGCTCGATGAGCGGCGCCTTCAGGCGCTGGCGGTGGTGGAAACCGGCCACCGCCGGTTCGAGGGCGATGGCCTGGAGGAGGCCATCCGGAAGGGCGATACGGATCGGGTCGCGGCGTATCTTGACGCCGGCTGGGGGCCGGACCAGCCGCTCGACCTGACCGGCAAGCGGCCGCTGCACCAGGCGGCTGTTTACGGCCAGGCCGCCATCGTCCGGTTGTTGCTGGCGCGGGGCGCCGACCCCAACGCTCCTGAGAAACAGGGGGCCACGCCCCTGGATCGCGCGGCCAATGCCGGGAAACCCGAAGTGGTCACGCTGCTGCTGGACGGAGGCGCCGACATCCGTGGCGTCGGCCGGAGCGCCCTCTTCTCGGCCCTCAGAGAGGAGAACTGTGCCGCAACCATCCGCCTGCTCCTCGCGCGTGGAGCCGATCCGGGAGGATGCGACGCAGACGGCCTGACGCCGCTGATGGAGGCGGCGCGGTGGAATCGGGTCGAAGCCCTGGCGACGCTGCTGGAGAAACCGGACCCGGCCGTGCTGGCCCGGCGGGACAAGCACGGGCAGACCGCGCTCGGCTACACGCTGTCCAGCGACGTTAAGCAGCTGCCTGCCACACGACTGTTGTTGGCAGCCGGCGCCGATCCCATCGCGCCTGGCGGCAAGGTGACCGACCTGGAACGGGCCTGGCAAAACCGCAGCTCCGCCGGCCCCGAGCTGGAGGCGGCGGTGCTCCGGCGCGACCCACTCGCGGCGGGCGCGCTCCTCGGGCCGGCCATCCTGCATGACCGGATGGAGTTCGCCGCGGCGCTGCTGGCCGCGGGCGTGCCCGCCGACGGACTGGACGCGAAGGCCCGCATGTTCCTTGCGGCCGCCACGGGCGACGCGGCCATGCTGGCCGCTGTGTCCGACCAGGAGCTCCTGGGGACCAAAGGTCTCCACGACGAGACGCTGCTGGCGCGGGCGGCACGCCACGGCCAGCCCGCCACCGTCCGGGTGGCGCTCGCGGCGCTGAAGCGACAGCAGGCCACGTGGCCGACCCCGCCCAATCCGCCGTGGGGCTGTCGGGAGATGCTGGACGCGGCCGAAGGCGGCGACGCCGTGGTGGTGCAGAACCTCCTGGCGGCCGGGGCCGATCCCAACACCCGCGATTTTCAGGGGTACCGTCCGCTGCACCGGGCCGCACGCGGCGGCCACCACGCGGCGGCCACCATCCTGTTGGCCCACGGGGCCGATCCGAACGCCGCCAACAACTGGGGGGAGACGCCCCTGGTGACGGCAGCCGAGACCGGCAGCGTGGGCGTCGTTCGGGCGCTGCTGGCCGCCAAGGCTGATGTCAACGGCCGAGCGTTCCGCGACGTGACGCCCCTGCTGGCGGCCGTGCAGTCCAGTCGACCGGACGTGGCCGGGGTGCTGGTGGCGGCCGGAGCCAATCCCTATCTGGTTTCGGACCACGACAACAGCTGTGCGGCGCTGGTCGCCGCCGCCAGCGGCGATCCGGAGCTGATGGACGCGGTCGCACCGGCTTGCACGGAAACAATGTTCCAGGCGGTGACGGATGACGATCGCGGTGCCGGCGCCCACTTCGCCCGCCGGCTGTTGTATCAGGCCATCAAAGACGGACGGACGGACGTGGTCCGGTCCCTGCTCCGGGTCGGGGTGCAGCCCGATATCGGCAGCGGCAGCTTCTCCCGACCGCCGCTGGCCGAGGCGGCGGCGCTCCGAATGGTCGAGGTTCTGGAGGTGCTGCTCAAGGCCGGCTTCGACACCAACGAGACATCCAGCAGCTGGACTGTCCTAACGGCCGCCGTGATCCATCCCGCTTGTTGGAAAAAGATCGCCATCTGGGGCGATGTGCCGGACGACCACCCGTCGTTAGACCGGCTTCCGCCGGATCCGGAAGTTCGCCGGGTGATCGAACTCCTCGTGGCGGCAGGCGCGGATCCCAACGCCCGCAACGAGGCGGGACAGACGCCGCTCATGATCGCCGCCGCCCAGGGTGGCCCGGAGGCGGTCGCGGCCCTGGCGGCTGCCGGCGCCCGGTTGGAAGATGAAGGCGGCGATGGCGGAAACCGCGCGCTGAACTTCGCTGCCGCGGAGGGCAACGTGCCGGCGGCGGCGGCGCTCCTCGACGCCGGCGCCTCCCCCGACGGCGGCCAGACCCCACCACTGTGGACGGCCTGTTACACCGCCAACTGGGAAATCGCCCGGCTGCTGCTCGGCCGCGGCGCCAAACCCGACGCCGGCCCGGAAGACGGCTTCCGGACGCCGCTCATGGAGGCCGCCGCCCGGGGCAACGCGGATGTGGTGCAAGCCTTGCTCGACGCCGGCGCCGATCCACGGCTGGCCAGGACGGGGGGGATCGCCCCGGCGATTGCCGCGCGGGCGGGGCATCGGGAAATGGCCCGGCGCATCTGTCGGGTCCAGTATGCCCACGTGCCGGAGATCAGCCCCGGGACGGAGCCAGTCGGGGACGACCTGTATGATTGGTGCGAGGAAGACAGCGGTCCGTATCCGGAATACTATGCCCCAGCCGATGCCGGGACTGAGTATGCAGAAGAAGTTGGAGGGCAAAAAAAAGACGGGGCGGACAATCGGCTTCCCTTCGACCCGGAACAGTACCTGCTGGACAGCGTCCGCGTGGGCGAGGCGGCGCCGGTGGCAGCGGCCATTCGCGCCCATCACCTGTGCCGGCTGGGGCGGTTCGCGGAAGACCTCATGCTCGAAGCCGCCCGGTACGGGGAGCATGAGATCCTGCGGATGGTCCTGGCGGCTCAGGCGACGGCCCGACAACGGGTGACCGAAATCCTGGCCGCGCAGGCGGCCGAAAGGCGGCGGAAGTCCGGAACGCCGGCGGCCCTGGCGGCTCAACGAGAAGAAAAAGTCGACGTGCCGAGAGAAGAAGGGTTTGATCCCGATGAGGCGTTCCGGCAAGTGCTGAATGACTTCGGCCGGGCGGCCCTGGCCGCGGCCATCTGGCGCGATGATGGGCCGGCGGTGGAATTGCTGCTGCAGGCCGGGGTGAATGCGCGGCGGCCTTACCCCATCGGGCTGACGCCGCTTCATCTGGCGGCCGACAAGGGGCCGGCGGTGGTGCGTCTCCTGCTGGATCACGGGGCGGCGGCGGACACCCGGACCGTCTACGTGAACGGTCAATCCCTGGATGAGTTGGAAACCGGAGGCATGCGATCCTTTGATTCCCGGTTTTTCGTCGAGGAGGAGAACGGCCTGAGACCCAGAGACGTACCCGGCGATGTCACCGCGCTGTTCCTGGCCCTGCGGTCGGGCCGGGCGGAAACGGTGGAGCTGCTGATCCGGGACGGCCGGCGAAAGCCGCCGCTAGAGGAGCTGACCGCGCCGGACCATGCGGAGGGAAGCCGGCCGCTGCTCCATAACGCGGTGCTGTGGGGCGCTGTGCCCCGGCTGCGCCTCCTCCTCGGCTTCGGTGCGGATCCGAACCTGCCGGACAAAGACGGACGGACGGCACTCATGGCCGCTGCCGAAAACGGGTTTGTGGGGGCGACGCTGGCGTTGCTGGCCGCCGGGGCCGACCCATCCCGGAGCGATCCGACGGGGCATACCGCCTGGCACTACGCGGCCTCGCGCGACCACGTGGCCGTCATCCGGGAGCTCGCCGCCGCCGGCGCGCGCCCGCCACAGTCGGACACTGCGCCCCTGATGCTGGACTACCTCCTGCGCCAGCGGGAGGATTCCGAGCCGCACCGGGGCAAACAGGAAGTGATGGTCGCCCTGTTGCTGGCGGGCGCCGACGTCGATGCAGCCGACGCCGAGGGGCGCACGCCCCTGGCTTGGGCGTGCATTCGCGATTGGGAGAATGTGGCGGCGCTGTTCCTGAATTTCGACGCCGACCCAAACCGGGCCGACGCGACGGGCCGGACGCCCCTCCATCACGCCATTGCTGATGACAAGGGCCAGCCGGTGTTCGAGCGGCGGTGGGAGCTCATCGACCTGCTGGTGAAACGCGGCGCCGACATCCGCCGGGTGGACAAATCCGGCTGCTCCCCCCTGGACTGGGCCAACACCCTGCGCAGCCGGCGGCTCATCAACGTGCTCTTCCAGGAGGAGATCTTCCCCAACCACCTGCTGGAGGGCCGGTACTTCATCTTGAAACCTTCGACTCCGGCGAACGGGCGCTGACGGGATGTCGGCGTTCCCGAGATCTGCCGCCTCACGACCGGTCTTGATATAATGGAACAGTCAATACAATCCCCGACCGAGAGGTGACGTCGTCATGGATGCCGACCTGCGTGATCGTTTTTCCGGCCTCTGGGCCAAATTCTTTCCCGGCGTCGAGCTGCCCCTGGGCTTCTTTTACACCGACGATCCCGACCTGGGCGCGCCACCGGCGCCGCCCAAGGGGCATCGCTGCCTGATCGCCGACCTGAGCCGCGCCCGCCGCGGCCACTCCCTCCGACTCGACCCGACGGTGCTCGGCTGCAGCGGCGGGCGACGCTACCTCGGCTTCGGCGGGGAACTGGTGCCCGGTTTCGAGTATTTTCTTTCCTGCGGCATACCCGGCAAACTGGAAGGCGAGCGGTACAAGAAGACGCCGGCGCTGGTGAAGGAACACCTGAAACACCAGCCGCCGTTCACCGCGCCCGGCCAATACATCGTGTTCCGGCGGTGGGACCGGCTGGCGGCGGATGACGCGCCGGTGGCGGTGATCTTCTTCGCCCCGCCCGACGCGCTGGCCGGATTGTTCACCCTGGCCAACTTCGACGAAGCCGAGCCCAACGGCGTGATCGCGCCGTTTGGCGCCGGCTGCGCGTCCATCGTGGACTACCCTCTTCGGGAGACGCAGTCGTCCCGCCCCCGGGCGGTGCTGGGCATGTTTGACGTGTCCGCGCGGCCGTGCGTGGGGGCCGGGGAGCTGACCTTCACCGTGCCGTGGCCCAAGTTCGTCCGCATGGTGGACAACATGCCGGACAGCTTCCTGATCACTCCGTCCTGGACCAAGGTGCGCAACCGGCTGCGGCGATCGATGCGAACTTGAGCGGCGTTTCGGATTGCGGCGCTCCCAAAGTCTCATGAAGCCGGGAGTACACCGTCATGGCCCATTCAACCGCGCGTGATGCCTACCACCGACTGACTGATCGGCTCAACCGATTCCCCCAGGGCGCGCCGCCCGGGGACCTTCTGTTCCGGATTCTGGCGTTGCTCTTCACCCCGCGGGAGGCGGAGCTGGTGGCCCGGCTGCCGCTGCGGCCGTTCACGGCCCGACGGGCCGCGCGCGCCTGGCGCGTCTCCGAGGCGGATGCCCGGCGGATACTGGAAGAGCTGGCCGACCGCAGCCTTCTCCTCGACGTGGATCACGACGGGGAAAGCCATTACGTCCTGCCGCCGCCCATGGCCGGCTTTTTCGAATTCTCCCTGATGCGGGTGCGGCCCGACCTGGATCAGAAGCTGCTGGCGGAGTTGTTCTACCAGTACCTCAACGTGGAGGAGGCGTTCATCCGCGCGCTGTTTTGCGACGGCGAGACGCAGCTGGGTCGGGTGTTCGTGCACGAAGGCGCCCTGTCGGCGGAGAACGCCCTGCATGTGCTGGACTACGAGCGGGCGGCCCACGTCGTCCGCACCGCCTCGGCCATCGGCATCGGGCGCTGTTATTGCCGGCACAAGATGGAGCACCTGGGCCGGGCCTGCGATGCGCCCCAGGACATCTGCATGACGTTCAACAACCCGGCCGCGTCGCTGAATCGCCGCGGGGTCACCCGGCCGGTCACGGTGTCGGAGTGCCTGGCCCTGCTGGAACAGGCCCGTGAGCGGAACCTGGTGCAGTTCGGGGAAAACGCGATGGAGCGGGTGAGTTTCATCTGCAACTGTTGCGGCTGCTGCTGTGAGGCGATGATCGCCGCGCGCCGCTTCGCGTTGCTGCGGCCGGTGCACACGACCAACTTTCTGCCGGCGGTGGACGCCGCCCGCTGCACCGGCTGCGGGCGCTGCGTGGACGCCTGTCCGGTGGCGGCCATGGCCCTGGTGGCGTCGGGCGAACCCGCCGGTCCGCGTCGCCGGGCCCGCGTGGACGAGGCCCGCTGCCTGGGGTGCGGTGTCTGTGTGCCGAATTGCGCCGGCGGAGCCATCCGCCTGGTGTCGCGGCCGGAGCGGGTGATCACCCCGGTGGACGGGATCCATCGGGTGGTGGCGATGGCCGTCGAGCGGGGCAAACTGCAGAACCTGATTTTCGACCAGCAGGCGCTGTTCAGCCACCGGGCCATGGCGGCCATCCTGGGGGCGGTCCTGCGACTGCCGCCGTTGCAGCGGGCAATGGCGCGGAGCCAGCTCCGGTCGCGCTACCTGGACCGGCTGTTGAGCCGTCATCCGGCCTGACGCGCGGCGTGTCCATGGCTCCAGCGCTGACGGAAGCTACCTGGCCACCATAGAGATATGTTATGATAACAGTACGTTCCGGCAACTAGTGGCGTTTTTCTGAAACAAAGTCCGTTGTGCGGGCATCAATTGAAGAATGTAAGCCAATCACTTTTTGTTATTCCATTATTCACCTTACTATCTGGAGGAACAATGAGACGCATGCGTTGGATCGGCTGGGTGCTGGCCATTTTGGCGCTCACCCTCACCGTGTCCGCCCAGGTAAAGGACAAGCGCGTGGAGATGTCACCGTACATCGGCGGCATCTTCTACGACGGCGACCTTAACCTGAAAGACACCCTGTTGTTCGGCTTCCGGGTCGGCTACAACATCAATCAGCGTTTTGGCCTTGAAGGCGGCGCCGACTTCTCGTTCCCGGGTGTGGATGACACGAGCCTGTACCCTCTCGAAGAGGTGACGTTCGGCATCCCGGCCATGAGCACCAACAACATGTTCTACCATGTGGACGGGCTCATCTACCTGTTCCCCGAATCCCGGTTCAATCCGTTCTTCGTGGTGGGCTTGGGCGGGGCGCGCTACGCCCCCGATCGCGGAGACACCCTGAACAAATTCCTCACCAACTTCGGTTTCGGGGCGAAGTATTGGATGAGCGACCGGGTGGCGCTCCGGTTTGACTTCCGGGACCTCGTGTCGTTCGAGGAGACCCGGCACAACCTGGCGGCCCAGGCCGGCCTGGCCATCGCCATCGGCGAGAAGCCCGTGCCGCCGCCGCCGCCACCGCCGCCGCCGGCACCGGTAGTGGAGCAGCCGAGACCGGAACCGCCGCCCCCACCGCCGCCGCCGCCACCGCCGCCGCCGCCGGCACCGAAGCCGGAGCCGAAACCGGAACCGCCGCCGCCTCCTCCGCCGCCGCCGCCGCCGGCACCGAAGCCAATCGTACTCGAAGACGTGCATTTCGCCTTTGACAAGGCGACGCTCACCGACGAGGCCAAGGCGATCCTGTTCCGCAATATCGCCACGTTGAAGGAAAATCCGGGCATCAAGGTAACCGTGGAAGGCCACACCTGCGCGCACGGATCAAACCAATACAATATGCGTTTGGGCGAACGGCGCGCTCAGGCCGTCAGGGAATTCCTGGTCCGCGAGGGTGGCATCGACGAGTCGCGCATGACCACGATTTCCTATGGCGAAACGCGGCTGGCGATGCCGGAGAAGCCGACGGCATCCAACGTGAATTCGCCCGAGTGCAACGCCAACCGGCGCGTCCACTTCGAAATCGTCGTTCAGTAACAATTCCCGCGGGGCAGGGGGCGCATCCTGCCCCGCGCTTTTTTTCAGGTTGTTCAGTGGTTGTGCGACGGACCCGCTGCCGAATCGGTCTCGTTGGGCTGTTGGCCGGTTTGGCCGTTTCGACTGGACCGCTCGTTTCACCTGTCTGTTCAATTTTGAATGCGCCGGCGCAAGCGGCCGACGCCGGCCGGGCCAGCCCGCTTCCCGCTCCAGCGGGACGACCGGATGAGCCAGCCGAGTGGCGCGAGTGCACCGTCGCCACGTTCAATCCGTGCGGCCTGCCGGTGCTGCCCTTTCTGAAGCTGGCGTGCGCCGACATGGACGGCGACACCCGGGCCGACCTTGTCGCCGGCGGCAAGGATGGCCGCCTGACACTGTTCCGGAGCACCGACGGCATCGCCTGGCAGGCGGACCCGGGCTATTTCGCCGGCGTGGGGGAAGGGGCGTTCGCGGCGCCGACACTGGGCGATCTCGACGGCGACGGCACCGCCGAATTGATTGTGGGCACCGGGGGCTTTTCGTCGCGTTCCGGCCAGGTGCTGGTCTATGCCAACGCCGGCACCCTGGCGGAGCCCCGCTGGGAGCGCCGGCCCGAACCGCTCATCGATGTGGGCGATGACGCGGCGCCGGCGGCGGTGGACTATAACTTCGACGGGCGGTGCGACCTGATCGTCGGCAACTCGACGGGCCATTTGACCATGCTGCGTAACGACGGCCAGGGGCGCCTCGTCCCGGACGCGCTGCCGCTGGCGCTCCGGCGCTCGTTCGGCATGTACGCCACCCCGGGGGCGTTCCGGCTGGAGCAGGCGGTGCTGCTGGCCGTGGGTTCATCCATGGGGAAGATCGCGTACTTCCAGATCAAGCGGGGCGCCCGCGGCCTGGCGGTGCAGCCATTCGTCGTCACGCATCCGCGCCGCGATTTCTACGCGCCGCTGTTCGTGTCGTTGCGCCGACCTGACCGGCTGGATCTCCTGCTGGCGGATGGCGACGGCGGCATCCAGTACTTTGAGCAGCAGGCGCCGGGTGCCTGGGCGTGGACGCGCAACCGACACCTGTTCCAGAACCGGCTGCTCCCGGGCCCGGTGTGCGCGCCGACGCTTAGCCGCGTGGGCGGCCGTCCCCGGCTCGTGGTGGGCAACATGGACGGTGACGTGCGCGCGTACGAGGCGCGGACAGAGGCCGGCCAGCCGGCCTGGCAGGAATGGGCCTCGTATTTTCTCGGGGTCAAAGTGAACGGATTCGCCCGGGCCGTGCTGACCGAATGGGAGGGGAAGGAAGTCATGCTCGTGGGCCAGGGGAACGGCGACGTAGCCGCCTGGCGGAATGCCGGAACCGCGAAAACCGTCCGCTGGGTGACCTGGCCGGCGTTCACCGCCGGCGTTCGGGTGCGCGGCCACAGCGCGCCGTGCCTGTTCGATCTTGACGGGGACGGCGGCGATGAACTCGTGATCGGCGCCGCTGACGGCCGCCTGACGGTGTACCGCTCCCAGTCGCCCCGGGGCGGACCGCCATGGGAAGCCGTACCGGAGGGGCTGAGTGAAATCCGCGTCGGCGGCAACGCGGCGCCGTCTTTCGTGCGCTTCCCGGACGCCGTCTGGTTGTTCGTGGGTCAGCAGGACGGCCGGATCCGTCGCTTTGTCGCTCCCGCCGGTCAGGAAGCCACCGGCGGCTTTAAGGAAGCCGCCATGCCTGATCAGGTGCGGGTCAAGGGATTCGCCTCGCCGTGGGCGGAGGCCGGCGCCGACGGCGGGGTGGATCTCTACGTGGGGGATTACGACGGGAACCTGCGCCATTTCCAACTCCGGACGCCGACGCCTGAGGCGGGGAGACTGCCCGATGCCCACGTGGAGTGACTATCGCGCGCTGTGGCGGGCGGACTTCGCCGTGATCGCCTTCCTGGCGGCGACGGGGCTGCTCATTCTGCTCCTGGGCTGGCCGGGACCGCCTCCTCGGTGGCTGGCCGCGCTGGACCTCGTGCTGCTGTTCACCGCGTTCGACGCCCTGGGGTACAAGTGGGTGCTACGCTGGGGGTACCGGGTCAACCGGATCCGGGACGCCCGCGAGCTGACCTACCTGGAGGACGGCGCCGCCCAACCGCTCCACCCCTGGTTTCAGCAGGCCACTGCGGCCTACCGGGTCATCCAGCACGGCATCTTCATTCCCATCGGCCTGCTGGCCGCGGTGGTGTTCGGCTGGCGCCCGGTGGTGGCCTTTCTGGTCGTCTGGGTCACCGGGGGATGCGACCTGTTGTTCTACGCCCTGGTGCGCCAGCGGATGTCGCGCGAATTTCCCTGGCTCACGGGCTGGCTCTGGATTTTTCCCTTCGGTTTCCTGTGGCGGCTTCTGCGCCGGCCGCTCTCGCTGGCGGCGGTTGCGGTGAACGCCCTGGCGGGGCTAGTGGCCGCGACGGCCTTGGTGATCTGATTCAGCCGGCTTCCCGGCGGCTTGGGCCGCAGGCGGGAAGATCCGGTCATTCCCGCATCGCCGGCCGCCGCCGACGTTCGCCGGTGTCCAGCCCGAAACCCAGCACCAGCACCAGTAGTGACATGCCCACGATAACCATGGCCCACACGGGCCGGTCGTACCAGTCGTACCGGTCCGTGACCAGCAGCAAGGCGGCGGCGGTGTTGCTCAGGCCCGCGTAGTAAAAGCTCTTGCGCTGCCGGAAGCGGCTCAGGAACACGGTGAGCAGGGCCAAGGCGAGGAACAGCCAGTGAAACCGGGCCGAGTATTCGCCCGTCTTGCAGAGCCAGGCGAGCGGTTCGAGGGTGGTGAAGGGGGCGATGGCGAACAGTAAGCGGGCGGGGCCGCGCAGGAGCGGCAGGCCGAAGCGTTCCAGGAGCCAGGCGGTGCAATAGATGGCGACGCCGTTCAGGCTCAGGGCCACCAGGGTATCCATGAGGAGGGGGTCTTGCACTCCCGCCGGCTGTAGCGGGATCAGGGAGACGCCGAGGTAGTGGAACATCCTGCCGTCAAGCGCCAGCAGCTCGATGGTGACGACGAACAGGCCGGCTCCGGTGTAGTGGGCGGTGCGGGCGAACCAGGGCTGGCCGTGCCTTTCGAACAGCCAGCCGGCGAGGGCGACGGCTCCCACCAGGGGCGCCAGATGCAGCGCCAGACGGTCCCAGGTCCCATCCTCCAACCAGCGGCGCAGGCCGAAGTCGGCCAGCAGGCTGAGATGGAACAGCACCGTGAAGGCGACGCACACCGCCGACAGGGCGACCGTGCGGGTCCGCCGCGCCAGCGCGAACGCCCAGGCTCCCGCCAGCAGGGCCGCCACCTGCAGCTGTCGGTTGGCGATGCCGCTGTCGCCAAAGAAATGGTCGGCGGGCTGGCCGGACACCGGCCACCAGTCCGCTTCCCGGAAGAAGATGATGAGGAACATGGGCAGCAGCACCGCCGCCGCTAGGTAGAACGCCACGGCGACCGCCTTGCGCTCCCGCCGGAACAGCATGGTGGCCCACACGTTCAGCCCGACGAAAGGCAGGCCCAGCACCAGGATGGGTCGCGCCAGTCCGGCCACGGCCTTGAGGAGATAGGCGTTGAAGTAGAGCAGGCTGCCGCAGACCATCAGGAAGGCGCCGAGGTAGAGGGCAATCTGGGAATACGACAGGACCCGGCTGTGAACGATCCAATCGTCCTCGCGCTGTTCCAGCCGGCGGTATGCGGCCAACAGGTCGTCGGCCTCGTGAGGATAAATCAGCCGGATGCGGAGCCATTCCTGGATCTGCTCCAAGTGCGGCCGCAGGCGGCGCCCCAGGGCGGACTGGTACAGCGTCGGCCGGGCCAGCACCGGGCGCCCGTCCAGGAACCGGCGGAGATCGGCAGCCAACTCCTGAGCGGAAGGGTACCGATCGCCGGGTTCCCGCTCCATGGCCTTGAGGGCGATGGCCTGGAGCGGCTCGGGCACCGCCGGATCGATCTCCACCGGCAGCCGCGGCTCGCCGGCCCGGATGGCGACAAGGATGTCGACATCGTCGCCCCGGTACGGCCGGCTCCCGCACAGCAGCTCGTAGAACACCACGCCCAGGGCGTACACGTCGGCCCGAGCGTC
This sequence comes from uncultured Acidobacteriota bacterium, assembly GCA_937925645.1. Lineage (GTDB taxonomy): Bacteria > Acidobacteriota > JAAYUB01 > JAAYUB01 > JAAYUB01 > JAAYUB01. The sequence goes on from CALAMB010000355.1 coordinate 12,053, forward strand.
GATGGCGCGGCCCGCTTCCAGTTGTTCCGGCGCCATGTAACCGGGCGTGCCGCGGCCACGGCCCGGGGAGCCGGCGGCCCGGCTGAGGCCGAAGTCCAGGATCTTGGGTTGCAACCGGGCGTCCAGCAGGATGTTGGCCGGCTTGAGATCCCGGTGCTCGATCCCCAGTTGGTGGGCCCGGTGGACCGCCTCGGCGATTTCGGCCATGATCCTGGCCCGCTGGGCGAATTCCAGGGACGGTCCGGTCACGTCGAGCTCGAAGCCGTCCACGTACTCCATGACCAGAAGAGGCGGGACGTGGCGGTCGCGCAGCTCGAGCAGCCGGACAATGCGCGAATCCTCGAACAGGGCCAGCGACCGGGCTTCACGGAGGAAGTCCTCGGCCGTGTCGCGCAGCGGGCTGTCAGGTCGGAGGATCTTCACGGCGACGATCCGCCCCAGGGTCAGCTCTTCGGCCTTGTACACGTCGCCGCCGCCGCCCCGGCCCAGGTGTTCCATCACCCGGAATCCTTCGAAGGCCGGAAGCGCCTCCGTCCGCGCCGAGACTATCCGGTCATCGGATCCGCCGGCGGCGGATAGCGTCCGGTCGGCACGCTCAAACAACCGGATACACTCCCGCAGATCGGGCAGGAGGTCCGGCCGGTCGGCGCAGAGACGCTCCGGATCGGCCGGCGCGCCGCCGGCGAGACGCGATTCGATATAGCGGGCGAGCAGAACTTCGACCTCGGGGCTCACGACAGCTCCTTGAGCTTGACGGTCAGGGCGGCCAGGGCCCGGGCCATGAGCATCCGGCAGGCGTCGGGGCTCTTCCCCAGGCGCGCGCCAATCGTCTCGAAGCCCAGCTCCTCGTACTTGCGCAACAGGATGATCTCCCGGTAATGCGGTTCAATCGCCTCCAACGCCTGTTCCAGCCGGACCGCCTCCTCGTCCTGGATGAGCCGGCTGACCTGGGAACGAAGCTGTGCGACGAGGCCGGCCGCGACGTTCTCGTCAAGGCCGGCGTCCTTGGCGGCGTCACGGCAGCGGCGCCCGTGAAAATCGTCCTGGTCGCGGATCTCGTTCTCGGCGATGCGCACCAGCCAGCCCATCAGCGACTGGCTGTTCCCGCCCTGGAGTTGATCGAGCCGCTCGAAGGCCTTGAGCAAGGTGGATTGGAGGATGTCGCGCGATTCCAAACGTCCCCGCAGTTGCGGCCCCATGCGCAGCCGGATCACTGCCAGGAGCCGCCCCGCGGCTTGCTGGAACAGCGCGTCGAGGGCCTCGGCGGATCCGGCCCGTGCGTCCTCCAGGATTCGGGTGAGCCGCTCGTCCATGGTGCCGCGTCCCGGAAAGTTGGAATATGCCGCCAGTCTACCATGATTTGGCCGGGCGAAGAAGGTGCCCGGCGCCATCCGGGCGCCGGGCACCGCGTTCGTCGCTGCATGGAACCGGTCACGGCTCATCCTGCCAGGTCAACCGGAGGACCACCGCGCCGCCGGCGGCTTTCACGGCTTGCTCGTCGGGTTCAATCAGGGAAGCCACGCGCCCGTCGTCTTCGATCCGGAAGCCCTCGGCGCTGGTGAACCGGCCGCGGGTCAACACCAGCCGGTAGGCGTCCAGGCCCTCCAACAGGGGATACAAAACTTTGGCCGCCTCGATGTCGCCGTCCGGGGCCTGCTCCGGATAACACACCAGTTCGAAATGCGTCTCGTCGCCGGACCGCCAGCAAACCGCCCGGCCGGGCACCTGGAGGCGGTCCAGCATCCGCTGGGCCAGGTCCGCTGCAGAGCCGTAGCGGGCTTCACTCCAGACGGCGAAAGGCCTTTGGTCGCGCATCACCCGTCCATCCTGCCACTCGGGCCCGAGGGCGGTCAGGGCGCGGAGGATGTCGTGGTCGCCGGCCTGGGCCTGGAGGATGAATTCCGCTTCCTCCCGAGCCCGATCCGGGGTGGTCTGGACGTCGGAGTGGATGCCGGTCTCCAAAACGGTCCACGCGATGCGGCCGTCGGGGTCCAGGTACAGGACATGCCGGGTCTCCTTGACGATGCAGGCGGCGCTCAGCGGCAGAAACAGGGTGAGAATCAACAGTCGTTTCATGGCAGCCTCCTTGTCTGAGTGGCGCCCTGTCATGGCGCTCACTTACAAGGACGGCATTCCGTCACGGAACCGAACGCTCGCGGCATTGGGATGATCGGACGGGCATGAAATCATCGCCAACAAAGAGCACGATGCGATACAATCAGCTATCAAATCATGTGACAGCAGGAGACCAGGCAATGCGTCTCGCAATGAAAAAGAACCTTCTATCGTGGGGACTTGTGTGTGCCTGCTTCATGTCGCTGTCGGCCGCCGAAGTGAAGCTGACCCCGAAGCAGCGATTGGGCAAGGCGATCTTTTTCGACGCCGACTTGTCCACTCCGCCCGGGCAGGCCTGCGCCGAGTGCCATTCGCCGAACCAGGGATTTTCGAACACGGAAGTCAACCTGCCCGTCTCTCGAGGCGTACACCGCGACCGGTTCGGCGGCCGCAACGACCTGTCGGCAGCCTACGCCGGCTTCAGTCCGCCCCTGCGTTTTGATGAGAAGGAGGGGACTTACGTCGGGGGCAATTTCTGGGACGGCCGCGCCGACAACCTGGTGGAACAGGCCAAGGGACCATTCCTGAACCGGCTGGAAATGGCCAATCCCGACGCCGCGGCGGTGGTGGTGAAAATCCGCCAGGCGGCCTACGCCCCGCTGTTCCTGGAAGTGTTCGGCGCCGATGCGCTGAAGGTGGTGGACCGCGCCTATCACCTGGCCGCGGAAGCCATCGCCGCCTACGAGATGTCTCCGGAAGTCAACGCGTTCAGCTCCAAGTATGACTTCTACCTCAAGAAGCTGGTGGCGCTCTCCCCGGCTGAACAGCGCGGGCTGGCGCTCTTCGAAGACCCGAAGAAGGGCAACTGCGCCGCCTGCCACCCCAGCCAGCCGGGCGTCGACGGGACGCCGCCCCTGTTCACGGACTTCACCTACGACAACCTGGGCGTGCCCAAGAATCCGGGAAATCCGTTTTACTACCTGCCGCGTGAGCTCAATCCGGACGGGCCGCGGTGGGTGGACCTCGGCTTGGGGGCGGTGGTGAAGAAGGCATCGGAGAACGGCAAGTTCCGGGTGCCCACGCTGCGCAACATCGCCCACACCCCGCCGTACATGCACAACGGCGTGTTCAAGAACCTGTGGCAGGTGGTGATGTTCTACAGCACCCGGGACGTAGGGCCGTGGCCGGCGCCGGAAGTGCCGGAGACGGTGAACCGCGAAGAGCTGGGTAATCTGAAACTCACCGCCGCGGAGATCGACGACATCGTGGCCTTCATGCTCACCCTGAGCGATGGCTATCGCCCGCCGGCGGCCGCCGCTCACTGAGGCCGGCCGCACCGGCGGGATTCAACGTCGACGGCGGCGCCAGAGCCACTGGAACAATCCGGGCGGGTCGGGGCGCCCCTCCAGCAGCGGGATCATCCGGAGCACGGCGTCCGCCGCCAGGACGATGAAAAGCAACCATTCGAGGCTGATCCCCGCAGGGGTGGCGATGGAGCGGCCCCGCCCGGCCAGGCCGAGCACGCCCCGGATGAACAGCACCACGAGCAGTCCGGCTTGGAGCAGCAGCGAATAACGGACGGCGGCGCGGGCGTCCAGGCCGAACAGGTCCTCGATTCGTGCCTGTAGCGGGGACGGCAGCCAACCGAGAACCGGCGCGGCCAGCCAGACGAAGAAGGAACAGACCACGTTGCGACGCCCCCGGCGGATCCACTCATTGCGCTCGCGGACGAACTCGGCGGTGTAGTGGCACTGGTGGCCGGGTATGTCGGGATCGTCGTCCCGCCAGGGCCGCAGAGAATAAGTGAAGCGACCTTGGTCGTCGCGGCCGGTCTGGGAGACATAGTAGCGTGAGTCTCCCACGAGGATCAGCGTTTTCCGATGATCCTTCTTCCGCCATTCGGACATCGGATGGCGGGCGACCACGAGCAGGCCTTCCGGTTCGGTGTACAGGCGGTCGCCGCCAAACATCGCCACCGGATCGGCCACTTCCGATGTTGATGTGACCGGGGCCACACTGTGCGCGCCGGCTGTCGGCGCGTCTGGGGATGGGATTGGTTCCGGACTTTGGGCATGGAAATCGGCTGCGGGGTGTTCCGGCGCAGCCGGGATCGGCCGTCCGTCGTCGGGGCAGGACTCGCCGCCGGGACGATCCGGCCGGATCCATTCGTAGAGACCGTGAGGGTGCGGCTTGCCCTGCCACCAATGCAGCGTCCGCACCAGCAAGTCGGGCAGGAGCGCCAGCCCGACGGTGCCCAGAACCAGCACCCATTCGGGCACCGCCGCCGCCGCCGAACCTCCGAACTGATCCCGGCCCAGCCAGTAGGCGCCGTTGAGCACGAACGCCCATTCCAGGACAATCGAGTAGCGGGTGCTCGCCAGGGCGTCCAACTGGAAGCGGTCTTGAACAAGGGCCTTGATCCGGCGGGGGGTGAAGCCGATGAGCGGCGAGAACAGCAGGACGAGCAAACTGGCGCAACCGGCCGGCGAGTGAGCGGCGGCATCCCGCGCCTGGACATAGTCGGAGCCGTAGTGGATGATCCGCAGCGGTATCTCGGCGCCATCGGCCGGCCAAACTTCGAGCTGATATCGCCATCGGCCGCCGTCAAGGGGCACCGCTGACCGGACGAAGTAACTGGCGCCGCGAAACACGACCATTGTTTTGCGGAAACCGGGCTCCCGCCAGTCGGGCATGCCCCGCTGGGCGTACACCACCAGATAACCCGGCCGATGGGCGATTCGGTCAGTACCGATCCGTTCGTGTCGCAGCCCGTCGCCGGGTGTTTCGCTCATGGTTTCGGATCACCGGCTGCATGTTCGGATACGCCAGATTCTAGCACAGTCCCAACCGGTGGTAGGATGTGGGTTCGTGAATGCAAGCAGCGGCGAGCGAGTCGACGGAATCACGCGTTGCGGGATCAGATGGAATCGCCGAGGATGGCGGCTGGATCGTACGGCCGCCGGATGACCATCAGGGTCATGTCGTCGTGGGCCGGCTGGCCGTCGAGATGCCGGCGGACGGCGGCGAGCACCGCCTCGACGATGTGCGCGGACGATTGGTTCTGGTGGCGCTTGACGGTGTCGATCAGCCGGTCACGCCCGAATTCCTCACCCTTCGGATCGAACGCCTCGCTGATCCCGTCGGAGTAAATGACCAGCAAAGCGCCCGGCGGGAACGCGACCAGCCCGTCTTGATAGTGGGTTTCTTTCAGGAAGCCCAGCACCAGACCGCCGGATTCGAGGTGGACGGGCTCCGTCGATGCGGCGAGCAGGTAGGGCGTCGTGTGCCCGGCGTTGCAGAAGTGCAACCGGTGGTTGGACGGATCCAGTACGCCGAAGAAGAGGGTCACGAATTGGCCGGCTTCAATGGTTTCGCACAACATCCGGTTGGCCCGGGTGAGGGCATCGCTGGGCTGACCGGCCAATCGGGCCTGGCTCCGGATGACCGCGTGAAGGTTGGCCATGATGAGAGCCGCCGGCAAGCCCTTGCCGGCGACGTCGCCCACGCAAAGGGCCCAACCGCCGTCGTCAAGGGGGAACACGTCCAAATAATCGCCGCCGACGGGCCGGCTGGACAGGTTGGCCTGCGCGATGTCATAACCGGGGATGTTGGGAGAAACCCGAGTTACAAACATCTGTTGAATCTCCACGGCCAGCCGCATTTCCTGTTCCATGCCGTTCAGGCGAAACTTGAGACGCAGGCGGTTAAGCTCATATCGGCGGATTCCGTACAGTCCGGCCAGAATACCCGCCGCATAGAGCATGTACGCCCACCAGGTCTGCCAGAGAGGCGGGGATATGACGAGCCGGATGGCCTTGCCGGTCTCGTTCCATACCCCGTCATGGTTGGCCCCTTTAACCACCAAACGGTAAGTGCCCGGATCCAGATTGGTGAAGGTGATCCGCCCGTGGGTGCCCACCGCGATCCAATTTCGGTCGAAGTTTTCCAGTTTGTAGGCGAATGTGTTTTTATGGCGGGCGGCAAAACTCAGGGCGGCGATCTCGAACGTGATGACCCGGTCGGTATGGCTCAATCGGAGTTCGTCCAGTTGGTTGACGGGGCGCGGCAGCCGAGCGGTGGCCCCGCCGGGCTTTATGGTGTGGCTGTTCAGTTGGAGACCGGTGAAGACGATGGGCGGGACGTACGGGTCAATCCGGATATCCCGGGGGTCAAAAGCGCTCAATCCGTTGAGACCGCCGAAGAACAGCTTGCCTGAAGGACTGCGGAAATAAGCACCGGCGTTGAACTCGTCTCCCTGCAGCCCGTCGCTGGCGTCGAAGTTCTGGAAAGACAGCGAGCGTGGATCGAAGCGGCTCAGGCCCCTGTTGGTGCTGAGCCAGAGCCGGCCGTCCCGGTCGGGAAGGATGCCGTAGATATAATTGCTGGGCAGCCCGTCCTGTTCCAGCAGGTGAAAGAAACGGCCGTTGGAGCGGTCCAGGCAATTCAGGCCGCCGCCGCCCGTGCCGATCCAGAGCAGGCGATCACCCTCCAGCGGATCGGGTTCGATGGACATGATCTTGTTGGAGCTGAGGCTTTGCGGACGACTGGGATCGTGCTGCCAGCGCTGGAACGTGTGCCTGGCCGGATCAAAACGCAGCAAGCCGTCCGGGGCACCCAGCCATAGATGTCCGGTGGTGTCCTCCCACAACGGCGGGAAACAGGGTTGTTCAAAACGATCAGGTGGCCGTCGGTCGTACCAGAAATGGCGAAAGCGCCTGTTTGTCTCATCCAGGCGTCCCAGGGTCCGACCCGTCACGATCCAAAGCGTGTCCGCCCGGTCTTGAAACACCTTCAAGACGCGGTTGTCCGCCATACCGTCGAGTGCCTCCAGGCCGGTTGAGTAATGCGTGACACCGCGCGCGCCTGGACTGAGGCAATACAATCCCTGGCCGGTTCCAAACCAGATCCGTCCCTGCCGATCCTCCAGAATGGAATAGACGATTCCGGTGTGGTTCAGGCCGTTGCCCGGGAGCGGGATCCGCCGGCACGCGCCGCTGGTCGAATCCAGCCGGTAAACGGCGTCCGCGCCGATCCATACCGCCCGTTCCTGTCGGGACGATTCGCAAATGGATCGCACGCTCAGACCTCGGAGCGTCAGGTTTGGAACATCCGCTTCGGCGATGACCGGGTCCGGCGTGTGGAAGCGGATGGCCACGGGGTCCAGGTAGTTAATGCCCCCGCCGTTGCTGCCGAGCCAGATGACTCCACCCCGATCCCGGAATACGGCCTGGATGGATTTGCCGCTGAGACTGCCTGGATTGGCGGGATCGTGTTGGTAAAAGGCGTAGGTTCCCGCGGCGACACTGAACATCGCCGCGCCCCCGACCGAACCAATCCAGACTGTCCCTGCCGGAGCCGGCGGATCCGGAGGACATGCGGCCAGGGAGCGAATCGTGCCCATTCGCGACCGCCACTCGGTTGAAGGGTAGGGGTGATGGACAAACTGTTCGTCACGTGGACCCAGGTGGAACAGCCCGGCGCCGGTGCCGGCCCACAAGGTGCCGTGGGCATCGATGGTCAGGGCGCTGACCACGGAGTGGTTCGGCGAGGCGGGCAACAGGCCATGGTGCGAGAACGCCGGCTGACCCCCGGCTACTTGATCGGTGGATCCTGGCCGCGCTCGGCCGACACCGTGTTTCCATTGCCGGGTATCGGTGCAATCCAGCCCGGCATCGGTCCCGATCCAGAGTCGGCCGCTGGCGCGGTCGGCGGCGAGGCAGCGGATGGTGTCGCTGGACAGGCCATCCGGCCGGTTGGCGTCGTACCGGATCCAGGTGATGGATATGTCGGACGGAACAACGGGCGGTGTTTCGCGGGCAGGCCGGGCCGATTGTTGCGGAATTTGGGGGGATCGGATTTCATAGCGAATCAGTCCCGCGCCTGATGTGCCCAGCCAGAGCACGCCTTCACCATCCGCGGCGATGGCCGTGACGTCGGCGGGCGGGTTGCGCGCCCCCCCGGGGACGGTCAGGGGAAAACGCCTGAAGCAATCCCGGTCGGGATCGTAGCGGCTGAGCGCTTCGGTGGTGGTGCCGATCCAGATCCGGCCCAGATGATCGACGGTCAGCGAGCGTACGTGACCGTCCGACAACGCCGATTCATCGAACGGTTGGTGCCGGTAAATTTTGAACGTGTTGCCGTCGTACCGGTTGAGACCGTCCTTGGTGCCAAACCACATGAACCCCTCGTGGTCCTGAATGACGGACGAGACAAACATTTGGGATAGGCCGTCCTTCAACGTCAAGTGCTGAAACGGGATTTGCTCCTGCCCGTGGGCCGACATCGAGGCGCAACAGGCCAGAATGACGGCGAGCGATACGCCAAGGGCGGAGCTGGTGCTGGGTCGGCGTTCACCGGCACGGTAAATGCTATTCATTGTGAAAAAAATTTCCTAATGCCATCACTCTTGCCTGCATGCGGGCCGTTGATGCGTTGTTCACCGATCAAGTGAATTGTCTGATGCCGGACAGGCGGCGGTTGATTCAGCATACTCCCGATCGCCGCCTCTTCCCCGGCGTGAAAATGGATTGCAGCCGACCGGCAGTCCGAATACACTGGGAGCAACGGTGACCCGCAGCTTGTCCGGTCTGCAGGCGAACGAGTCGGGAGCTCTCCGGTGCAGGGCTCCGGGGGATGGCTGACGGAAGCCGGGATCAGGCGTGGAGGTCTAAGACGTGCTCTACAACCAGATTGACGATTTCCAGCGGGCGCTGCACGGGGTGCTACAGTATGACCAGCGGGGTGTCCGCAAGGTGCTCGATGAATCCGCGCTGCGCGAGCGGCTGATCGAGCCGCTGGTCAACAACGCGGTGTTTCAACCCGATGCGGAGATCAAGGGACACTGCCGGTTCGCCATCCGCACCGCGGCCGACCGCCTGGGCATCCATCCCGCGTCGATGTCCGACCTGTACGCCCTCAAAGGCAAAGGCAAGCATCTCCAGTTCTCCGTGCCGGCCATCAACATCCGCGGGATGGCGTTCGACGCCGCCCGGGCTGTCTTCCAGACCATGCGGGCCCACGATGCCGGGGCGGTGATCTTCGAGATCGCCCGCTCGGAGATCAATTACACGCTGCAATGGCCGGCGGAATACTCGGCGGTCGTTCTGGCGGCGGCCATCCGGGAGGGATTCCGCGGACCGCTGTTCCTGCAGGGCGATCATTTTCAGGTCAAGGCCAAAATCTTCCGGGACGATCCGGAGATCGAAATCGCCGCCATCAAGCTGCTGATCCGCGACGCCATCGCCTCCGGTTTTTTCAACATCGACATCGACACCTCGACGCTGGTTGACCTGCGCCTGCCCACCCTGGCCGAGCAGCAGAACCTGAACTCTGATTTGACCGCGATGTTCACGGCGTACATCCGGGAATTGGAACCGCTCAACACCACCATCAGCGTCGGCGGCGAAATCGGGGAAGTCGGAGGCCGGAACAGCACCAGCGAGGAACTCGACGCGTTCATGACCGGATACCACGACGCCCTGGCCAAGCTCGATCCGAACCTGAAGGGGTTGAGCAAGATCAGCGTCCAGACTGGAACCACGCACGGCGGCGTGCCGCTGCCGGACGGCAAGGTGGCCCGGGTCTCGCTTGATTTCACCACGCTGGAACGGCTCAGCCGGCAGGCCCGGGAGCGCTTTGGCATGGCGGGCGCCGTGCAGCACGGGGCGTCGACGCTGCCCATGGAGATGTTCCATCGCTTTCCCGAAACCGGTGCGGCGGAAATCCATCTGGCCACCGGTTTTCAGAACCTGATCTTCGATCACCCCTTGCTGCCGCTGGAACTGCGTGCGGAAATCTACGATTATCTGCGGACGAAGCTGGCCGCCCAGCGCAAGGAGGGCCAGACCGACGAGCAGTTCATCTACAAGGTTCGGAAGCAGGCATTCGGGCCGTTCAAGAAGCAGTTCTGGGAATTGCCCGGGGGGATCCGGGAAGCCATGCGGGCGGATCTGCAGAGCCGGTTCGCGATGATCTTCGAGAAGCTCGGGGTTTTTCACACCCGTCACATCGTGGAGGAGTGCACGGTCCCGGCCGACTACCAGCCCACGCTGGACCGGGAATGGGACATGTTGAAGTAGAGGCGCCCGCAGCCGCCGCCGGCCGGATGTCGTCCGTCACTTCAGAAAATCGCGCACGTCGGGCAGGTTCAGCCAGGCGATGATCACCCGGCTCATGAGCGCGGCGTCGACCGGCGGGGATTGCTGGATCTTCACCAGATAACGGTTCTTGAACAGCAGGCGGACCCGGGTCTGCTCTTCCGCATAATCCTGCACCATGTAACCGTCGCCAAAGGGGAGGGCGAGCAGGGTGACCCGGTCGGCCGGCACGCGGGTCCGGTCAAACTCGTACTCGTTGTAATGCATGGGGGAGCGCAGGGTGTCGACGATCTCGAGATCGGCCTCGCGACTGTGGTCGGTGGACACGTAGTCCGCCCGGGCGTAGCTGATCTGGAGCTGGGCGATCTGGCGCCGACCGAACTCTTTCTCAGCCAGGAGGTGAAGCTCCTGCCAGCGGACGGGCACCAGCCGGGCCAGCGCCAGTGGGTCCGAGAGATTCTCGGAACCGGCCGGCGCGGCCGCGCCGAGCAGGAGCAGCGCCAGCACCATCAGCACCACCAGACCAGCCAATCGGCACCGCGATGGTGCGGCGGAATTGCGGTCTTGCGGCGGGGCAATGCAAGACACACGGTGTGACGCTGCGGTGGACATGGGAATCACCGAAACCGAATGTACGCCCCGGCGGGGCGCCGTGTCAATCCCGGACGATACCCAGTTCGCGCAGCTTCCGCTGCCAACGGCGAACCATGGCGTCGATGCCGTTCGGGAAGCTCACGGGCCACGGCTGAAGCTTGGGATCCGGCACAAACAGGCGCCCGTCCGTCGGGAGCTGTGCCAGCACCGCTCCGCGGGGACCCAGCCGGGCGGGCTCGACTCCCTGGAGCGTCGGCGCAACGGCCTGCATTTCCGCCCAGAGGTGCGTCAGATCGCCGGCGCCGAGATCGGCGCCCCACAACCGGGCGAGGTCCTGCAGGATCTGGATACCGGACTTGCCGGCCAGCGGCTTCATGGCGGCGTGGATTTTCTGGATCCGCCGTTCGGCGTTGATCATTGTGCCTGAGGTTTCCGCGAACGAGGCGGCGGGGAGGACTACATCGGCCAGCTCCGCCGTGGGCGTCAGATACAGATCCTGAACCATCAGAAAATCCAGACCGTTGAACAGCGCGCCCGGCTGGGTGGGCGCAGCGCCGCCGGAGGGGTCTTCGCCGAACACCAAAGCGGCCCGGATGCCGCCGGATTTCAGGGCGGCGAACAGTTGCCGGTGGTCCAAGCCGGACTCCGCGGGCAGCCCGAGTTTCCACGCCTGCTGGACCCGTTCACGCGCCGGCGGGCTGTCGGCGGGCTGCCAGCCGGGGAGGAAGGCGGGATGACAGCCCATTTCCAGCACGCCCCGGCTGTTGCTGCGGCTCATCATGGGCAGCAGGGCAAGGCGGCGACCGTGGCTGTTGAGCAGGACGGCGAGGTTGTGGATGTGCGCGGTCGCGTCGGCGCCGATGTCCGCCGCATCGAATATGATCACCGGTCGCCGGGCCATCAGGTGATCGAGGGTCGCGCGGATATCGGCCTCGGTCAGGCCGGCCTGGCTGAGGCCACTTTCAAATTTCAACGCGCTCAATTCGTGGCCCAGCGTCGCCAGCTCGGGCGGGCTGGCCGGAATCCCCAGCCGGCGGAACGCCTCGGCCAGCATCGCCCGGGCGAAGGCGGCAGCCTGGTTGATTGGTAGCGGCATCCATTTCTGGGCCCGGCCGGCCAGGAACGTCCGGTCGGGATGCAGGCAGAATACCCGGCCCTGGCCGCTCTGGGCGATGCGCTGGAGCTTGAAATCCAGAATCGGGTACTTTTGCAGCGTGTTGACGCCGAGCACGAGGACCGCGTCGGCCCGCGCCAACCGTTCGAAGTCGGTCGTCGGCTGGCTGGCCGCCAATTCGGCGGCATCAGCGTGAGGGGCGACACCGGCCTCGTACACGTTGGCGGTCTGCCAGACGCCCCGGGCCAGTTTCTGAATCAGGTACGCCTCTTCGTTGGTCAACCGGGCGCCGGCCATCACCGCGAGGGTGCGAGGACCGTGGGCCGCCAGCACGGCGGCGAGCCGGTCGCGGATGACCGCATAGGCCTCATCCCAGGTCGCGTCGACCAGGCGGTTGTCGCGCCTGACCAGCGGCCGGACCAGCCGGTCGGGCGAGTTGATGGCGCGGAATCCGAACCGGCCGCCGCGGCACAGGTTCCCCTTGTCGTTGACCGGCGCGGCCCGGTTCGAGAGCACCCGGACCACGCGTCCTTCGACCGCTTCCAGCAGAATGCCGCAGCCGACACTGCAGTAATTGCAGACCGATTCCACCTGCGGGAGCTTGAAGGGGCCCGGCTTGGGCGCGTCGGGCTGGACGGTGATGGCGCCGGTGGGACACGTGTCGGCGCACTGTCCGCACGAGATGCAACTGGTCTCCAGCAGCGGCTTTTCCAAGGCCGGCTGGATCTTGGCGTCGAAGCCGCGTTTCACGAAACCCAGCGCGGCGGCGCCCACCACCTCGTCGCAGATCCGGACACAGCGGCCGCACAGGATGCACTTGTTCAGGTCCAGGCGCAGGAACGGATGCCGCTCGTCGGGCAGCTGGTGCTGGAACTCGCCGGAAAACGCGCCCTGGGTCGCCTGCCAGTCGGTGCAGTGCCGCTGCAGATCGCATTCAAAGAACGCATTGCAACCGCATTCCAGGCAGCGCTGCGTCTCTTCAACCGCTTGGTCGGGCGTGTAACCCAGTTCCACCTCCAGGAAGCCCTTGATCCGATCTTCGACCGGCAGCGACGGGATAACCTGGCGCGGAGCCCGGGACTTGACGTGCAGGTCGTCGGCGACAAGCTCCGGCTTGAGGTTTTCCTTCTTGCTGAGGAACGGCTTCTGGAGGCGGGGAATCACACCGCCCGTCAGGTAGCGTTGGATGGCTCCGGCGGCCTTCTTGCCCGCGGCGATGGCCTCGATGGCCGTCGCGGGACCGGTGATCATGTCGCCGCCGGCGAAGATGCCGGGGACGCTCGTGGTCATGGCTTCGGAGTCGACCTCCAGGGTGCCCCACCGGGTGGTTTTGATCTCTTTCAGCAGGCGGGACGATTCCAGGTAGTCGGACTCGGCCTGCTGGCCGATGGCCTCAAGGATCCAGTCTGCCTCGATGTCGAACTCGGAGCCTTCGACGGGAACGGGGCGGCGGCGCCCGCTGGCATCGGGCTCGCCCAGCTGCATGCGGATGCAGGTGATCCGGGTGACTCGGCCCTGGGCGTCGGGGTGGATGCAGGTCGGGTTGGCCAGAAGCTCCAGCCGTACGCCCTCATGCTCCATTTCCTCGATTTCCAGGTGATGGGCGGGCATCTCCGAGCGGCTGCGGCGGTAGACCAGCGTGACGGAATCCGCGCCGAGGCGGAGCGACGTTCGGGCGGCATCTACGGCGGTGTTGCCACCGCCTACCACCACCACCCGGCCGGCGATGGACGCGATCTCCCCGTTGTTGGCCTTTTCCAGGAAGCCGATCCCGGACAGGACCCCTTGCGCATCCTCGCCGGGGATGTTCATCAGAGTGGACCGCCAGGCGCCCACTCCCAGAAAAACGGCTTCGTAGCCCTGGTCGAACAGCGTTTCGAGCTGAAAGTCGCGCCCCAGTCGCTTGCCGGTCTCCAGTTCAACGCCCAGACGGAGAATCGATTCGAGCTCGTAATCCAGAACGTCCTCGGGGAGGCGATATTCCGGGATGCCGTAGCGGAGCCAGCCGCCGGCCTTGGGCTGCGATTCAAACACCACCACCTGGTGTCCTTCGAGCGCCAGGTAGTAGGCGGCGGTCATGCCGGCGGGCCCGCCGCCCACGACGGCGATGCGCCGCCCCGTCGGCTCCTGGCGCGGCGGGGTGAAGGGGTGGTCGCCCGCGCGGTCCAGATCGGCGGCGTACCGCTTGAGGTAATCCACGCCGACCGGCTCGTCGGTGATGTTGCGGCGGCACTTGCCCTCGCAGGGCCTGGTGCAGATGCGGCCACAGACGGACGGGAAGGGGTTGGTCTCCTTGATCAGGGCCACCGCTTCGGAGTATTTGCCCATCGCCACCAGGGCGATGTAGCCCTGGATGTCGACGCCGGCCGGGCAGGTGAGCTGGCAGGGGCCCAGGCAGTCGGCGAAGTGGTTCGACACGATGAGCTCGAGGGCCGTTTTGCGCGCCTGGCGGAGTTCGGGCGTGTCGGTTCTGACCACCATCTGGTCCGTGACCTTGGTGGCGCAACTGGGCACATACCCCCGGGCGCCGGCCACCTCCACCACGCAGACGAAACAGGACGAGAACGGCGCCAGCCGCGGATCGTGGCAGAGCGTGGGAATGGCGATGCCCAATGACTGGGCGACTTCCAGAATGGTCAGCGCGCTGTCGGCCAGCACTTCCTTGCCGTCGATGGTCACTTTAACCTGGGCCATGAAACACTCCTTCGAATATGGATCCGGAGCGCGGGCGGCACTCAATCCGCCTGCACGGCGGCGAAGTTGCAGCGGCGGAGGCACTCGCCGCAGCGGATGCAGGCGGCCTGGTCGATCACGTGCACCTGCTTGCGTTCGCCGCTGATGCAATGGACCGGGCAGTGCTTCGCGCACACGGTGCAACCGGTGCATTTATCGGCGATGATGCGGTAGGTCAGCAGTTTCTTGCAGCGGTGCGCCGGGCATTTCTTGTCGTTGATGTGGGCTTCGTACTCATGGCGGAAGTACTTCAGCGTGGTCAGGACGGGATTCGGCGCGGTCTGCCCGAGGCCGCACAGCGAGCCCTTCTTGATTTTTTCCGACAGCTCTTCCAGCATCGGGATGTCTTCGGGGCGGCCGTAGCCCTCGGTGATCCGGGTCAGGATTTCCAGCATCCGCTTGGTGCCCAGGCGGCAGAACGTGCATTTGCCGCACGATTCCTTCTGGGTGAAATTGAGGAAGAACCGGGCCACGTCCACCATGCAGGTGGTCTCGTCCATGACCACCATGCCGCCGGAGCCCATGATGGCGCCGGTCTGGGTGACCGACTCGTAGTCCACCGACGTATCGATCAGGGCGGCCGGAATGCAGCCGCCGGACGGCCCGCCCATCTGGACGGCCTTGAACGCCTTGCCGCCCTGGATGCCGCCGCCCACTTCATAGATGATCTCGCGGAGCGTGATGCCCATGGGCACTTCGATCAGTCCGCCTCGGACGATCTTGCCGGCCAGGGCGAACACCTTGGTCCCGCGGCTCTTGCCCACGCCCATCTCGGCGAACTTTTCGGCGCCGTTCAGGATGATCCACGGCACGTTGCCGAAGGTCTCCACGTTGTTGATGGACGTGGGGTGGGCCCACAATCCGGCGGTGGTGGGGAACGGCGGGCGCAGGCGGGGCATGCCCCGCTGCCCCTCGATGGAGGCGATCAGGGCGGTCTCCTCGCCGCAGACAAAGGCGCCGGCGCCTTCCTTGACCTTGATATCGAAGGAAAACGCGCTGCCCAGAATCCGCTCGCCGAGGAATCCGATCTGGCGGGCGACCTCGATGGCCAGCTTGAGGCGTTTGACCGCCAGCGGGTATTCGGCCCGGCAGTAGATGTAGCCGAAGCGGGCGCCGATGGCATAGCCGGCGATCAGCATACCCTCCAAGATGTTGTGGGGATCGCCCTCGAGGACGCTGCGATCCATAAAGGCGCCCGGATCCCCCTCGTCCCCGTTGCAGACCACGTACTTGGTCTCGTCCCGGCTCTGGCGGGCGAACTTCCACTTGATCCCGGTGGGGAATCCGGCGCCCCCGCGGCCGCGCAGGCCGGACTGGGTGATCACCTCGATCACCTGCTCGGGAGTCATCTCCTTGAGCACCTTGGCCAGGGCGGCGTATCCGCCCGTGGCCTGGTATTCGGCCAGCGATTCAGGATTGTTCACGCCGCAGTGGCGGAGCACGATCCGCTTCTGCTTGGCGAAGAACGCGTCCTCACTGCCGGGGAGTTCGTCGCTCCTGGCCAGCCATTCCGGGATCACCCGGCCGGCCAGCACATGCTCATCGAGGATGCGGGGCAAACGGTCCGGGGTCATGTCGCCGTAGATGAACGACCCGCGCTGGGGATCCCGGATTTCGACCAGGACCTCGCGGAAGCACATGCCGATGCAGCCGGTCTCGTCGATGTCCACGTCCAGTTTGCGTTTGGCCACTTCCGCGACCAGGGCCTCGTACACTTTTTTGCCGCCGGCGGCGATGCCGCAACTGCCCAGGCCCACGACGATTTTAGGCCGGGTGAGAACATTCGGCTGTAGCGGGTGAGACAACGCGCACCTCCAAAATTCGCCGGTTGGGATCAGGATTCCGTCCGGTAGTCCTTAACGATCTTGCGCACGGCCTTTTCGTCAAGCCGTCCGAAGGTCTCCTCGTCGATCATCATCACGGGCGCCAGCGAGCAGCAGCCGAGGCAGGCGACCGTCTCCAGGGTGAACAGGTCGTCAGCGGTGGTTTCACCGGGCGCGACATCCAGCGTTTGGGACATGGCGTCGGTGATCCGCTCCGCGCCGGCGACGTGGCAGGCCGTGCCGCAGCATACGCGGACCATGTGTTTGCCCACGGGCCGGAGCCGGAATTGGGCATAAAACGTGGCCACGCCGTAGATCTGGGCGAGGGGCACACCGGTGGCTGTGGCAATCTCCTCGAGCGCGGCTGAGGGTAGATAGCCGTAGGCATCCTGCGTCTCCTGCAGGACGGGGATCAGGATGCCCTTTTCGCCCTTGTACTTGCGGAGGACTGCCTGCACGGGGTTCGCGTCGAACTCCACCGGGCGGGTTGTTTGCGGGGTGTCCGTGGCCATGCGCGGCTCCAGATAAAACAGGGTTTTAAAACTCAACAACTATAGCAACGAACCGGATCACTTTCAACCAGAGAGTGGGATTGTGGCGCCCGGCCGCCGGTTTCGGGCGGCCAGCGGATGACGTGATGACCGGCTCGACGCCGAATGACTGTATTGATCCCCGGCCGAACTTCTCGTACAATTCTGGAGAAAACGAAAGGCTTCGTTGATTGTCTCCATCGCGGCCGATCAATGTGTCGACGGTGGCATCGTCCAAATGCGACCGGCTGGCTGGACCGAGGCCCGGTGTTCCTGCGCGATTGACGGCCATCTGGAGTCCGAGGAGGTATGCGATGGCGCCAGACGACAGCTCGAAGCACGATCCGCATCACGCGGTGTTCAAAACGGGCTCTTACCTCAAGTGCCATTGTCCCCATTGCGGCCAGACGCTGATCAGCGAGGACTGGATCCTGCTGGACGTGGTCAACCAGGCGCGGGAGCGGGGCGTGCTGAGACTCAGTCCCTATCTCAATTTTTTTGATTCGTCCAGCACCATCCAGCTGACCGAGTGGCAGGAAGTTCAGGATCTGAGCTGCCCCCATTGCCGCCACACGCTGAGGGAGCCGGACGCGCAGTGCGAAAGCTGTCACTCCCGGGTCGCCCGCCTGCAGGTCAGGGCGGGGACGGAGGCGTTCGATTTCCTGTTCTGTCTGCGCAAAAACTGCCGCTGGCACGGCCTGAGCGAGGAGGCCAAGGGCAAGATCATTCTGGAGGCATCCGGGTTCGAAGAACCGAGAGACCACAAGGAATTCATCAAGTCCGGCACCAAGCTGCAGTTGTTCTGTCCCCTCTGCAAGGCCGGACTGGTGCAAGGCGATGACCTGGTTGTCCGTGTGCGCGACCGCCAGGGGCAGCTCAACGTCATGAAGCTGAGCCCGTATCTGAACGTGTTCACCAGCGAATGTTCCCTGTTCCTCCCGCCCGGCGAGGAAGTGACCGACATGATCTGTCCGCAATGTGACCGGAGCCTGTGGCTCGACGATAAGCACTGCGAGGCCTGCGGCGCCCGGGCGGCGAAATTTTTGGTCAAGGCGTTCGTGCTCGAGGTGGATTTCTATGTCTGCATGCGCTTGAAGTGCCACTGGCACGGACTGGGTCCCAAGGACCGCCAGCGCATCATTCTCGACGAAAGCCTCGAGTGGTAGGGGGGCGGCGGGGGGGGGCAGCGGGAATGTCCGGTGAAACGGACGGCGCCTTGCCGGGTTGACTCGGGTTCGCGTCCGCCAACGCACTCTCATCCGGATCGCCGGGGACGCTCCCTCAGAAGGCGGTCCGCAAAGACAAAACGGGCCGGCGGTCGCACCGCCGGCCCGCACAAAAGCGTTACTGCCGCTGCATCAGTTTTTGGAAGTCCAGCTGTTCCTGCTTGAAGCCGGCCGGCGGGTTGAACTTGTCCGCCGGAATCACCGCGTTCGCGTTAAAGTTGACCAGCTTGGTGACGGAACGGGTCTTGGTGCCCATGACCTCGCCGGTCATTTCCTGCTCCACCGCATACAGGTTGCCCAGGGAGCGCATCTTCTCCATCATCTGCTTGATGGCCGGGCTGTAGGCGACCATCTCGGCGGACATGGCGTAGTACTTGTCGAACGGCATGCTGATATCGCCGGTGCACCACATCCGGATGGTGAAGTTCATAAACCCCTTCAGGGTCATCACGACCTCTTCGCAATTGTAGGCGCCCACCTGCTGGCGTTTGCCGGTCTTCTGGATATCGGTGGTGAACTGGAAGGCGGCCATCATCTGCTGCATCTCGGGGGGGAACTTCAGTGGCAGGTCGGAGACCTGGTAGGCTTTGCTCTGGGTGTTGATGAAGTAGATTTTCTTCTGGTCGAGTCGAACGATCACCGACATGCCGTCGGAGTTTTCGGAGGCCATCCGGTCATCAGCCAGGTAGATCTTCTGGACGGATTCGCGCGCCGGCTGGGTTTTGCCCATCACCGTGACGGGGTCGGATTTGACCACCTGCTCCAGATACACGCCGGCCATGGCGCAGGGCACCAGCGCCAGCACGCAAAGAAGCGTCAGCAAACGGACCACTGTTTTCATTGTTCCTCCAGGGAATGAGTTTTTTTTGTTGTCAGGGCTCAGGCCTATCATGCGGTCCCTCAATCTAGCAGATTCGATTTGGCTTTTCCAGTCAAATCCCGCCGGGTCGGCCGCCCCGGCCCGACCCGCCTATTCCACCCGGACCCAGGCGAACGCGTCCGGATGGAAGTATGCGTCACGGACCCGGCGGAGGTCTTCCAGGCCAACCGCCCCGAGTCGATCCAGGCGCCGCCGGTGGTAATCAGGCGGACGGTCCTGCAATATCCCCAACGCCATGAAGTAAGATCGGTTGAGGGCGGGAAAGTTTCGCATCAGGATCTGGCCTTTGAGCCGGTTGACCGTCTTCGCCAGCTGGCGGGGAGTGAACTCGGCTTGGGCGAAACGCGCCATCTGTTCGCGGATTCCGGCGGCAGCGGTGTCCAGATTTGCCTGTCGGGTGCCCATGGACACCGTCACCGCAGCCAGCCGGCCGCCGTCGACGGCGCCGACCCCGGCGCCCAGGCTGTACGCCAGGCCCTGCCGCTCGCGCAACTCGAACGCGAGCTGGTCCGAAAACATGGCCACCAGGACTTCCAGCGCCGGCCAGTCGGAGTCAGCGACCGGGAAGACGCGGCCCGCCCAGAGGTAACCCTGCCGGGACTTGAGCGTGAGTGTCCGGTGCCGGCCGGCGGCGGCCGCCGCCGGGATGATCGGCGTGCGGGACGTCGGCGGGGCGGGGCGGCAGCGGGCAAGCAGCCCCGCCACCTCATCCATCGTCTCGGCCGCCGGGCGGTTCGTCGACACGGTCCAGATCATGTTGGCGGCGCTGAAGTAGGTGGGCCAGAATCCGCGGACATCCTCGATGGTGATGCTCTCGACGGAGCCGTGGGTGCCGTAGATCGACCGGTTCATCCAGGGTGTTTGGAACAGGAGGCCGAACAGTTGTTCCTGGCCGGCGGCGCGGGGGTCCTTCTCGCGGCGGCCCTGCACCCGGAACAGGGCGGCTTTCACCCGCTGGAGATTCTCCGTGTCGAGGCGCGGCTCGAACAGGATCTCCGCCAGCAGGCGGAGTCCCTCCTGGCGGTAGGTGTCGATGACCTGGAAGCGGACCCAGGAGTATTCCGGCACGGAGTAGTAGTCGTCGAAGGGGATCATGGGGCTGTCCACGGTCTTGAGCTGGGCGCCGATCCCGTTGAGCGCCAGGGTCAGTTCGGACCGGGTGCGCCTGGCCGTTCCCTCTCCAAGAAAACGGTGGGCGAGGTCCGTCAGCCCCTCTTTGCCCGCGGGCTCCGCCGCGGAGCGGTTGCGCAACAGGACGTGGACGGCGAAGATCCGCGACGCGCCCGATCCGGCCACGGCGATGCGGGTGCCGCTGGGTAGGGTGCGCTCCAGCGGGGCTTCGGCGAGGAGGGCGCCCGCCAGCAGGACCAGGCAACACAGGGTGGTGAGTCGCGCGTTCACGATGAGCTCCTTTCAGCGGGGCATGCCGGCGCCGGGGGGCATCGCCGGGGCGGGCGGCTTGTCGGTGGATTTGGCGTTGAGCACGGTGATGATCGGGTCCGGATAACCCAGGAGCCGGACGGCCTCAGCCCGGACCGCCGCCGCGTCGAGCCGGGCCAGGGGCGCGATCGCCCGGTCGCCGAAATATTCGGCATACCGGGCCGGATCGGCCAGCGCCAGGATCTGCCCCTTCCACATCCCCACGTAGTGGATGTTCTCCATGTCGTAGATTTCACCCACCGTCTCCTGGGTGATGTAGGCGCGCGCCACCGGCTCCGGCAGGTTGTCCAGCGGCAGGGCGCGGAGCTTGCCTGCCAGCGCCCGCGCTTGCTCGGCCGGCACGGGGCCGGTCAGCTCGAAGGTGATCTGGTACAGCGAATAGTCCCGGTTGGTCAGCGTGTCACCGCGGAAACCCTTGACCGCGCCGTCGCGCACCAGGGCCGCCAATGGCGAGAGCTCCTCGTCCTCCAGCCAGCGGCGGACCAGCCGGAACGCGGTCCAGGTGGATCCGGTGAGGGCCGGCGCGGGGAGCGTCACCACCACCTGGCTGGCCGCGCCGTCCACCTCGAATGCGGCGAGCCGGTCCGGGCCGAACAGCGGGGGCATGACCGGTCCGGCCGGCAGTTCGCCGCGGGGGAGCGCGCTCAGCTCGCGCTCCACCAGCGCCAGGGTCGGGACGACTTCAAAATCGCCCACCACGAGCAAGACGGCGTTGTTGGGTACGTAATACGTCCGGTAGTACCGCAGGATCAGGCCGCGGGTCATCGCGGCGATGGACGCTTCGTTGCCCAGGGCGGGGAGCGCATAGGGAGTACCTTTGAAGACGTGGCCCGCCAGGGCGCGCTCCGCGGCGAAGCGTGGGCTGGCCCGGTCGCGGGCCAGTTCTTCGAGGACGATGCCGCGCTCCTTCTCCAGCTTCTCCACCGGGAGGATCGAGCGGAACACCATGTCCGCCTGGAGGTTCAGCATCTTCGGGAAGTGCTCTCGGGCCGCCAGCATCATGTAGCAGGTGTAGTCGTCCCGGGTGAAGGCGTTGTGGTAGGCGCCCATCAGGTCGGCTTCCTCGTAAATCTGCTCCTGGGTCCGGGTGGCCGTGCCGTTGAACAGGAGATGCTCCAGCATGTGGGAGATGCCGCAGGACGACGCGTTCTCGCCGCGGAGACCGGCCTTGACCACCACGAACGAGGCGATGGCCGGGTTGGTGTCGTCTTTGAGGAGCACCACCTCCAGGCCGTTGTCCAGGCGGCGGCACACCGGTTCCGCCGCCCCGGCGGAGACCCAGGTGGCGGCCAGGCCGGCCAGCAGGAGCGGGAGCGATCGTGTCAGGGTGTTCATGCGGGACACCTCCGGAAGATTACCGCGATTGTACCGGAACTCGCCGGCCGTTTCCAGCGCCGGCCGGTTATCGGGCGGAGGCGGCGGACCGGCCGCGGCGCAACAGCCACCCGGCCGCCTCGCGGATTTCCGGCGCGCGCAGCGCGGCGCCGGCGGCCACGAAGGCGACCAGACCGGCGCTGGCGGCCGCTCCGGCCTGAAGATACGGACTGAATCCGGCGAGGCGGTTTCCCATGAGGAAGCCGGCGCCGATCCCGGCGGCGGTCGCGGGGATCAGCCGGGCGAAGAAGGCGAGATAGCCGTCGGCGGCGCCCGGAAAGCGGCGCCGGAGCAGCAGGATCAGCGCCATGACGTACACCGTCACCGCCAGCGAGCTGACGCACGCCAGGCCGGTGGGCCCCCAGCGCCCGCCGGCCCAGACGTAGAGCGGATAGGCCAGCGGGACCACGGCAGTGCCCAGGATCGAGGGCACCCACGTGTTGCCCAGCGCGTAAAAGCCCCGGGCCACCACGGTTTGGGCCGCCCAGGCCCAGAGCCCCAGGGTGAAGCAGGCCAGGGCGGTGCCGATGGCGGCGTGCTGGTCCGGCGGGATCCGGTGCCCGTACACCAGCATGGAGATCCCGCGGCCGGCGCAGGTGAGCACCACCTGGGCGGCGAACGCCAGCACCAGCATCCGGCGGACGGCGCCGGCCAGGGTCTCGTACGCCCGCGCGCTTTCGCCGCGGGCGATCAACCGGGTCAGGGTGGGGAAGGCGGCCACCCCGGTGGCCAGTCCGAACACGCCCATGGGGACGTACATCAACTGCTTGCCGTACTGGAGCGTGGCCACGGCGCCCGAGCCGATGAGGGAGCCGAGGCGGCGCAGGATCCAGTCGTCCACCGCGACGATGGACCAGGCGATCATGATGGGGATCGACCGGACCAGGTACGTCTTCAGGTCGGGATGGTTCAGGCGCAGAATCGGCCGCCAGGCGAAGCGGTCGCGCAGACAGCCGGCCAGCGGCAGGGCGAAGGGGCCGATGGCGCTGCCCACCAGCACCCCCCATGCGAATCCGTAACCGCCGGCCGCCGGTCCGCCTATGAGCCCGCCGGCGATGACCGCGGCGGTGTAGCACAGCGGCGCCAGGGCGGGCAGCACGTGGCGGTCGCGGGCCTGGAGCACCGCCGACAGCAAGCCGCCCACCAGGTGGAACGCCTGGGCGGGCAGGACGATGCGGGTCAGCCGGACGAGGTCGGCCTGCTGGGCGGCGTCAAAGCCGGGTGCCACCAACGGGACCAGCCGGGGCGCGGCCACCCACAAGGCGGGGAGCAGGACGGCCAGCAGCAGCAGGATGAAATTGGCCGTCACGCTGAAGGCTTCCCACGCCCGGTCTTCCTCGCCGCGCTCCAGGTAGCCGTTGAAGATGGGGATGAAGACGATGGAGAGGGCGCCGCCCGCCAGGAGGTAGTGGAAAAAGTCGGGCAGGGTGAACGCAGTGAAGTAGACGTCGGCCGACGCGCCGCCGCCCAGCACCCGGCCGATCACCGCCTCGCGCACCAGTCCGATCAGCCGCGACAGCAGGATGGAACCGCCCCAGATCATGGACGCGATGGCGATGCGGCGGGACAATCAGTCCTCCTTCGGCGTGGCGGCGGCGGCCGGGCAATCGACGGATCGTGGCTCGATAACTCTTGTTTTGACAGGCATTTAACTTGACACTCGTAAGGTATTATAATACCATAACTTGAGAGACGCCAGCGATTTTGCCCGCACCATGCCGGCGCGGGCGCAAACTGAGCATGCAGCGGGTGGCGCGAGCCGCCGGGAGTGACAACATGAAAGTCAAGGAAATCGCCGCGCGGGTGAATTGTCCGTTTACCGGCGACGGTGAGACAGAGATCCGTGCCGTCCGGAGCATCGAACGGGCCGGTCCCGGCGAGATCACCTTCGCGATGGACCGCAAGCACCAGAAGATCATGGCCGACTCCAGGGCGTCGGCCTTCATCGTGGCCGAAGATTTTCCGGCGGTACAGGTCCCCACCATCCGCTCCCGGTTTCCGTACCACACCTTTGCACTGGTCCAGGAACTGTTCTACCAGCCGCCGCTGCCCCAAGGGCCGTTCGTCCACCCGTCGGCCGTCGTGGCGCCGGACGCGGCCATCGGCCCGGACTGCTACATCGGCCCGCACGTGGTGATCGAGTCCGGCTGCCGCCTGGGCCGGAACGTGCGGATCCTGGCCAACACCACGCTCTACCCCGGGGTGACCGTGGGTGACGACACCCTCATCCACTCCAACTGCGTCATTCGCGAGCACTGCCAGCTGGGCCACCGGGTGATCCTGCAGAACGGGGTGGTCATCGGGGCCGATGGGTTCGGCTTCGCGCCGACGGCCGACGGCGGCTATCACAAGATCCCGCAGGCGGGCCGCGTCATCGTCGAGGACGACGTGGAGATCCAGGCCCACACCTGCGTGGACCGCGGCACGCTCGACGACACCCGCATCGGCCGCGGCACCAAGCTGGACAACCTGATCCAGGTGGGCCATGGCAGCACCATCGGTGAGAACTGCGTGTTCGCCGGCCAGGTGGGCCTGGCCGGCACCACGACGGTGGGCAACAACGTCAAGGTGGGCGGCCAGGTGGGGATGGCGGGGCACTGCATCGTCGGCGACAACGCCGTCATCGAAGCCGGCAGCGCCGTCATCACCGACGTGGAAAAAGGGGCGGTGGTCATCGGCGTTCCGGCCACCGACCACAAACTGTACAAGCGGTGCACCCTCGCGTTCTTCAAGCTGCCGGAGCTGATGAACCGGGTGCGCGAACTGGAGAAGGAAATCGAACGGTTGAAGCACGGGCATGAATGACGCGACCGCCTTTTCGACGCCGCACATCATGGACGCGCTGCGGCGCGTCCACCGGGAGCGCCTCTCCGGGGAGCTGTCGTTCCCGCACGGCGACGGGTTGTGCACCCTGACCGTCGCCGCGGGCGACATCGTCGCCCTGGACGCGGTCACCGCCCGCGAGCGGCTGGTCCCCTTCCTGAAGGAGCGGGGCGCCGATCCGACGGATCTTCTCACCGGGGCCACCAACACGGTCAGCCTGGGGCGGATCGAACAGCTCCACGCGCTGATCGCCGAATACATCGGCCGCCTGGTCAACGAGCTGGCCAATCCGAAGCTGGCCGTGCTGATCAACTTCAAGCCCGGCGCGGGCGGGAGCCCTGACCGCGTCCGG
Organism: uncultured Acidobacteriota bacterium; assembly: GCA_937925645.1. Taxonomy (GTDB): domain Bacteria; phylum Acidobacteriota; class JAAYUB01; order JAAYUB01; family JAAYUB01; genus JAAYUB01. The sequence continues at coordinate 37,093 of CALAMB010000355.1, forward strand.
CACAAGATCGCCAGTCTCCTGCTCCAGCTCTACGACCAGTGGCTCGACGGGGGCGTCATCGAGGCGCTGTTGCCCGACCGCCAGGTCCGGGTGCGCCTGGCGCCTGACGCGACGAGCCGCATCCGGGGGCTGCCCCTGACCACGCGGCAGGGCTTCATGTTCAGCCGCCTTCAGGACGGCCAGTCCGTCGACGAGCTGGCGCGCGCCGGCGGGTTGCCCGACGAGCAGATCCTGCGCGCGTTGCTGGCTCTGGATTTCATGGAGGTAATCACTCTCGAGCCTGGGGCCGAATCCAAGCCAAAGGCAGTCCGGGACGAGCCGCCGCTGGCCCGCCCCGCGGCGCCCCGAGCCGCGCCGCAACCGGCGCCCCGGGCCGCGCCGCCGCCGCAGCGAGCCGCCGCGCCGCCGGCCGCCGACGCGGCGGCCCCATCGACCGAAACCGTTCCACCGGGGCTGATGGCCGAGCTGGAGGACCTGTTTATTCTGGCCCAGAACGGCAACCACTATGAATTGCTTGGGGTGGACTATCGCGCCGAGACCGACGAGATCAAGAAAAGTTACATGGAGCTCACCAAGCGCTTTCATCCCGACCGGTTCAGCCGCTACAACAACCCGGCCCTGCTGGCGCGGGTGGACGCGCTGTTCGCCCAGATCACCGAGGCGGCCGACGCGTTGAAGGATCCCGCGCGGCGCGCCGACTACAACGAGAAGCATGAGCTGGACAAAACGATGCTCAAGCCCCAGGGTGTTCCCGCCCGGGCGGAACCGGAGCAGAAAGACACCAAGTCCTACGCTTACGAAAACCGCGATCACATCGCCAAACAGCACTACACCCACGGCAAGGACGCCTTCAAGGCCCAGAAATTCTATGACGCCACCGAGCATTTTCGCCAAGCGGTCCGGATGTCGCCGGAAGTGGCGGAGTACCAGTTCTGGCTGGGCCGGACCCTGACGCTGAATCCCCAGCGACACAAGGAAGCGGAAGAGCGCCTGCTCAAGGCGCAGGAGATGAAACCCGACCGGATCGAGATCCTGCTGGAGCTGGCGCGGTTCTACGACAAAATCAAGCTCCACATCCGCGCCCAGAAGTTCTACCAGCGGGTCTACGAGCTCAAGCCCGACAACGTGGAGGCCCGCCGGGCCCTCGGGATCAAGAAAGAACGCGGCCCCATCACCTTCAAGGGCCTGCTGAAGATGGACCTGAAGAATCTCCTGAAATCAGACGACGAGAAATAGCGCGGCGAAGGCCGCCTCGACCTGTTCGCGGCACAGGAACGCCAGCGGCCGGGTGTCGTACGCCAGGCCGGCCTGCAGGGCTTGCAGCCAGCGGGGGATGTCGTCCGGCCGGAGGAGGGGCGGGGGGCAGCCGGCGGCCAACAGGGGGAACCACGCCGTCACCCGGACCAGGTGGAACAGGCCGGCGGGGAAAGGGGCCAGATCGGTCAGCCGCACCGAGATCAGCACGCTCTGGGCCACGGGATGCAGCATGGCCACGGCGGGGACGGCGAGCCACTCCAGCGTGGCGGCGAGATCGCCGGCCAGCCGGGCCGGATCGGCGGCCAGGCCCGGTGCGGGGAATCCGGTGCGCGTTCCGGTCCGCCAGGGGCACCCGTCGTTCCACGCCTTGGACAGGTCGGCGAGATCCTCCAGGCGCAACGCGCCGCGTTCCAGACTTTGGAAGAGGATGTCCACGGAGCGCGCCAGCGCGGTTTCGGTGTCGGCCGGAGGACGGTCCGCGGCGGGCGCCAGCGGCGCCAGGCCGGCTTCGGCGGGCATGATGACGCGGCGGGTGAACGACTGGAGCAGCTCCCGGCGGCGTTCCGGCGCCGACGCCAGCTCGAGCAGGCGGGCGCGGGCGGCATCGACGGCGGCGAAGTCGGCCAGGGTGCGGTCGCGGGGTTCCATGGGGGGCATTGTAACCGGCGGCGGCTCCGGCCGCAACGATCCGCTGGCCGGGACGGCCGGCCGGCGTGCGCCGGCGCCGCGGATCAGCCGTCGGCGCCTGCGGGGAACACGATGAAATCCTGCCGCCGGTAGCCGCGAAACCGGCGAAGCACGGCATCGCCGTCACGGCTGCCGCTGTCGTTGGTGTTCCCCTCGATGCTCTCGAACCAGTCGGCGGCCGCGGCGGTGACGACGCCGGCGTGCGCCCAGTCGCCGGGCGCCCGGCGCGTCAGGAACACGCTGCCGGCGGGGATGGCGGTCCGGTCGGCGATCCGCGCGCCGGGGACCAGCAGGCCCGCGGCGGACGCCCCGGCGGCCATCACGTCGCACGAGCAGGTGTAGCCCAACGGCGCGGTCACGGCCAGGCCCGCGGCCGCCTGGCGGATGACGCAGCTGACGAACGCCGCGCACCACGGCCAGCGGTCGCCCTGGCGGCCGCGGGTGTAGAGGCGCACCCAGGGGCCCCGGTTCCGGCCGCCCGCTTCGCGGGGCCGCGCCGCCAGGTGTTGCTCGGCCACCGCCGCCACCACCGCGCGGAACGGACGGCCCGCCGGCTCGACGGGCCGGAGCGCCTCGGCCATGGGAGCGGCCAGCGCGGCGAAGGTGCGCGGATCGGCCACGCCGCTCACCGGCAGACCGGCGCCGGCCTGGAAGCCGCGCACCGCCGTCTCGGTGGCCGGGCCGAAGGCGCCGTCCACGCGGACGCTCCAGCCGTTGAGGCAGAGCCATTCCTGGATCCGGCGCACATCAGCCCCGCGGTGGCCGCGGCGCCGCGCGGGCGGCGGTTGCAGTTCCTTATCCATCGGTAATCTCCGGCGACAGGGTGTGAGCCATTTCAGCACAAACGCGGCGAAAACACCACCCGAGTCCAACATTTCAGGGACAGTTGAGCTGCAAGCGGAAATCCGATCCGACGGGTTTGGGGTATACTATCGGCTATCCCCGTTCGGGGCGCGCCGTGGCCGCCCGTCGGGAGGACACCCTGAGGGAGGACGCCATGACTGTCAGCAATCCCCGGCCGGTGGTGGTGCCGCCGGCCGAAACGTCGGCCCAGCCGGTGAAGCGGGCCCGCGGCGCCCGCATGGCCGTGCTCATCGGCCCGGCCCAGGATGCGCCCCGGTTCGTCACTCGCCGCTTTTTCTTCGAGCCGGGCGGACGCATCCCGCGCCACCGCCATCCCGACATCGAGCACGAGCAGGTGATGGTGCGGGGCGAAATGGTGCTCGGCTTCGACGGCGGCGAGCGGACGGTGCGGGCCGGGGACGCCGTCTACATCCCCGCCGGCGCCGCCCACTGGTATGAAAACCGCGGCCGGGAGCCGGTGGAGTTCCTTTGCATCATCCCACGCACCGCCGACTACGCCACGGAATGGCTGGAGGATCCGCCGCCCGGCGCGGCGGAGTAGCTTCCCCTTCGGCTGGCGCATGCCGAAAAAAAGCCCCCCGGCCTGCGTCGGCCGGGGGGCGCGATTCCACTGAGGTTGGGATTACGGACAGCAGTTGACGTTGGTCTGGGACGCGTGCGTGTCGGTGATGCCGGAGTTGGCGCCGGAGTCGAAATTGCGGTAATACCCCTTCACCAGATCCTGCTGCGAATCATGGTACACCGACAGGGCATACCGGGCGCCCCGCGCGCCGCTCAGGACGAACGACCCGTTGGGCCGCCAGGTGATGGTGGCAACGCCCGCATACTCGCCCGCGCCCTTGCCGGAGAACACCCGGTAGATGAACTCCCCGGTGGTCGTGTTGAGGCAGAGTTTCGACAGGCCGGCGTCGTCGACATAGACGGCGTCAAACATATCCGGCACAGCCATCACGGCGGTGATCAGGTTGGTCCAGAGCTCCACGTGGTCCGGGATGCCGTCGGTGTCCTGGTCGGCGCCGCCCATGGCGTCGGCGAAGCCGCGGAAGATGGTGCGGCCCTCGTTGCCCACCACGATGGCCGCTTCGCCGGCGGCGGGAGCCATCGTGTAGCCGGCCAGCGCCTCAAAGCCCGGCAGCACGCCGAGATGCTGGCCGAAGATCGCGTAACCGACGGTGTTCAACACGGTGAGCTGGGGTACGCTGTTGGGCATGTTGAATATCGGGTCGGCGGGGGACCACCAATAGACCGGATCCGGGACTCCGCCATATCCACTGCCGAAATCTCCCATCGTGCTGTAAACGCCCAGAGCCGCCCATAGCGGGTGGTTGCTGTAGTCCGGCAGGCTGGCGAAATAGATATGCTCCGTCCAGTCCATGGCCCAGCAGTGGGCGATGAGCTTGCCGCCGCAGGCGACATATTGGTACAGCGCGTCAAACACGGCCGAGCTCGTGGGACCGGCATTCTCGTTTGCAAAAATCACCAGGTCCCATTTCTGATTCAGGAGGGCGCTCAGAAAGGTGCTCTGGCTGGAGTAGGCGGTGTACGGCAGACCCAGCCACTGCAGGGCCTGGGCGGGGTACCCGGTGACCCCGCCGTGCGTGGAGTCGTCGCATAACACCAGGATGTTCGGACCCGCGGCGTTGAGGGCTTCGATTCCCGGAGCCCACTGCAGGGCCAGGACGTGACCGGCGGGCGCCCGCATCGAATTGTAGACCAGCGGGGCTGGCTGCTCCGGCTTCGGTACCAACGTCAGGGGGCCGCCGCGTACGGCGCCGTTCCCAGCCATGACCGGCGCGGCGAGAGCCAGCAACACCGCCGCACACAAAAGCAGTTTCCACGAACGATTCATGTTGCCTCCTCTGTAAAGACACTGAGTATGTTGTCAAGTTAGATTCGTCTTGTGCTTATCGGATTATTTTGCCGGAAGTTGCCCGTCATTTTGAGTTTGGCGCGCTCACCGGCGCCGACGGCACGGCGCCGAACACCGCATCCTCGATTAGGTACGTGCCCATCCATGGCGCGTTCTTGAAGCCGTCCCAGGCGGCCTCGGCGAATTTGCCCGACTCCAGCACGTAGAACAGCCAGTCGTCCAGGTAATCCAGTCCCTCCTGCGGGAAGCCGGAACCGATGTTCTGGAGCCAGCGCTGGTTCTCCACCTCGTGGGCGCCCACCGGCGGGCTGGTGATCACCGGCAGGCCCAGGGCGGTGTAGAAGGTAAGCTCCGACGGCTTGGTCCAGATGATGTCGGTGTCGTGGAGGGCGGCGTCCATCTTCTCGAAGTAGCCGAACTTGTCGGGCGCGAACACGACGTCGACGCCGCTGGCGATCCCCAGCCGCTCCAGCTCCTGCATGAAGAAGGTGTACACCTCCATCCGGATCCCCGCCACGAGGAACACCCGCACCTCGCCCCGCTCGATCCGGCCGCGCAGCGCCTCCACGAGCTGGATGCCGATCTCGCGCTGGGCGCCGGCGCCGCCCACCAGGTACATGAGAGTGAGCGGCCGGCCCGACTCCTCCGTGATGTTGTCGATCCCGAGGTCCGCGGCCATGAGCGGCAGGTACTTCTGCCGGAATTTCAGCTTCGGGTCCAGGTTGGGGATGCGCCGGGCCAGGTCGCGCCGGAGCACGGGGCACTCCTTGCCGCCCACCAGCGAGTCGGGGAGGGGAAAGCCCGTCTGGATGATGCGCTCGGGCGGCACGCCGTACTGGATGAGACGGGTCTTGGCGTGGCGCGACGGGGCCAGGTAGGTGATCCGCGACTCCTTCGGCTTGGGGGGGACCCAGACCCGGTTGATGTCGGTGTCGGTGACCACGCAGAACACCCGCTCCAGGCCGTGGTAGTCGGCGGCCAGCGCGGGGATGAAGTGGGTGGTCAGGATGGGCAGGTCCTTGAGGCGGATGTAGTCGACGAGGCTCTTGCACAGGCCGCCCCGGATCTTGCGGTGGAGGAACAGCGCCGTGGTGGTGGGCTTGGACAGGTCGCGGAACGGGAAGAACGGCGAGATCCGCTGGAAGCGATCATAGAAGTCGAAGAGCAGGTGCAGCGGGAACGGGGCGTTGCGTAGCCGCGAGACGAACTCGTAGCCGCCGCGGGCGCGCTCCCAGTAGCGGTGCTCGTTGGGTGCGATGATCTGGTCGTTGTTGGCGGTGAGGATCCGTTCCTCGGCGATGGGCTGGAACGGGAAGGCGGCCCGCTGGTGCCCATAGCCCATGTCCACCGAGATGACCCACGCCTTGCGCTCTTCGGTCATGTGCGGCCTCCG
>CALAMB010000356.1 GCA_937925645.1 uncultured Acidobacteriota bacterium
CCCCCCCCCACAACCGCTCCCTCAGTCCCGATGTCCGCCGGACACGGGCGGACGAGGCAGCCGCGAACACCGCCGGGGCGGCCAGGATGTCCACCGCCCGCCGCGCGCGGGTCACGGCGGTGTAGAGCAGCTCCCGGGTGAGCACGGGGCTGTCGCGGTCGGGCAGGACGAGTAGCACCCGGTCGAACTCCGAGCCCTGGCTCTTGTGCACCGTCATGGCGAACACCGTCTCGTGCGGCGGCAGCATGGCCGGCAGGAAGCGCCGCGGCGGCCCCTCCCCCTCCGGCGGAAAGAACACGCGCAGCACCCCGTCCGTGTCGATCCGCGCGATGCCGATGTCGCCGTTGAACAGGCGCAGGTTGTAGTCGTTGACGGCGACCATGACCGGGCGGTTGGCGTACCACGTGCCGTCCGGCCGGATCAGTCCGCGGCCGGCGAGCGCCTCCTCGGCCAGGCGATTGAGCGCCGCCGCGCCGTACGGCCCCTCACGCACCGCACACAGGATGCGGAAGCGCCCCAGCGCCTCCAGCGCGGCCAGCGGATCCGCCGCCGTCGCGCCGGGCGCGTAGCCGTCGGCGATCGCAGCCGCCAGCGCCGCCGCCATCTCCCGCGGGGGCGGCAGGGGCAGCCACCGGATCTCCGCGTGCGCCCCGAACAGCGTTTCGAAGGCAGGCCATGCCTCGCCGGTGTTGACGGCGCGGCACAGGGCGCCGATGCCGCCGTCGGCGGCGAAGCGGTAGCTGTGCCGGAGCTGGACCAGGCAATCCTGCAGCGGCCGGGCGCCGGGGTCGGCGTGCCCGTCCGCCAGCGCGCGGTCGCCCGTCGCCGCGGTGTACGCCCGCGCCAGCACCGGGCTGAAGTGGTTCTCCGCCGGCGCGGCGCACAGGTCGCCGAGGAACGCGCCCGCCTCCACCGACGCGAGCTGGTTCTTGTCGCCCAGCAGGATCAGCCGGGCACCCGCGGGCAGCGCCTCCAGGAGGCGGGCCATCAGGGCCACGTCCACCATCGAGGCCTCGTCCACCACCAGCACGTCGCACGGGACGGGGTCGGCCGCGTCGCGCGCGAACGCCGCCTCCCGGCGGCGGGCGCCCAGCAGGCGGTGGATGGTCTGAGCCGGCCGCGCCAGCGCCCGCTCCTTCACCGCCGCCGCCACGTCCAGGCCGGCCAGAACGGACCGGAGGGCCTCGTTGAGCCGCGCGGCCGCCTTGCCCGTGGGCGCCGCCAGGGCGACGAGCCGCTCCGGCCGCTGCTCCAGCAGCAGCGCCAGGATGCGGGCCGCCGTGGCCGTCTTCCCCGTGCCGGGACCGCCGGAGACCACACACAGCCGCCGCGTCGCCGCGACGAACGCGGCCACCCGCTGCCAGTCCGGCGCCGCCGCCGCGGACGGGAAGAACCGGTTCAGCCGTTCGCCCAACTCCGGGTCGGCCGGATCGACGACCGGCTCCGCCGCCAGTGCCGGCAGCCGCTCCGCCAGGACCCGCTCGTACCGCCAGTACCGGTACAGGTAGAGGCGCCGCCCCTCGAGCACCAACGGCGTCCAGTCGCCGGGACCGCCCACCACCCGGCTGGCGGCCAGGGTCCGCGCCCAGGCGTCGCCGCCGCCCCAGGCCGCCGCCTCCGGCCATATGCCGGCCGATTCATCGGCCGCCTGTTCGAGATCCAGGCAGATGTGCCCGTCGGCGCGGGCCCGGCTCGCCAGCGCCGCCGCCGCCGCCAGCACCGGACCGGCGGCCGGGTCGAGACCGGCGATGAACCGGGCGAAGTGGCGGTCGATTTCCTGAAACCGCGGATCGGCCAGGATCCGCTCCGTTACGGCGTCCATGACGGCTCCTCCAGGATGCGCGCCGCCCACCCCGCCACCTCCGCCCGGTCGGGGCGGCGATGGAAGACGCCGGGCCGGCGGCGGTCCGTCGGATCCATGCCCCGCAGGAAGAGGTAAAAGGCGCCGCCAAAATGCCGGTCATAATCATAACCGGGCAGGCGCCGCGCCAGGTGGCGGTGCAGCGCCAGCGCGTAGAGGTTGAGCTGCAGGTCGTAGTGGTGGACGCGCATGGCCTCGGCGAGCCGCTCCGGCAGGTAATCGTCGGCCCGCCCGCCGAGGTGGTTGGACTTCCAGTCCAGCAGGTAGTACCGGCCGTCGTGACGGAACACCAGATCGATGTACCCCCGCAGGAAGCCGGATACGGCGCCGAGCGAGGACGGCTCGCCGTCGCCGGACAGCGCGGCCAGGTCCGCCGGGGTCACCAGCCGGAGCGGCAGCCAGAATTCCAGCTCGGAGATCCGCTCCGAGCGGGCGATTCCCTCCAGCTTCAGGCCGTCGGCCAGCGGCGCCGCCATCACCCGGCGCAGCCATTGGGCGACGGCCGGAGCCCACTCCGCGCCGTCCGCCCGCCGCGCCAGGCCGTGCCGACGGAGTTCCTCCGCCGCCCCGCCGGTGAAGTCGGCCGCGGTGAAATCGACGCGCTCCAGGATCGCATGGAGCGCCGTGCCGGCGCGCACGCCCCGGGGGAAAGCAAAGGGCCCCTCGGCCGCACCGCTCGCCGACCCTTCGGGCACCGCGGCGGGCGCCGGCTCGGCATCGTGGTCCGGCAGCTCTTCCATGGCGGGCGCCGCAACGGCGCCCCGCTTGAGCGCGGAATAGCTGACCACCCGCCAGCCCGCCGGGACCGGCGACGGCAGCTCCCGCGGCACCCGCGGGACGACCGGTCCGACGGTCGGGGCGGGCGTCGGCGGCGCCGCCAGCAGCAGCTCCGCGACCTCGATGGGCGCGCCGCTCCGCAGCGCATCCAGGTCCGCCAGCAGCGCCTCACGCGTCGGCGGCAGGGCGGGCTCGCCGTCGCGCCGGTGGAGGAGGTAGGCGGGTGCCGAATCCTCTGCTTCGTTGACGCGGTCCCAGGCGAGGTAGCACCGGCACCGGGCGCGGGTCACCGACACGTAGAGCAACCGGACGTCCTCGGCCAGTTTCTCCCGCTTGGTTTGGGCATTGTCCGCGCACCGGTAGTCCCAGACCGGTCGGCCGGTGTCGTCGTGGTAGCCGCATGGCTCATTTTTCGAAAGCTTCCGCCCCCTGCTCCACGGGAACGGGAGGAACACCACGGGGAACTCCAGCCCTTTGCTGCGATGCATGGTCAGGACCTGGACGGCGTCGGCATCGCTTTCGAGACGCAGCTCGTACGCGTCCACCCGCTCGTCGCCGGACTCGGCCCGCCGGCCCGCCAGCCAACCGATCACGCCGGCCAGACCCATGCCGCACTCCGACTCGATCCCGTGC
>CALAMB010000357.1 GCA_937925645.1 uncultured Acidobacteriota bacterium
GCACGAACTCGGTCGCGTTGACATACGTGACCGCCTTGAGGAGCCGGAGCTGCTGCTCGGCAGGGCGCCAGAACATCCGGTAGACGCGGTATTTGTCCGCGGCCGGAGCCTGCAGGACGTGGACGAAGGTGTGAAAGTCTTCGGTGAGCCGGCCGTCGGGATGCCAGGCCACTGTCTTCCGGGCGCGCAGCACCACGGCATCAGCGCCGGGGAAATCCCGGGCGGACGCCAGTTGGGGAAACGGCTCCGTCTCCTCCGCGGGCCCCTGCGCCGCGGGCGCCTGCGCCGCGGCGGGCACCGCGGCCAGGGTGACCGCAAGCGCCCATCCGGAGATCCACCGCCGCAGCCGGGACTTCATCATGAACCACCTCCCGGTTGCCGCTCCAGGATGATCATGCTCCGCTGATTTCGCACCCACCGGTCCAACAACTCGCGGAGCTGTTCGTAATCGGCGGAGCTGAGTACGGCCCGATCCAGGCTGAACTCGCTGTCGAAACGGATGGCGCCGCCTTCCCTCCGGCAGGACAGGCGCAGGCGCGCCGGGCCCGCCGCGATCTCAACCGGATCGGGCAAAGCGAGAATCGTGTAGCCGGCCGGCAGCGTGATATGTTCCGACTGGACGACCTGGACTGTCGAGAACAGGTCCATGGGGTAGCGCCGCGGCCCCGGCGCCATCATCCGGGGCAGCCCCAGCGAGTAGAGTTCGAATCCGTTGGTCATGAGGTACGGGCGGAAGATCAGGAAACGCCCGGCGGCCAGCGCGTAGCCCGGCGCGTCCACGTCGAACGCCACCGCAAACGGCACGGCCAAATCGGCCGCGTCGCTCACCTGGAACTCCCGGACGCGGGCGCCGGCGTGCACCTTGCCGGCCAGTTCCTGCCACACCTGGACGAACTGCGGCCCGCTGAACCGGCGCCCCAGGCCGCGCAAAATAAAATCGTAGTACCCGCCGCCCCGGATGCCGATGCGGGTGCGCGCGCCGCCGTCGGCGTCCAGCCGGGTGTCGGCCTCGAGCCGGCCCAGGCTGCGCGAGGCCGGGCTGGGGGGCACGGTCTCGAGGCCCGCCCCGTCGGCCGTCAGCCGCAGCAACGGCCGGCCGCCGGCGTAGGTCTCGCCGAGGGTGCCGTGCGCGCCGAGGGCCGGATCCAGGTACGCCGTGCGTCCGTCGGACAGGCGGACGGCGCACAGTGATCGCTCGAAATAGACGGAGGGGATATCGGTATCGGGCGCGCGCGACACGTTGATCAGGGCCTCCTCGGCCTCCAGGCCAAGCTCGCGCAGCATGGCCGCGAGGAGGACCGACTTGTCGCGGCCCACGCCGAAGCCGGCGGCGAGCACCTCGGCGGCCGCGTGGGGCTCCAGGAAGGCGCCCACGTCCATGGACGCATCCAGGTAGCCGACTTCGCCGGCGACGAAACGGAGCAATGCCAGGATCCGGCTGTGCTCGCCCGTCAGGCCGTCGGTCAGCTCCCGGACCTTCTCCGCCAGCGCCTCGTCCGGCTCTAATCGCCCCCGGCTCTGCGCCCACCCCTTCCGCGACAGCTCCGGCCAGCCGCCCAGCGTGCTCACCACCACCCGGCCGGCCACCTCGGGCAGGCCCGGCATGCCGGTCTCGCGGTAGATCATGGGCAGCTCACGGCCCGTCCAGGTGTAGACGACCTGATCGCCCGCCCGCTCCTCGGTGAACGCCAGCGCGCCGTCCCGGACGGCGTGGCGCAGCGGGCGCGACGCCGGGCCGCGGATCACCAGCCGTTTGCTCAGGATCGGGTTTTCGTACTGAAAGAGAAAGAAGTCGGCGTAATGCCCGGGCACCTGGGCGTCCGACTGGATCCGCATCGCGGTCTCGAGCGTGTCCTGCACCTGCAGGTCCGGATAACGGACCACCAGCCGGCGGTACGGCTGGGCGAACGGATGGGCGGTCGCACTCAGCGGCTCCTCGCGCGCGCGGTCGCGGTCGAGGGCGACGGTCTCGCCGGTGGGCCGGATGATGCGCCCGCCGAGAAATTCTACGCGGGCCCTCGGTTGAAAGAACGCCATCTGGTCGGCGGCGTACGTCTGCCGGCCGCGCTCGTCCAGAATCTGGACCCGGCGGCGGATCTCCTGAGTGTATCGGCCGTCCGCGTCGTAGGTGACCGTGACGTCCTCGTCCAGGACGACGGCCGAAGCGCCGCGGGTCAGTTCGAGGGTGCCGGGTGTGGGGGTCGCGTCCGTGCTCCGGGCGTCCGCCGCCGCGGCGGCCATGACCACCGCCGCCGCCAGCGCCAGCCGGGTGAATCCGATCGTCCTGTTCCGTGTGCCCATTCGCCCTCCCGGTCGCGACCAGTGCTCCCATATATACACAGGGATCCGGAACCCCGTCAAGCTTTTCCCCCTTCCTGTCGCCCGCGGCGGGTCGCGCCGCAAAACCGTTGCATTCCGCCGATTTTTGATTATAATATCGCCCTTTGAGCGGGCCAGCGTA
>CALAMB010000358.1 GCA_937925645.1 uncultured Acidobacteriota bacterium
CCGGTGCGGTGATGTTGAGCACCACGGTCCGGGCCGGTCGCTCGTCCGACAGGTCGGCGATGGGAAAGCGGATCGCGCCGGTGGCGTCGGTGTAGAGCCGCGCGTCGAGTCCTTCCACGGTCAGACGGGCGCCGGCGAGGGGTTGCCGGTCGGCGGCGCTGTACACCGTGCCGGTGATCCACCCGCAGGCATCGCTCACCGGCGGATCGACCTCCGGGGGCGCATAGTGTACCGTAACCGCCGCGCCGGCCTGGTTGCGGGTGGCCCGATCCGTGGCGGTGGCCACCAGACGGTTGCGGCCGTCGAGCAACCGGACGGCGGTGGCGGTGAAGGTGTCGCCGGCAAGCGCGGCGGGCTGGCCGTCCACGAGCACGGACACGTCCATCGGATCAAAGGCGCCAAGTATGCGCCCCGTGACCGTGACGGCACAGGTTTCGAAGGCATCATCTTCCAACGGTGACAGAATCTCAACGGCGAACACCGCCGGACGGCGCTGCACCAGGACCGACGTGGTGGCCTGGGATTCGCGCCAGCCGTCGGCGACGGTGAGCCGAAACACCAGCAGGGCATCCCGGTCCACATGGTTCAGCACGAACCGTGGCTGGACCAAGGTGGCGTCGTCCAACACAACGGCGGGTCCAGATAGCTGTTCCCACTGGTAGCCGCTGATGGGGCCGGAGCTGGCCGAGCCGTCCAGGACGACGGCATCGTCCTCGAGAACCGCCTGGACCGGGCCGGCGTCGGCCACCAGCGGCGGCACCGGCGGCACGGCCAGGGTCACCGTGGCGGACTGCCCGCCACCGGGGGCCGGGTTTCCCACCGCCAGGTCCACGCTGCCGCCGGCGGCTGCGCCGATGGGTAGCGCCACCGTCAACTCGGCGGCAGACTCGAACACCGGCGCATACACGCCGCCGCCGGCGAGGATCATCGAGCCGTCAGGCGCGGGCTGGAAACCGCTTCCGTGGAGGCGGACCTGGAAGGCGGTGTAACCGGCCAGGTAGCCATCGAAGACGGCGGTATCCAGGATCGGCGCCGGGTTGAGCACCCGGAACTCGACCGGCTCGGACACCAGGCTCCACGGGGTGGGGTTGTAGACCTGAATGGGGAGAAAACCGCCATGCTCCAGCAGGGCGGCGTCCAGCTCGGCGGTGAGCCAGATGCTGTCGCCGTCTTCGTGGTAGATGGTGGGCACTTCGTAACTATCGGCCCAGACCACCGAGTCGGCGTGGAATGGGCCGCCGTCGACGCGAAGGGTGACGCCGGCGCTACCCGCCTGAACTTCGGCAGGGGTCAAGGCGGCGATCACCGGCACGCCCGCGATCACATGGATCATATAGGGGGCCGACTCACGCAGGGGCGGACCCGGATTGACCACCGTGACCTGGAGCGCACCTGGTTCGCTCAGCAAGGCATCGGGCACCCAGGCGTCCAGCGTCGGCGGCATGTCGAAAGTACGCCAGAGATGAGTCTCGCACGCGATGCCGTTGACCCGGACGATGCTGTTGGAGTCGATGGGATCGGCCAGGGTGTTGATGACGATATCCAATCCGCCCTGGGGCAGCTCGCGCGGATAGACATCCAGAATCAGAGGATCCCGATCGACGATCTGAACGCTCACTGCCGCCGAGTCGGCCGGCGGCGGCCCCGGGTTGCGCACCGTCACCGCGCGGGCGCCGGCGGTGGCGGTGACGGCCGCCGGCAGCGCCGCGGTCAGCTCGGCCGGGTAGCCGTCGTCGGCCGGGGTGAGGGTTGTCGGCAGTTCGACGCCGTCGAGGAGAATCGTGGCGCCGTCCTGGACCTGCCAGGCGAAGACCGTCAGTTCCGGGCCGGCGGAACCGAGGGGCACCTCCGGCGGCGCCAGGCTGACGATGACCGGCGTGCCGGGATCGTCCACCACGGTGAAGGAAACCGGGTCGGAGTCGCCGACTGCCGGATCGTGGAGAACCACCTCGTGGACACCCCCGGCGGCGGTGAGCGAATCGGGCAGCAGCACCCCGAGGGCGGGCGGCAGCCAATCGTGGAAAGTCGCGGCCATGTCATTCCCGTCGATCCGGACGAGGCCGGCGGCGTCAAGCGGCCGGCCGTAGACGAACAGCTCCACGCCGGTGGAGCCGGCCGCCACCTGGGCCGGGGTGAGCAGGGTGATCACAGGCCGCTCAGTGCCGCCGGTGATGGCGAGCATCGCCGGGGCGGACTCACCGCCGCCGGGGCCAGCGTTCACCACTGTCACGGGAAGATTGCCAGAGACAGCCAGCAGGGCGTCGGGCAGCACCGCCGTGAGCAGCGCCGGGCTGCCATCGTGATATACAGTGGCCAGCTCCGTCCCATCCACCCGGATTATCGAGCCGGGATAGAACGGAGCGCCCTGGACGCCGAGCACCACGCCGGTGGAGCCGACTGGGATTTCAGCCGGGTCCAGCGCGGTCAGGACCGGCACGCCGGCCAGCACGGTGAACGTTGCCGGGGCCGACTCGCCGCCGCCGAGGCCGGGATTGACCACGGTGACGGCCCGCAGACCCGGCAGCGCGGTGGCCGCCGCGGGCACCGCCGCGGTGAGCCAGACGGGATCACCGGGGTGATATTCGGTCGGGAGGACCGCACCATCGAGCATCACGACGGAGTCGGCGTGGAACGGCCCGCCGTCGACCCGCAGGGTCACGCCGGGGGAGCCGGCCGGGACCGCGGCCGGATCGAGCGCGGTAATGGCCGGCATGCCGGCGGTCACCAGACACTCGAGGGGCGCCGATTCCCCGCCGCCGGGTCCGACATTGACGGCAGTGATGGACAGGACACCGGTGGCCGCCGTCAGCGCATCGGGCAGCACGGCGGTCAGGTACGCCGGGCTGCCGGGATGGAACGTGGTGGCCAGGTCCGCGCCGTTGGCCCGGATCACCGAGTCGGGATACAACGGCCCGCCATCGGCGCGCAAAACGACACCCGCGCTGCCAGCGGGAATCTCGGCCGGGTCCAGCGCGACGAGAGACGGAATGCCGGCGGTCACGGTCAGAACAGCCGGAGCGGATTCCCCGCCGCCCAGGCCCGGATTGATCACGGTCACACCCCGGGGGCCGGGCAGCGTGAGCGACCCGTCGGGCAGCGCCGCCGTCAGGAACGCCGGACTGCCGGCATGGTACGTCGTGCTCAGAAGCGCCCCATCCAGGGTGATGACCGAGTCGGCATGCAACGGGCCGCCGTCGACGCGGAGGGTGACGCCGGTGCTGCCGGCCGGTACCTGCGCCGGGTTGAGCGCGGTGATGGCCGGCACACCCGGCACCACCGCCAGAGCCAGCGTGGCGGAAGTGCCGCCGCCCGGCGGTGGATTCTCCACCCACATGTTCACGGCGCCTGTCTGGATCAAATCCGCCGCCGGAACGATGACCGTGAGCTGCGTGTCCGTTTGGCCGGTCACGCTCAACGGCGAGCCGTCGGCAAACACAATGCTATCGGAGATGAAACCGGATCCGTGCAGCGTGACGGCGAGATCGGCGCTGCCGGCCACCACTGCGGCCGGTTCCAGCGCGGTGAGCACTGGTATGGGATGATCCTCAGGCACAGGCGCCAGACCCCAGCCGGGCACGCCGCCGACGACCGTGACCGCCGTGTGCCAGGTCCAGGCGGCAATCGGTCCGTCCGCGGTCACCGTGACCAGGCTGGGCCGGTTCCAGTACCAGTCCCAGAACGACTCCAACGGAGTCGAGAGCCAGATGACCCGGTTGGCGTCCGGCGCCACCGAATAGACCGGTTGGCGGACGACCTGTCCGGAGCTGTTGTACTGGGTCACCATCACCGTGGCGGGACCGGCACCCGGGTTGTGCACCGTCAGAGGAAAAAACGTCGCGTCCTTGACCACGTGCCAGGTGGGATGGGTCATCGCCGGTCCCATGGCGGCGGGTATCGGGGCCGCCGATTGCTGCGCGCCGCAGATCACGGTTGCCGCCAGGAGCAAGGTCGGAGCATCGGTACGGAGAACGGCATGGGTTTGATAGAGCAGGAAACTGATCCCGTCGAACAACTCCTCGCAGCTTCGGCGAACAAACCCGTTGGCCGGCACGTCGATGGTGCCTTGACCCAGCCGGGTGCCGGCGGTGGTGACCAGATCCACGGTCAGGCTGACCGATGCCGGGCCCGGATTGGCCAGCCACAGCGTATCGGCGGTTCCGAAGCGGGGGAAGGCATCGTATTCCGGCACCAGCCGGCCGTCGCTGTCGATCCCCATTGTGGACGTCGGAACCGCCATGAGGCCGTTGGCCTCGGGATACCACGCCACGGCCAGGACACTCCGGTCCGCGGTGAGGCGAAGCACACCGGTGTCTGGCAGACCGGATCCGGCGAACAATTCACTCTCCGCGGCCACCCACCGGACTTCATGACCGGCGAGGGTGAGAGCTGCGGCGATGGGCACAGTAGCATCGGGGGAGTCGACGCGCAACCCGACCTGAGCTGGAGTGGCTGATGGATTGCCCAGGAGGAGCCAGGTGCCGGTCACCGCTGCCGGTCCCTGAAAGAACGTGGTCCAGGCGGTCTGGGGTGCAGTCGGGTACAGGGGGTAGAGCGCGATGGGGCCGGGCGGATTGATCGCTTTGTTGAAGAAGGAATCCGGGCGGGCTTTGCTCGTCGCGGGAGCGTTCGGCAGACTTGCAAGGAGCACTTCGGCGTGAACCGAGTCGATGGGCGTGGTCACCACGAGATAGCCGGGGCGGCCGGCCGGCGGATCGGATAACGCCACGGCAAGCGCGCCGATGGATTGCACCACAACCCCGTGGGGCGGGACGGTCAACGTGGTCGGTTGATCCGTGTACAGTTGTCCATGGAGGAAAAAGCAGATGGTCGCATCCTGCGGTGTATCGCTGGCATTGATCAGCCGCAGCACGCCGTCGGCCGAGGATCCCGAAACCGCCGGCAGTGGGTAATGGACTTGCGTTCCCAGCAGGGTGCAGCCGAACAAGCTGATCCAGATTGCAAAATAGACAACGCCCCCCATTCGTCTCATGGTGACAACTCCCCAAATTGTGGAATCAATCGCAATCCCGGGCAACATTCCACAACACCGGGCGATTGTCAACCACAAATACAC
>CALAMB010000359.1 GCA_937925645.1 uncultured Acidobacteriota bacterium
GGCGACCATGATGGCGGCCGCAGGTGAAGACTAAATGAAGTCGCGGCGAAAACGAAGTGGAATGAATTCGGTGAATCGGTGAATCGGTGAATCGGTGAATCGGTGAGTCGGGAGACGGGAGACGGGAGACGGGAGACGGGAGATGGGAGACGTTAGACGGGCAGCATCAGAAAAACGGGACAACCCGAACCGCGAACCCCGAACCGCGAGACCCGAAGTCCGATGTCCGATGTCCGAAGTCCGCATGGTGGGAACGAGCCTCGAGCCTCGAGCCTCGAGCCTCGATTACGATTACGATTACGAGCACGATATCCGAAGTCCGATGTCCGATCATCCGCACGCGCGCATTGAACCAAAGGCGGAGTTGGTGCATCATGTGAAAGGGATAATCCGGTTTTCGGGAGGCCATTATGGCACGCTGCATCGTTCGCAACGGCTGGCTCGTCTGGATCGTCGCGGCCATGGCCGCCTGGATTTACGCGGGACCGCAGGAGACCGCGGCGCCCGCCGCCCCGGCCGCCGCGCTGGACACCGAGACCACGCTCCGCCTCACCTGCGCCGGGATGGGCTTCCAGAACGGCTACCTCGACGGTTTCGAGAACGGCGTCAACGACAAGCGCTACAACCGCTACAGCGACTTCAAGACCCACCCGCTCTACGAGAAGGCCACCCGCGGCTACAACGAGAAGTGGATGTACGAGGTGATCTACCAGATGGCCTTCCGCAACGGCTTCGGCCGCGGCTACGAGGACGGCTACGCCGGCCGGCCCAACATCGTGGTCGAGCGGTTCACCCAGCTCGAGGAGGCCCTCCAGCAGGCCGGCACGTCCGGCACCGCCGGCCCGCGCCACGCCGCCACCGGACCGGTGGTGCTGCCCGCCGGGACTTCGCTGCTCCTCCAGCTCAACGACTACCTGACCACGCGGATGAACCAGCGCGGCGACCCGTTCACCGCGGTGGTCGCGCGGGACCTCTTCGTGGGCAACGTGCTGGCCATTCCCGAGGGCTCCATCATCGAGGGGACCGTGGGCGCGGTGAGCCGTCCCGGCCGCGTCTCCGGGCGCGGCGAGATGACCCTCAAGTTCGAGCGCCTGAAGCCGAAGTACGGCTCCGAGACGGTGATTTCCGCCACCCTGATCGGGGTGGGCTCCGACCAGGGCCAGATCGTGGATCGTGAAGGCAAATACGAAGGCAAGGACAGCGCCGGCCGCGACGCCGCGGTCATCGCCGGCGGCGCCGGTGCCGGCACCGTGGTGGGCGTCATTGCCGGCGGCGGCAAGGGCGCGGCTCTCGGCGCCACCATCGGCGGCCTGATCGGCCTGGCCGGCGTCCTCACCACCCGCGGCGAGGACGTGGAGCTGGTCAAGGGCACGCTGCTGGAGATCATGCTGGACCAGGACCTGCAGCTCGAGCCCGCCGCCCCGGCACGGCCATAGCCCCATATTCGCCCCGGTCGCAGCCGGCGCTCAGGGCACCGCTGGCGGCGCCGCGGGCCGCGCGGCTTTTAGAAAAGATGTGACGGTTTCACGCCGCCTGTGATACAATCTGTTCAGCATCACATGCCTTCAGACACGGCCGCGAACGCATCCCATCGCCGACAGCATCTGCCGTTCGGCGGGGTATTCGTGCCGGGGCGGCGAACCGACAATCATGCGATAAGGAGGGAAATATGGCGGACAAGAAGTACAAAAAGTTCATTGACGGCAAGTTCGACGGCAAGACGACGTTCAAGGAAGTGACGGGAATGACCGACCAGGAGTTCCAGGCGTTGCTGCAGCTCGGTCATCTGTACTACACCCAGGGCCGCACCGAATCGGCCCAGAAGGTGCTCGAGGGACTGGCGGTGCTCGATCCGGACCACAAGCTGGTCCAGTCGGCCCTCGGCGCCCTTTACACCAAGACCGGCGACAACGAGGCGGCGCTTCAGGCGCTGAACAAGGCCGCCCAGCTCAATCCCAAGGACATCACCATCTACGTCAACCGCGGCGAAGTGCATTTCCGCCTGGGCAAGGTCAAGGAAGCCGCCGCCGATTTCAAGCAGGCCCTGGCCATGGATCCGGAACGCAAGAATCCGGCCGCCAACCGCGCCCGTCTCATCCTGGTGGGCCTGGCCGCCGTCGCCCAAAAAGTCAAAGAGAAAAAGTAAATCGATCCGGCAGTCTGCACCGGCCGGCGACCCCCGTCGGGAGGCCGCCGGTCACCTCTTGATTACCGCCTCATCTTGTGAAAACATGGCCGCCTGAACTTTCACCAGGAGGCGGCCATGACCCATCGCGAAGAGCACGACAGTTTGGGCGCCCGGCAGGTTCCGGCCGAGGCCTACTACGGCGTCCAGACCCTGCGCGCCGTCGAAAACTTTCCCATCACCGGTGTCACCATCGGCCGGTTCCCCCTGCTCATCCGCGCCCTGGGCGCCATCAAGAAGGCGGCGGCCCAGGCCAACATGGACCTGAAGATCCTTCCGCCGGACCTCGGCGCGGCCATCGTCCAGGCCGCCGATGAGGTGATGGACGGACGCTACAGCGCCGATTTCGTCGTCGACGCCATCCAGGGGGGCGCCGGCACGTCCACCAACATGAACGCCAACGAGGTGATCGCCAACCGGGCGCTGGAGCTGCTGGGCCGGCCGCGGGGCGACTACGCCGCCTGCCATCCCAACAACCACGTCAACCTGTCGCAGTCCACGAACGACGTGTACCCCACCGCCCTCAAGATCGCGGCGATCTGGAAAATCCGCCGCCTCCTCGATGCCATGGGCCAGTTGCAGGACGCCTTCGCCCTGAAGGGGGAGGAGTTCAAGGACGTGATCAAGCTGGGGCGGACCCAGCTCCAGGACGCCGTGCCCATGACGCTGGGCCAGGAGTTCGCCGCCGTGGCCATCACCATCGGCGAGGACATGGAGCGGCTGCGCGAGGCGGCGCGGCTCATCCACGAGATCAACATGGGCGCCACCGCCATCGGCACCGGCGTCAACACCGTGCCCGGCTACACCGACCGCGTCCGGGCCCGCCTCATCGAGATCACCGGCCTGTCGCTCATCACGGCGCCCAACCTCGTCGAGGCGACGTCCGACGCCGGTGCCTACGTGCAACTCTCCGGCGTGCTCAAGCGGATCGCCGTCAAGCTGTCCAAGGTCTGCAACGACCTGCGGCTGCTGTCGTCGGGACCGCGCGGCGGCATCGGCGAGATCCTGCTGCCGGCCATGCAGCCCGGCTCCACGATCATGCCCGGCAAGGTCAACCCGGTCATCCCCGAAGTGGTGAACCAGGTCTGCTTCGAGGTGATCGGCCTGGACGTGGCCATCAGCATGGCGGCGCAGGGAGGCCAGTTGGAGCTCAACGCCTTCGAGCCGCTCATCGGCTTCAACATTTTTCTGTCCATGGACATGCTGGAGCGCGCGGCCACGGTGCTGCGGGAGCGCTGCGTCGCCGGCATCCGGGCCGACCGCGAGCGCTGCCGCGAGCTGCTGGAGCGCTCCACCGGCATCGTGACGGCGCTGGTGCCGGTCATCGGTTACGATGCCGCCGCCCGGCTGGCCCATGAATCGCTGCACACCGGCCGGCCGGTGCGGGAGCTGGCGCTGGAGCAGGGCCTGCTGGACGAGGCCGCGCTGAACGAGCTGTTGAATCCGGCGCTGATGACCCATCCGCGGGCCATCCCGGGACGGTGAAGCCGGCGGCGGGGCGGACGCGACGTGCGGACGGATCAGGCCCGCCGGCGGGCCCAGCGGCGGCGGACGATGACGGGGGTCGCCGACGCCCCTCGGGCCAGGAGCTCGCGGAAGCGCGTCTCCCGTCCCTCGCCGCCGAAGGCGCGGCGCGGCAGGATATAGAGAAAATCGTCGCTCTGGCGGAGGATGAAGATGTCGGGCGTCTCGTAGACGCGCCGCAGGTCGGCCCAGCCGGCCGTCTTCTCCAGCGCGGCCGCCCGCAGGGTGACGCCGTCGACGCCCAGGAGCACCGTCCGCTGGTCGGCCAACTGCGGATTCGCCCGCCAGGCCCGGGCGATGAGGCGGCTGGGCAGCCGCAGCAGCACGATCCCCGCTAGCAACCCGGTCACCCCCAGGGCGTAACCCAGGAACTGCTGCGGCGCCAGCACGACGAACCAGGCGGCCACCGCGCCGGTCAGCGCGATGGTGACTCCGCCGGAAATCAGCATCCACACGAACAGGCCACGCTTGAGCACGCGCAGCGCCTCGGCGAACTCCTCGAAGCGGTAGTAAAAACGCAGGCGCATCACCGGCTGGGTCACGGTCGTCACACTCCCGGGGGACGTGCCGCCATGAATACCAGAAATCGGCGGCCGGATCAACGCCGACGTGCGCCGGATACGGTTGGCGACACCCATCACGTGTGACCACGGTCACAACCTTGGAGATTCTTGCAACCCGTACATGTCATTCCCGTATACCGATTTTCAACGAGCGCGCCGAGGTTATCCGAGACATGTGTTGCACCGTCCGATCCGCCCGCCGACACCTGTGCCAGCGCCAGGGCAGGAGCCGGCGTCATCCGGTTGTCGCCAAGCTGTTCCCCGTCCTGCTGCTTCTGGCCGCCGGAACCGCGGCGCTGTCCGCCCAGCCGGACACCCCCCCGCCGGTGATCGATATCCCCCGGCTCAGCGCCGAGCCGCGGCTGGACGACTTTCTCGACATGCGTCCCGAAGGCGCGGTCGCCAACGAGATGGTCCGGGTGGAAGGCTTCATCCAGTCCGAGCCGCGCGACGGCGAGCCGCTCTCCGAACGAACCGAAGTGTACCTGGGCTACGACGCCGAGAACCTGTACGTCGTGTTCCTGGCCTTCGACCGCGAGCCGGACAAGATCCGGGCCCGGCTCTCCCGCCGCGAGAACGTCTTCCTCGACGACAACGTCGAGATCATGCTGGACACCTTCAACGACCGGCGCCGCGCCTACGCCTTCCTGACCAATCCCCTCGGCATCCAGTGGGACGCCATCTGGAACGAAGGGGAGCACTTCGATTCATCCTTCGACACGCTCTGGTACTCCGAGGGGCGCCTGACCGCCGAGGGCTATGCCGTCTGGTTCAAGATCCCGTTCCGGTCGCTCCGGTTTTCCAACGCGCCCGAACAGGAGTGGGGCATCATCCTGAACCGGGCCATCCCGCGCACCACCGAAAACGCATTTTGGCCGCGCATCTCCAGCCGACTCGCGGGCCGGCTGAACCAGCAGGCGCGGGCCACCGGCCTTCGGGGCATCTCGCCGGGCCGGAACCTGCAGTTCATCCCCTACGGCGTCTTCCGGTCCTGGCGGAGCATCGACGCGGACAGCGTCAACGGCCCCGAATGGGTGAGCGACCTCGCCGAATTCGACGGCGGCGTGGACGCCAAGGTGGTCCTCAAGGACAGCCTCGTGCTCGACGTGGCCGTCAACCCCGACTTCAGCCAGGTGGAATCGGATAACCCCCAGGTCACCGTCAACAGCCGTTTCGAGGTGTATTTCCCGGAAAAGCGGCCGTTCTTCCTCGAGAATGCTGACTACTTCGGCACCCCGATCAACCTGGTGTTCACCCGGCGGATCATCGACCCCCAGTTCGGCGTCCGCTTCACCGGCAAGGCAGGCCCCTGGGCGGTGGGCGCCCTGTGGGCCGACGACGAGGCGCCCGGCGAGATGGCGGATC
>CALAMB010000360.1 GCA_937925645.1 uncultured Acidobacteriota bacterium
AGGCCCCACTCGTCCGCGACAGCCGCCCCGGCCTTGAAGCCACGGCCCACCACCCCGTTGTCGCCCAGCACGATGTCGTTGCCCTGGCCGGCGATGATGGTTTCATCGCCGCGACCGCCGATGACCACATCGTCGCCGGCCCCGGCGTCGATGCTGGCATCGCTGCCACCGCAGGCTGAAGTGCGCGCCAGCACGGTCCCGCTGAGATGCACGCCCGAGACGATCCCGGTGACCACGCCGTTCTTGCGGCCCACCCAGCCGTTGTCGCCCAGAACGATGTCGTTGCCGGCACCGCTGGAGATGGGCGTGTCGGCGTCCGACCCGCCCAGGATGATATCGTTGCCGGCGCCGGTGGCAATCCGGTCCTGGCCGGCATGTTCGGGAGCGGTGGAGACGATCTCGCCGCCGATGATGACGATCCCGTGATCGCCCAGGACCACGTTGTCGCCATCGCCGGCGTCCAGCGTGTCGTTGCCGATTCCGCCGATGAGCACATCGCTTCCCGGCCCCCCGGCGATGGTCGTCTCGTTGCCGCCATGGGCCGTATGGGTCGATTCGACCCAGATCACGGCTCCGGTTTCCCGATGGACATAAACGGTCCCGTTGTCCCCCAGGATCAGATCGTCACCCTCCCCGCCGGTGAGGGTGGTGTCCCCGAAACTGCCGCCGAGGATCACATCGTCGCCGCCCTCGCCGTCGATGAGGGCCTCGATGCCGCCGGAGGCCGGTGCCTCGGAAACGACCCGATGGACGACCCCGGCCTCGGCGAAGCTCGTGGCGGTGGAAAGAATGGTCCCGTTGTCGCCCAGAATGTAGTCGCCGTCGGCGCCGCCCCGGATGGCGGCCTCACCGCCCATCCCGCCGATGATCCGGTCGCGGCCGGCCCCGCCCTCGATGGTGTCCGAACCGCCCGAGGCCACGTCGATGGAACTGGCCTCGCCGGGGACCACTCTCCCGTTGTCCCCGATGAGGACATCGTGGCCGTCACCGCCGCGCAGCAGGTCGTTTCCGTTGCCGCCGACAAGGATGTCATCGCCGGCTCCGCCGTCCAGGGTGTCGGCGCCGGCATGGGTATCCGCGGCGAGGCTTTCCACCATGGTGGGCACCAGGCTTGGGCCGCGGGCCACCCGGCCGTTGTCGCCCAGGATCAGATCCCAGCCGCTGCCGGCAGTGACATGATCGCCGGCCGATCCGGCCAGGACGATGTTGTTGCCGTCACCGGTGACGATCGTATCCGTTCCGCCGTGAGCGGTGTCGGCGGTGAAGATGTGGAATTTTTCGTCGAGCAGGGCAACAGCCCCCAGACCGATGGTGCCATTGTCGCCGATGATGACGTCGTTTCCGGGACCGGTGGTGATGGTGTCGTTGCCCGCCCCGCCGATGACGTTGTTGGCGCCGTCGGCGATGGTGATGGCGTCGTTGCCCCCCTGGCCGGAATCGGTGCTGTAGATCTGCTCGGGGATCCCGCCGGCGCTGCGCGCAACGTAGCCGCTGTCGCCGATGACGATATCGTTCCCGGAACCGGCCAGAAGCGTATCTCCGGCCGGCCCGCCGATGAGAATGTTGTTGCCCTCACCGCCGTCGAGGGTGTCCGCGCCCCCGGCTCCCGGATCACTGGTGAACAGGTGCTGGGCCAGGGCGGAACCGTCGGCGCGCACCACGACCCCGTGATCCCCGAAAAGAATGTCGTTGCCCGCCTCGCCGCCGATCGTGTCGTTTCCGGCCCCGCCGAGGATCACGTCGTCGCCCGATCCGCCCAGAATCGTATCGCCGTGCCCGTTGACCGTGTCGAGGGTTTCGATCCGGACAACGATTCCGTCACTGAAGGTCAGGACTCCCCGGTCACCGAAGATGATGTCGTTGTCGCTACCGCCATCGATGGTGTCGGCCCCGGCCTGGCCCCAGATCAGATCGTCGCCGGCCTCACCCTGGAGATTATCGTTGCCGCCCACGGAAGCGTCCGTGGGAATGGCCGAAACCACCCGCCGGTTCGCATCGATGACCATTTCGACATTATCGCCGAAAATCAGATCACCTCCCGAACCGCCCTTGAGGGTATCGTTTCCGTCGCCGCCGATCAGGTAATCGGTGGCTTCGGCGCCGCTGAGCGTGTCGGCGCCGCTGACCCCGCTGAGGCTCCTGATCGTCAAGGCCAGCAGATCGATGCCGACGGTGACCCGCGCGTTGTCGCCGATCAGGATGTCGGAAAGCGGTCCGCCGCGAAGATCGTCGTTGGCGGCCCCGCCGATGAGAATACTCTCGTTGAGTCCGGCCTCGATGAGATCGTTCCCGCCGGCCGAGGCATCGCTGAGCGCCACGCCATCGATGAACGACCCATAGTCGCCGAACAGCACGTTACGCCCGCTGACCCCGTAGAGGCTGTCGTTGCCGCCGCCGCCGAAAAGGGTATCGTTGCCGGCATCCCCGTAAAGGGTGTCATCGCCTTCGCCGCTGCCGGTCTGGGCCTGCTTGAGGGTCACCTCCCCATAATCGCCGTAGAGAACGTCGTCGCCGTTGTCTCCATGAAGGGTATCGTTGCCGGCCTCGCCCCGAATCCAGTCGTTCCCGTCGTTGCCGTGGATCGCATCGTCCCCGACGCCGCCGTAGAGGATGTCGTCCCCGGTGCCGCCGCGGATCGTGTCGTTTCCGTCATTCCCATAAATCTTATCGAGACCGGCATCCCCGTCGATGATGTCGTCGCCCGCCCCGCCGTAGAGGGTGTCGTCGTCGTCGCCGCCGCTGATCGTGTCGTCGCCGTCATCGCCATAGATCAGGTCATTGCCGGCCTCGCCGAAAATCGTGTCATTGCCGGCCTCGCCGAAAATCGTGTCATTGCCCGTCCCACCGTAGATCCGGTCATCGGCTTCGCCGCCGCGGATTTCGTCGTTGCCGGAACCACCGTAGATGGTATCGGCCCCGGCCCCGCCCTGGAGGATGTCGTCCCCCGCGTCTCCATAGATCGTTGCCGCGCCTTCGCCGGCCTGGATCAGATCGACCCCCAGCCCGCCGTACAATTCGCTGCCACCCGATCCGCCCACGATCTGGTCGTTGCCGGCATCGCCCCAGAGCTTGGCCGTACCGCTGCCGGCGTAGATCAGGACATCGTCACCATCCCCCCCGTGGGCTTCCACCGCCTTGGTGACGGAGTCGTCCACGTAAAGGAAGTCGGGTCCGCTGCCGAAGTCGCCAACGATCTTGTTGACCCCGGAGAAGTCCTGATCATAGCCCATGGCGCTGACCCTGACCTTACCTCCGTCTTGACTGAGGCGATAGCTTTCGTCGACGACCTCGTCGTAATACTGTCCGCGGTAACGGGCCCGATCACCGACGTTAAGGTACAGAACGTCGCCCACCTGCGTGGCCAGTTTGGGCGCCGGCCCCCAGGTCAGGGTCAAGGATCCTTTGATCTTGATCCCCATCACCTTGATGGTGATGGCCGCCGTCGCCTTGACCATGGTGATGTCCAGCGAGGCTTCGATGGAGGCCAGGGTGAATCGGATCTTGAACAGTCCGAGGTTGATCCGGAAATCGACCCCGCCCCAGATGCGGCCGTAAAAACTGTTGTTGGTCAGGGTCACTTCGATCCCCCCGTACAAAACAAAGGGCCCCAGGGGGATATCGAAACTGACCAGTCCGTGCACCCGGAACTGACCGTTGGAACGGAAGTAGCCGTCGATGTGGATCTGAATGAAATTGAAGAAATTGATGGACAGCTCGTTGATGGCGATCTCGAAAACGCCGTTCTTGTACGAAAGGCTCAGGTCGCCGACCCCCTTGAAGAGCAGGATCGACACCTCGGCGTGGATCCGGACCAGGAAGCTGTTGGGGGCCACCCCGAGCCGTTCCACCGAACCGGTGTTGATCTGGAACTGGAAGTCGCCCTCGATCTTGACCATGGGGATGGACAGGGCGTCCACATCCAGGGCGAGATCGATCACCAGGGAGCCGTCCTTGTAAATCGCCGCGCCGCCTTTGACCCCGGCCCGGGCGAATCCGCCCAGGTCCATGGCGGCATTGAAGGTGATTTCGAACCCTTCGTCGCAGAGGAGCAGATAGAAAGCGCCTTCGATGACGAACATTCCGTTGATGTCGAGTTTGCCGCCGCCTTCGACGATGAGGGTGCTCGCATCGATGGTGGCCTCGACGAGATCTTCCGAGACCTCGCCGGTTTCCGGATCGATCTGCAGCCGATAGACCGTCGCCGCCGCACTGGTGGTGTTGATCACCAGGCGGAAATAACCGCTGAACTCGAAGACGCCGGTGCCGAGTCCGGCCCCCACTTCCAGGGCCAGACTCCCCACGAGCCCTTCTTCTCCGATGGACAGATCCCCGCTGACCGCCACCACGCCGAAAGGCGCCAGGCCGGCATTGGCGGCGATGGTGAGGCGGAACCCTCCTGAACCGATCTTGATGTAGAAAAAGCCGTCGAGTTCGAGAATGCCGCCCAGCAGGCTCAGGCCGCCTTCGCCCTTGATCACCACGTACGACTCGGGGTTGTCGCCGGGGCTGCCATTGGGTTTGGGCGGTGCCATGGGGATGGTGACGGTGTCGTAGTCGACCTCGTCGCGGAACTGCTCGGGAACCTCGAAAACGTAGTCCGTATCACCAGAGGTGTTCATGAGAAATTCAAACTGGCAATCGAACTCGAGCACGTCTCCCAGAGATACGTCGCCGGAGAGCTGCAAGCGGATGCCGATGTTGCCGTCTGGCTTGAACACCAGCAGCCCCATGGCCTCGAAGGTGAAGATGCGGGCCTCGGGCGGTCCGATGAGCAGACTGGCATCGGCAAAGATCGTCAGGCCGGCATCGGCGCTGATCTCAATGAAGAAGACACCGGTGAGGCGGAAGATTTCGGTGCCGCCGGGCCTGAAGATGAAATGCCCGTCGGCCATGATGCGGAAGGTGTTCTTGGGAACGGTGACGGTGGTCGTCTCACCGGGCCCCAGGAGGATGATGGCCTGGCGATCCTGATCGGTGGAGTTGATCTCCAGCTTGAACCCCGCCTCCACGTCGAATCCGACATCCTTGAGGATGCCGCCGGTGCGCGCCTCAAGGGAGAGAAGCCCCACCACTCCGGCATCCCAGTCGATCTCCAGGTAGCCGATCACCTGGAAGAAGAAGAGCGGATCGGCCTGGTCTCCCAGACGCATGGTGGCACTGATCTGCAGTTCGAGCTTGTCCAGGCTCAACTCGAAACGGAAGGCGCCCTGCATCACGAACATGTTCGCGATGCTCAGTTTGCCCGCCCCCTGGATCA
>CALAMB010000361.1 GCA_937925645.1 uncultured Acidobacteriota bacterium
TGGAATCGGTCACTGATTCCGATCGCTATCTCCCGCCGCTCGCGCGGCTCTCCCATGCCGCATGAGAACCACCCACCCGGGCCTCTCGGCCCGGGCTACATTCCGCGGCCGCTGGCGCGGCCGGGCATCGGCGGGCTACGGCAGGATGGTTTCGGTAAGCCGGTCCCTCAGGACAGAGCGAAACGGGGTGAGGGAGTGTCTCTAAAAGTGCTCGCAATATCTCTGTAGAGGCGAAATTCGCACCTGTGGCGCCATTTATGCGCGCGAACAGCGCCAGCCCCGACCGGACACAATCAATCGGCATGCGATCGGGAGGTACCGCGACCGGGAGGGAGCGGCGCGAACGCGTTTCAATTCGTATTTCTCTGCCAGTGTCTTTGCGCTGATGGCAACGGATCGAATCCGTTTCACCGCGGCCATCGCGGAACAGACCATCAGGATCTTAATGCCCAATACGTCATTCGTTGAATGCCGTGACGCCGGCAATCGACCGATAATCCTGATAGCCAAAAACCTCGAAGCCTGTCACGGGCAGGCTGGATTCCACGCTCACCCAACCCCAGAAATCGCCGATACTGAACAGTTCATTGGCAAAACCGATATCCTTCATATACGGGCCGATCGTCTTCGGACGGGTTTGGATCAGGTTGCCATTCATGTTGTACAAACGGTAAGTCAAATTCGCTGAAGCGGCGTTGGGGTTGATTACGGCGATGCCCGTCCACTGTTGCAAACCATCTCCCAACGCATTTCCGTTGGCCACGCGGGGAAACAACAACCGCTGACTCACGAATTTGGCCGCCTCCAGACCGGCTAACCCGTCGATTCCTGCCGGCGGATTCTGTAAGCCAAACAATTCGAAGCCTGTAATTGAATATCCCTCCTGCATGCTAGAAGCCAAGATATAGTCCGCGTCGTCCGGAATCACGCGCTGTCCGCCCACCAGCCAGGTGTGCGCCTGATACGCCATCTTGCCCAGGTATGGGATCTCGGTCACGGTCTGTTTCAGCATCTCACCTGCTTCTGTGTAAGCCGTGATCAGAATCGGGTGCGTAGTGACGGCGTCATTCGGATCGGGATCGACCGACAAGCTGACCATGGCAATGCCGGTCCACCACCCCTGGGACGGATTGGCGATGTGGCTGAAGAGCAGCGTCCGCCCCACGAAGGGATCCAGGTTGAGTCCCGCAGAATCGTTTGCGCCCTTGAGACCAAAAATCTCTGTCCCCACCAGATTGGGCTCCAGTACCTTTTGAAGATCCAGATCGTAATTCACAAAGAATCCCCAGAGCCCGCCGAGCTCGGCCGGATCCGGCAGCTCCCCATAAAGATCCATATACAGCAGCTCAAAATCGAACAATGTACTGGAGTATGGTGCTGCCAAATCAAAGAGAGCTCCCTTGTCGTCGTTATCCAAATACATCACATCACTTGCCGTGTCGGTCACATTGGCGATGCTACACAACGAGAACCAGACCGGGTATGTGGACGGAATATGAGGAATGAAAATGGCATTGGTGAAAATCTCTGCTGGCGTGGTCGCTACGGCAACATAGCCGTCGGGGGATTTGTGATCGCAGATTCCGATGATCCGGCCGTCGGCAGTCGCTATCCCCATACTCGAATTGCCCGGCATCAACCACCCTTCCATCGCGTGGGCGGCCAAGGTGCGATTGCCGGTGGATCCGGCACCGGCGCCCTGCCAGTCATACAGATCCAAGGCATAGTTCACGGTCTTGTCCTGAGTGTTGATGATCCACAGCGTGTTGTTGAAGGTCTTGCCGAAGTACACAAAATTCGCGGCCAAAGGAAAATACAGGAAACAGTCATCGGCCGGTCCGGCCCCGCCGGCGATTCCAACGGCATCAAACGCGGATTTGACGGCGTTATGCTCGGCTGAATTATTGCCATGCAGGTCGATGGCGGCCTGTTCGATCGCCAGACGGGCCGCGGAGAAATCGGTATTCGCCGTGAAATAGTTGATCCAGGCACGGAAGTAGATGCGCTCGGCTTTGCTGCGGCCAATACTGGATGCTGTCAAATAATATGCTTTGTTTGGTATTCCAGCATTAATATGAACACCGCCGTTGTCTTGGCTAGCTGGAAGACTTTTAAACTCGCTCATATGTGCCGGTTGCCAGTAAGGGCTGGTGGTGGGCTGCCCGTTGTGCGGATCGGCCATGTTTCGCAAAGCTGTTGCCCCTTCTATGTTGGGGAGCAAGACACTTTCGCCCAGAGTCCAGTTTGCATTATCGACACTGACTCCAAAAACATCCGACATCGATTCATTCAGAGCACCGGGCTGATATTGATAAACAAGATTACAAGTTGCAAACGTAATTCCGTGGGTATATTCGTGAGCTATAACGTCTAAAGCGGCAGCTAAATTGTAGAATCTTGAAGCACCCATTCCCAGATAAATGCTATTTTCCGCAAGACGATAACTTGCACCATCAGGATCATAGGGATCGTTCACGAGGGCTGTTATAGAACCACTTGTGTTGCTGAAACCGGTCCAATTGTGGGTGTTGTAGAAGTAGTCGTATACCCTGCTCATATGATAATTGGCTGTGCCAGCAGCGGCAATATTGAGTGCGTCATCGAACACGTTGTCAAAATTAGGATCAGACACGATATATGCGGAAAGAATACCGTAACTCAAGTCCCCGATTGCGATTGTACCCTCGCGGGTTGTGATATCTAGAGCACCTGGGAACATGTTTTTCGAGGCATCTATCAAGTAAGTTCGTCCATCGTCGTGATGCCAGGTATTCAGCGTGACGTATCCGCCAGTGGGGATCAGATAGCCTGTAGATGTTGTGGGATAGCCCCTATAGATTTCATCGATACTATTTAAAATATCTCCCGTGAGGGCATTGACAAACACTCTATAGCTGTAAGGAAATGCTGTAATCGAATGCAGCACTACTTCCCAAGCTAGAGTAGGCATGGGAGCACGAAAATTATAAACGACCAGTTGTGTATTAGACTCAACGTCCATGGGGCACGGGTGGGCGAGAGATGCAATGTCCGCTGCTTCCTTTGAACTGACCTTGGGATTGATCTCGTCTAGTTGAATGTTTTGATAAATCCCATTGAAACAGTACACCTGCCCCAAAGTGTTGACATGGACGATGACTTGCTCGGGCCAGACAGGGATGCCGCTATACACGTGTTGAAACTTCACATGAGACATGCCGAGATCATCGCGAGAAGTCGTCAGCAGTTGGAAATCATTGTCAACGTCTTCCAGCTTGAGCAGACCACGAAAAGTCTTGAGGAAACTGGTAGCGGCTGCCACAGGATCCTCGGTTGTTATTGCACCGAGCGCACCCCGCAGGTACATCGGCGTGCCGTAGGCTGATTTAGCCGCGGTGATCGACTGGGGAACCAACACCGCTGGCTGAGTCATCGGTGTCCTGACCGGTCGGTCCACAGCACTCAGCGGGCGATGGCGCGTTGATGGCGAGGCCGCCCAGCCAACCCAGATCAGGCCGACCATCATCATCGACAGGACCGACACGGTGCGTTTCAGATAGGATTGCATAATGCCCCCCGGATATTTCTCATTGAGAATAGCTATCTAATCGAACAGTCTGGCATTCATCGTCAACTGCGCTCTTGCAACAAACGAAAATCAAATGAATCGACGGTTCGAACGCGATCAGCGCAAGCTCTGAATCGTCTTGATGAAGTTGCGAGCGAAATTCTTGGCGGGATGGCGTTCGAATTTTGTAGAAAATTTGTCGCCACGCGATTGTTGGCACAGACAAAACCACTCCCCAGACCCGTGAGATTTCCATTTTCGTCCTGAGTGGCGATGAGGCAGACGGATTGGCCGGTATTTCGGGCAATATCAGCCGGAGTACGAGCTGCCTGCTGGGCTGCTCCCCATGTCGTCAGCGCAACGAGGATTATGCCCAACGTGCTGCGATGCATCGCGAGCCCCCTGGATGTTCCGATGCCATCTCGCTTGGGTATAATTTTACCATGAATCGCACGTGGCTCTATCGTATCCACGAAAAAACAGATTATCATTCTATTGAAAATCAGCTATTTCACGCGCACCACATCGTAGATCTCATCTTCGATGATCAATTTCCAGATGATCAAGCTCTTTCCCCCGAATGTGACTTTCTTTGCGAGAACTGCGACATCAGGTCGATATGAGTAGCTGTAGTTGTATTCATTGAATTGGAAAATCATGCCATTATCGAGTTTGATCAATTTTTCATAATCAGCTCCTTCGAATTCTCCGCTGGCATTTGTTACTTCTAAG
>CALAMB010000362.1 GCA_937925645.1 uncultured Acidobacteriota bacterium
GGCCCAGAAGCAGCTGCCGTCCTTGCGGAGGTAGCGCTTGATGAGCGGAATCCAGCTCTGCTCGCCGGCCTCGATGATCCCGGTGATGGCGTCCTCCCGGGCGATGTCGTCGGGATGGGTCAGATCCCGCCAGTGGGCGCCCCGGAGCTCGTCGGCGGAATAGCCGATCATGTTCAGGAACGCCGAATTGGCCTCGGTGATGAAACCGTCCAGCGTGCAGAAGACGATCCCGATGACCGAACCCTCGAACATGGCGCGGACGCGCAGCTCGCTGTCCAGCAGCGCCTGGTGGGCCCGGCTGCGGGATTGCCGGGCGAGGGCGAGACTGACGAGGTCGGCCATGGAGGCGATGAAATGCTCCTCATCGGGCGTCCATTCGCGGGGACCGCCGGCGTGCTCACAGGCGAGCACGCCGCGGAAACGACCCTCCATGGTGACGGGGGCGAACAGCAGGGCGGTGATGCCGCCGTCCAGGAACCGGCGGGCGTGCGCTCGAGTGCGCGGATCGACGGCCACTTCGGTCACCGCGATGGAGCGGGAGCGCTGGAAGGGGTCCGGGCGGCCGCCGGCGGCGATCAGTTCGGCGATGGGGTGGAGGTGTTCCGGCGGGAGCATGTCGTGGAAGCCGGTGGCGTCCGCGTGGGGGGCCAGCCACGACCAGACGCGCGCGACGCTCAACGTTCGCCGGATGTCCGACTCCATCCGGTTGAGCAGGCGCTCCGGGTCGGCGTCGACGAATTCCGCCGAACGCGTCAGTTCAATCAGTGTCTGGTTCATTCGGTGCAGGCGCTGCTCGCTGAGCCGCAGGTCGCGCTCGGCCGTGGCCGCCGCCAGGTAGTTGCCGATCAGCTCGCTGCTGATCCGGAGAAACTGCACGTCCTCGGCCTTCAGGCGGGTGGTTTCCGCCGTGGTGGCCACACCCATGACGCCGCGCAGTTGTCCGCTGCTGGCCAGGATCGGAATCCACGCGGAGGCCAGCAGCCGGCGGTCGGCCAGGTACTGCCGCTCCGCCGCCGCCTCGGCCGGCGGGATGGATAGACTGTCCAGGAGGATGATCTCGTTGCGGCGCAGCCGCTCCATGGCCCAGGCATACGCGGTGAGGTCGTGGTCCGGCGGGAACAGCAGGCCCGGCGGGCTTCCCGGTCGCGTCCATTCGTGGACGACGGTGGGGCGCATCTGGTCGTCCATGAAGCCCAGCAGGACGCATTCGGCGTCCAGGATGCGACCCCAGATCTCGAGGATCCGATTGAAATCCTCGACCGGGTGGGACATGAGGATCCGCGACGTCAGCGCCAGTCCCTCCTCCAGCTCCAGGCGGCGGCGCAGGCGGGCCTCGGCGTCGCGGCGCTCTTCGATCTGCCGGAAGAGCATCCGGTTGGCGCGCAGCAGCTCCCGGTTCCGTTCCTCGAAAATCGTGGCCACATCGGAGGCGGTCAAGGCGGCGGAGTCGGGTGGGTCGTCAGCCGTGGCGAGGACCCGGTTGACCATGACGACGCCCCGAATCAGCGGGTCCGATGTGAGATTGGTGCCGGTGCTCATCATGCGGATCCAGCGATCGTCCCGGGTGCGCAGGCGCAGCGTCTCCGTGCGCGACGCGCCGGGGCGGTTCAGGATTTCAGCGTGGGCCTCCAGGCAGGCGGCCCGGTCGTCGGGGTGGATGAAGTCGAACGCCAGCCGCCCCACCAACTCGTCGGGCAGCCAGCCCGTGGCGGAGGTGACGGCCAGACTCACCTCTCGGCAGATGCCGTCGCGGTCGATGACCACGTAAATGTCGTCGGAGTGGCCCAGCAGCGTCTGGATCAGCGAGGGAAAATCGGCCGCGGCCGCTGTCGGGGCGGGCGGTTCCGGTTCCTTGGATTTCAGTCGGTCGGTGGCCATCCCGCTCCATGTTTCAGACGAGGAATTTCTGGACATCCCCGTGGGGCGCCGGGATGACCACCGCGGCCACGAAGAGCCCGGTGTGGGCGATGGCCGCCTCCCCGGCCCGGATCGCCGCCTCGACATCGGCGACCGAGCCGGTCAGGATCAGGACCGCCTTGCCGCCGATGCCGTTGGCGAGGCGGATCTCGACGAGGTCCACGGCGGCGGCCTTGGCGGCCGCGTCGCCGGCGAGGATGCCTGTCAGGGCCGAGTAGCTTTCCAGCACGCCCACCGCGTCCAGCGCGGCGAAGGCGGCGGTGCCGGTGAGCGCGGGAAACACCTGCGGCTGCACGTTGGGGATGATGAACTCGTCCACGATGGCGCCCGGCGCGGCGGCCTTGCCGGCGGCGATGGCGGCCTCGACGCTGGACACCTCGCCGTGGACGAGCGTCATGTACTTGCCCGGACAGATGCTCTTCGAGGCGAACAGCTCCACCGCGGCCGCCTTGACCATGGCGTCGGCGGCCAAGATGCCGCGGGCGATGCTGTTGAATTCCAGGGCTCCGATGGCGCTGGCAATCATGCGATGTCTCCTTCACGGGATCTGCGGGCGCGGGGCGGGATGGTGGCGATGACCACGACGTCGTCCGCGCGCACCACCGTTCCGGCGGCGGGCGTGTGAACGTGGGCGCCCGGGGCGCCGGCCGGCGCCCGGCCGACGGCCTGCCCCGCGGCCACCCGCTGCCCGGCGCGGACCGCCGGTTCCGCCGGGACGCCGGCGTGCTGCCGGAGCGGCAGGCGGAGCTCCACCGGCACCGGCAGGCGCCCGGCGAATTCGGCCGGCCGGTCATAGGCGTCGAGGCGCAGGTGATGGATCAGCCGGCGGGTGGGCACGGTGAACAACTCCGCGTCGGCCCGTTCGACCGGATCGCCGGCGGGCGCGGCCGGGCGGGGGAAGTTCCGGCGCGACTCCATGATGAGCCGTCGCGGCGACAGGTCGAACGGGCAGGCGACCAGGGAGCAGAGGCCGCAACCCGAGCAGTGGAAGACCGTGTCGGAGTGGAGGTCGCGGTAGTCCCGGGCCGAGCCGATGAGGCGCATCAACTTGTGCGGCTCGATGTCGTGGCCGATGAGGTAGCGGGAACACAGTTCGGTGCACTTGCGACACTGGCAGCAGATGTGTTCCGCGATCTTGACGGAATAGTGCAGCGGCCGGGTGCGCTCCAGGATGGCCGGGTGGTCGGCGGGCAGCGCGATCAGGGCCGCCGTGGTCTTGGTCACCGGCGCGTCCAGGTCGGTCAGCGCGCCCATGAGCACGCCCCCCTCCAGGAAGCGGGCGTCGGGCGCCGTCGCGCCGCCCGCCGCGGCGGCCAGCTCGCGGAACGGCGTGCCGATGGCCGCCTCGACGGTGACGGGGCGGGCCACCGCGCCGCCGACGGTCACAAAGCGCCGCGTCAGGGGGACGCCGCGCAGCGCGTCGTGGATCGCCTTGAAGGTGGCGGCGTTGCCCACGAAATAGCCGGCGTCCGCCGGGATGGTGCGCTGGGGCAGCACCCGGCCGGCGACGTCCCGGATGACGAAGAACTCGTCGCCGGACGGGTAGATGTCCGGCAGCGTCGCCAGCCGGAGTGGCACCCCGTCCGCCGTCGGGGCGAGACGCGCGGCCAGGTCGGCGTGCTTCGCCTTGACCGCGAGGGCCACCTCGGCGGCGCCGCAGGCCCGGGCCACGGCGCCGGCGCCGGCCACGACTTCGTCCAGGTGGTTGGCCAACAGGTGGCGGTCGGTGGCGAGCAGCGGCTCGCACTCGGCGCCGTTGATGATCACGGTGTGCAAGCGGGGCCGCAGCTTTCGGTGAGTGGGGAAGCCGCCGCCGCCCATGCCGACGACGCCGGCCTCCTCGATGCGCTGCTGGAGTGTGGGGAAATCGACAGCCGGCGGACGGGCGGCGGGCATGCGGCCCCTATCGGTCCAGGCAGATGGAGTCGATGATGGCGATGATGGCGGTGTCGACGGGGTGGTCCTTCATGCCATGGGAGAGGCGGGCCGAGGAGCCGCTGACGCACAGGACGCGCTCGCCGGCTCCGGCGCCCACGGTGTCGACGGCGATGATGTACCCGCCCGGCGTCCCGTCGGCCGGGTTCAGCCGTTCGACGATGAGGAGCTTCTTCCCCTCGAGCCGGGGATCCTTGCGGGTGGCTACAACCGTGCCGCACACTCGACCGATGATCATCGCGTCTGTCCGGGAAAAAAAGTCTGGGGGATGCGGCGCACCCCCCGGATCGCGCTATGCCTTGCCTCTGGTCCGGTCCCGAGGGACGATGGGCAGCGTTTCGTCCAGATTCGCATGCGGCCGCGGGATCACATGGACGGCGATCAGTTCGCCCACCTTGCGGGCGGCCGCCGCGCCGGCGTCCGTGGCGGCTTTCACGGCGGCGACATCGCCGCGCACGATCGCCGTGTTGAGGCCGCCGCCAGTCTTCTCGTATCCGATCAGCACAACTTTGGCCGCCTTGACCATGGCGTCGGCGGCTTCCACCATGGCGGTGAAACCTCGGGTCTCGATCATGCCCAGGGCTTCCAAGGATTCGCTCATACGATTGCCTCCTGATCCTGTCGCGGGGTAGATGATGGTTGGATTGTAAAAGAGCATCGGGCGTTTTTCAATATAAAAGATGGACTTGCGTGCCCGCGCCGGCGATTTCGCTTGTCTCGCCGCGGACCGTTTGGGTATAGTGGAGGCCCATGAGCTACACCCACCAGACCCGCGTCCGGTTCG
This sequence comes from uncultured Acidobacteriota bacterium, assembly GCA_937925645.1. Lineage (GTDB taxonomy): Bacteria > Acidobacteriota > JAAYUB01 > JAAYUB01 > JAAYUB01 > JAAYUB01. Next base: position 4,637 of record CALAMB010000362.1, read on the forward strand.
GCCCGCCCCTGACCCCGGTGGTCAAGACGCTCCTCATCCTCAACATCGCGGTTTATCTGGGGCAGACATTCGACCGCTCCCTGCATTTCTATTGGCTTGATCTCTGGATGAGCCTGATTCCGGTGACGGTGACGCTGGGCGGTCAGGTCTGGCGCCTGGTCACCTACATGTTCCTGCATGGCCCCCAACTCCTGCACATCGTGTTCAACATGCTCATCTTGTGGATGTTCGGGCCGGAAATCGAGGGGATCCTGGGCCGGCGCCGGTTTGTGGCCTTCTACCTGATCACCGGCGTCGGCGCCGGCCTGTGCAGTCTGGCGGTCAGCCCGTTTTCCACCGCCGCCATCGTGGGGGCGTCGGGCGCCATGTACGCGATTTTGCTGGCGTACGCCCTGTACTTTCCCAACCGGTACCTGCTCGTGTTCTTCGTGCTGCCGGTGAAGGCGAAGTACCTGGTGGCGGTGACCATTGTCCTGGAGCTGATGTTCTCGCTATCGGGGGTGCAGGACGGCGTCGCCCACGTGGCGCATCTCGGGGGGATGGCCTTCGGCTACCTCCTGCTCAGGTACCGGACCCTGCTGCCGGACCTGAAATATCGCTGGCTCCGGCTGCGGGGCTGGTGGTACCGGCGCAAGTTCAAGGTGTACCGGAACGATCCGCCGCGCCGGGGCGGCCCGTGGGGTCCCCACTGATCCTCGCCGCGGCCCTGCCGGACGGCGCCGCGACGGCGTCCGGTCGCCGGCCGTGCCGTCACGATCCCAACCGTTGCTGACAAACAGAAAAGGCCGCAGGCGGCGCCTGCGGCCTGCGGTTTCGAATGGCGCGGCCCGCCCCCGGCGTGCGCCGGGGACGGGGGGTGATCCCTGAACCGGAACTCACTCCACTGTCGCGGAGCTTTCAGCCAGCACCACCGCCGACCCCGCGGCCATGGTGTCGTAGTAGCGGGTGAAGCGGGCGCTTTCCGCGTCGGTGCGGCCGGCCAGGTTCTTCGCCCAGCGGTAGCCGATGGACTGGTAGTACAACCGGGCCTCGACGGTGAACGGACCGGCCGCGCCGTTCGCGTCTACCGCGTAGCGGACCCGGTCGCCGCCGCCAATGAAATCGTCATCGTCGAACGCCGCCCCGTGCACCGCCACGTCCTTCGGCGCGGTCCGCTTGTCGAAGCCCCGGGGCAGCAGGCGGTTGTCCTTCAGGTACGAGACGGCGGTGAGCAGGCCGGTGGTGACCGCGCCCGCGGGATCGCCCAGAATCGGCTCGTACACCTGAACCTGGTCGCCGGCGGTGATCTCGTCGTAGTGCGGCTCGAAGCGGGCGGCGTCGGCGTCATTGTCGTTGCCAACGATGCGGCCGTCCGGCGAGACGGCGCCGGATTCGAACACGACCGCCCCGTTGCGGTCGCGGACGACGACGTGCAGCCAGGCGCGGCGGGACGGGTAGGCGGTGGGCAACTTGTGGCCGGCCCGGTTGACCACCGCGACTTCGGCCACCAGGCGCCCGCCGTCCGCGCGGGCGGCGGTCACCGCCAGCGTGGCGGATTCGGCGGCCAGGTGCGCCTCGGTGCGCCGGGCGGCTGCGTCCAGCTCCTCGGGGAGGGCGGCGACGCCCAACTCGCCGCGATACCGGTTGAGGATGCGCATCATCAGAGTGTTCCCGCCGAGGAAGGTGTGGGCCGAGACCGCAGGCCGCGGATCACCGAGCACGGGGGTGACCGCCGTCGGCTCCGCTTCGGGCGGCATGTGGCAGTCCTGGCAGCTCTGGGCGCCGGCATAGGCGCTGTGCTCCCATTCCAGGTACGGCACCTGCTCGGGCAGCTCGCCCACCACTTCGCCGTTCGGTCCCAGGGAGGCGGTGATGAGGGTGTGGCAGCTCGCACAGAGTCCCGCCTCGCCCATGTGGGCGGCCCTGGCCGGCGCGTAACCCGACGAGGAGAGCATGATCCGCCGCCGGCCGGCGTCCACGTCGAACGGGCCGTGGATCATGGGTGCCGCGCCCGCCGCGGGGGCGTCAATTCCGAATCCGGCGGTGAAAGTGGACCGCTGTCCCAGGCCCGCGGCCGAGAGCTGATGGCAGAGGGTGCACGACACGCCGTCCGCCGCCAGCGGGGCGTGCGCGGCCGCCGCCTGGCCCACCGGCAGGTTGGCGAACACCTCGCCTTGTTTGCCGGCGGTTTTCGCCAAATACCGGGCCATGGGCATGTGGCAGGCGCTGCACTCGTCCTCGATGGCGGCCTGGTGGGACGGGTGATCGGTGATCTCCCGGCGCACGCCGGCCATCCAGTACGGATCGCGCGCGGAATTGGCCATCATGGTCGTCCGCCACTGATTTCCGAAAGACAGGTCCCGGCCGGACGGGGTGATGACGCCCGTGTGGCAGGCGAAGCAGACGTCGGCGGTGCCAAAGACCGGCGCCGGGCCGGCCGGGGCGCCGCCCGCCGATCCGCCGGCTAGAAGCGGGGCGCCGGCGGCCAGGGTAACCGCTGTCGCGAGGATTGATGCCAGCAACATGTTTCTCATGACCGCCTCCCTTACCAGCCCTGCAGGAATCCGCCGTCGAACCAGTCCCACAACAGGTACATGACCAGTTGGGTTCGGCGCGGCCCGGTGTCGGTGACGGGCAGACGGAGCCCCACGTTGAACAGGATGTGCTGCCGCTGGCTCAGCGACACCTGCAGCTGGGGGACCACGTCCCAGTCGGTGGATTTGCCGTCCGCCAGCTCCCGGGAACCGAGGAACTCGACCATCGGGGTCCAGCTCCGGCCACTGATCCCCTGGGTGAAGGTCTTGCCGAGAGCGGTCCTCCAAAAGGCCTCATTATCGGCCTGGTCATCGATGGGGAACCCGAACCCGCCTTGGAATTGGATGAAACTGTCAGCCGGCAGCGCCTGGCCGAAGGTGACGAACGGCTCCACGGTGAAGCAGCCGCTGCCGAAGCCCCTGGCCTCGCTGCCGGTGGGGAACACCAGCTCGCCCGTGAGGCTGACGATGGTCCCGGTCCGCCAGTTGGCGGCCAGCACCCGCTTGAAGGCGAACGCCATGTCGCCGAGGCCGCCCTGCCAGCTGCCGTCCGCCCGGTCGTGGGCGGCGAAGGGGAACACCAGCTCGATCTGGTTCCGGTCGCCGAACCGTTTCTCGTAGATCACCTTGCTGGCGACGGCGCCGTCTCCCTCGAGCGCCACCGATGACACCACCAGGAGCTCGTCTTCGGGGAAGGCCTTTTCGGTGATCAGCGCCTTGGGGAAGTTCAGCTCGCCGCGGGGCCAGGATGTCTCCGCGCAGAAGGTGCGGACGTGGTTGAGCGCCAACTGGATCTCGTCGCCGGACAGCGCATCGCCGAACGCCGGCATGGTGCGGTGGAACGCCCGGGCGGGGCCGCCCTCATGCATCACTGCGGCCCAGTCCGAATCAGGCTCGCGGGGGGCGAACTGGCAGTCGGTGAAGTCGGGCAAAGGGACGGGCAGGAGGAGTTGATCCGCCGGGACGCCCCGGCCGTCAATCCCGTGACAGTGGGAGCAGGCCGCGAGATAGATCTGCTCACCCGTCCGCGGCGCCGTTCCGCCGGCGGCCTGGACCGTTGCGGGCAGAACGAGCAGGAGCGCGGCGAGGCCGAGCGCCGTCGTCCCCGGTCGCGTCATGATGCGGGATGGTCTGTTCATATGTTTCTCCAGGTGAGATTCATCTGGGACATGCACGCCGGCCGGCCAGATCGTCCAGCCCGCGGGGTATGAGCAGCACGCCGTACGCGACCCACAGCCCGAGGGCCAGGCCGATCATTCCGAATGACAGCTCGATGGCAGCCAGCAACGGGGCTGACGGGGCGGCGGCGGGCAGGATGAGCCGGTTGAGGACGGTCTGGAGGATGATGCGCAACGCCAGCAGGAAGAAGCCCAGTCCCAGCACCCGTCCGCTCCGCGTGGCCCGCAGCCGGACGAGGGCGATCCAGGCCAGGAGCAGGTAGAGCAGCACCCAGAGACCCGCGTCCACCAGGTAGAGGTTGCGGACCATGGAATCCGGATCAGCCATGGTTCACCCCGGTTTGTGTGACCGGCCGGAACGGGCGGGTCAGGCGGAAGAGCGCCAGCGCGATCAGCCCGCCGGCCAGGATTCCGATCGCATCGATGCCCAGACCGGACCAGGCCGCGAACAGCCCGAACGACAGCATCTGGGCCACGGCCAGCTGGCCGAAGTCCCGCAGCAGCCAGCCGCACCAGCCGGCAAACAGCAGCCAGGCGGCCCACGGGCGGCGCCGGCGGCGGGTGCAGATCACCGCCGCGACCAGGGCCGCCAGGACGCCGGCGGCCTGGCCGCACACGGCCAGGATCTGGCTGGCTTGATACGCCGTATCCATTCGCATGCAAACACTCCGTTTGGCGCGACGAACACGGCGGGTGGCCGGTCGGCGCGGCAGATCAGATTATTGAAACCGAATGCTGACAGGAAACATTATAACCGTGCCGGGAAGTCCGGACCAAGCGGAATCAACGGTGCGGACGACGCGGACCCTATGGCGCGGCCAGCGGCAGTTCCACCCGCAGGCCGGCATAGGCGGCGCGGCCGGGCATGGGCACGCCGTGAATTTCCTGGTAGGATTCCCCCAGCAGGTTTTCCCCCCGGACGTATAGTTCGAAGACACGCCAGCGCCGCGCCGCCTGCGCCGCCAGCAGCGTGTACCGCTCGCCGACGCCGGCCCGGACCTTGTGGTGCATCGAGACACTCCAGGTCGCGCCGGCGCCCCACGTTCCGGCCAGCTGGGCCGACAGGTGGTGCCGGCAGTAATCCAACGCGTACTTCGACTCGTATGCCGCCGCCTCGCCGTAAGCCAGGTCGTTGAACGCGTACCCGGCCTGGAGCCGGAGCCGCTCGCCCAGCGGCACCGTGGCCTGGACGGCGCCGCCGGCGACGGTGGCCCGCCCCACGTTGGCGGCCCGCCATGGGTCGGCGGGCGCGGCGCGGATCCAATCGATCATTTCGTCGTCCCAGCGGATGAAGATCGTTGCCGATACGCACGTCCCGGAGGCCCCGTACCAGTCCACGCCTCCCTCCAGCGTCACCGCCCGCTCCGGCGCGAGGTCCGGATTTCCCATGTTGGCCGGGCTCCAGTAGTACCGCTCCGTGAAGGAAGGGGTGCGGAACGCCTTGCCGGCGAAGGCCCGCAGCTTCCAGTTCCCGGCGGGCAGCCAGGCCACGCCCAGCCCCGGCGTCCAGACCGTCCCGTAGCCGGTGAAATGGTCCACCCGCACCGTGCCCTGCACAATGTACGGGGGGGCGGGGAGCCATTGCACCTCCAGCATGCCGGCGGCCTGGCCGGCGCTGTGGTCGCCCAGTCGGCCGCTCGCCAGCGCGGCATGCCGCAGTTCCAGGCCGGCCGTGCAGCGCCAGCGCGGCGTGTCGGCGGCCACGCTGTGCACCTGGAACTGCACGGTTCTATTGTCGTGGCGGTTTCGGTAAAGCTCCGGGTGGTCCCGCACCAGGATGTAGTCGTCCTCGTGCAGCCGCCACGCCAGGTCCACCCGGGTGGGCACTGAGCGGAACGGACCGCCGGTCAGCGCGTTGCGCCAGAATAACCCGTGGCTCCGGGTGTGCTCCCAGGACGGATAGGGGCCGTAGAAACCCTGCGCGCCGAACGCGTTGTCGAGGTGTCCGTAGGCCAGCGCCGTCTCGCCCAGCCGGTGCGGCTGGGTGAAGCCGACCCAAACTTGGCCGAGCCGGTAGTCCCGGTTGGCCGTGAACCCGTCGCTGCGGCTCAGCCCGGCGTACACCTGCGCGAAGCCGCTTCCCAGACGGGCGGATCCGGCCACCGACGCGCCCGTGCTGCCGAAGGACCCGCCGGAGACCTCCAGGCGGACGCGGTCCGGCCCGGTCCGCCGGGTGATGATGTTCACCACCCCGCCCACCGCGTCGGCGCCGAAAAAGACCGAGTTCGAGCCGGTCTGGATCTCCACCCGTTCGATCAGTTCCGGGGGCACCGGGAGTTCCATGTTGAAATGGGCCGTCTGCGGGTCGTTCCAGCGCACGCCGTCGATGCACACGACCACGCCCGCGGCGTTGGAGCCGCGCAGGTGGATGTCGCCGAACAATCCGCCGGCCACCGCCGGCTGGAAATCCACCGCCGCCGCCAGGGCCAGGACGTCGGTCACCCGCCGAACCGGCCACCGGCGCAACGTGTCGCCCGGAATGACCGTCACGTCGCGGGTGGCCTGGTCCAGTTCCGCCGGCACCAGCGAGGCCGAGACGATCACCGTGTCGCGGATTGCCGGTGGGATCGGGTCGTCCGCGGGCGGCGGGCTCGCGCACCAGGCCGGCGACGCGATCGCCAGCAGCAGCATGAGGGAACGTGCGGCGCGGTTCATAAAGGGCGGCATTATAGCACGCAGCCATCCAAATCGGGGCGGGCGTTGCATTGGCTCGCGTGTTCCGGTATCATGAGCGTAGTATTCCGAGAGGCGGGTGCCCATGCGGGATCTCCGGGTGATTGAGGACGCCGTGCGGGAGTTCGAGAGCCGGGGCGGCCGGTTTCTTTCGGCCGTCCATGTGGACGGCCGCCGCCTGCAGGGCGAGTTCGCCGGACTGGCGGACACGCCCAACGGTCGCCAGCTCATCCTGAAGCCGCCGCACGGGCGCGAAATCCGCCTCTACTACGCCATGATCCGGCGCCTCGAGGGCTGAGCCCGGCGTCGCCGGCGGGAGCCCTCGCCGCATGACCCATTCTCCATCCACTCCGTACCTGGCCGCCGGCGCGATACTTGCGCTGGTCGCCGTGTTGCTGGCCGCCTGCGGCCAGCCGCCCGCAACGACCGGGGTCCGGCCGGAGGAGCGGAACGGTCCGCCCGCCGGAGCCCGGCTGCTGTTCACCTGGGAGGGACTGGTGGACGGCCGGGATCTGCTCAAGTTTCGCGGCGAGCGGTGCCTGGTGGAACACGTGCGGGATCGCGAGATCCAGTCCATGCGGTTTCAGTCTATCCAGCCATTGGATCCCTGGGTGTTTCCGGTGATCGTCGTGCGGGAATCGGGCCGGGGCAAGGTTGAGGTCATCCGGCAGGGTGACCGGTGGAACGCATTCACCCTGGTGGTCCGGGTGGACGATCTGGAGATCGGCGGCGCCGGACGCCTCCGGTTTTCTGCCTACCAGGGGAAGCGGGAACGGGGCGGGCAGCCGATCCTGTCGGTGTACGCCGAGGTGGACGACGAGGCCCGGCTGGAGATCGCCGGCGCCACGCTCCGCGCCCAACCCGCGGGCGGCGCCGGCGTCCGCGATCTCAAGTACATGTTCCGGGATCCCGCGGGTTTGGAACCGGGCGGCGCCTACCGGCTGCGGCAGGTCCACGGGCGCGGGGAGACGGCGCTGGAAGGGGACGGATCGGCCGGCGACCCGTACCGGATTGTCATTCGCGACAAGGCGGCGGGCAGTTCCCTGTACGTGCTGGAGCTGGATTCGGCCGGCCGGTAGCGGCCGGCCGACGGGATTATTTTTTTCGGGCGCGGAGGAGTTCCATCGCCTCCCGGCTCGTCTTGACCGCGCAGAACTCGCCGCACATGGTGCAGACCTCGTTCCGCCCCTTCGGGGGGCGCTCCCGCCGCATGCGCTCGGCCAGCTCCGGATCGAGGGCGTGGCGGAACTGACCCTCCCAATCCAGGTTCTTGCGGGCCACGCTCATGGCCCGGTCCGGGTCCATGGCGCCGGGCAGTCCCTTGGCGATATCCGCGGCGTGGGCGGCGATCTTGGAGGCGATCACGCCCAGGCGGACGTCCTCCGCGGTGGGCAGCCGCAGGTGCTCCGCCGGTGTCACGTAACACAGGAAGTCCGCGCCGTGCATGCCGGCCACCGCCCCGCCGATGGCCCCGGTGATGTGGTCGTAGCCGGGGGCGATGTCGGTGACGAGCGGTCCGAGCACGTAAAACGGCGCGCCCTCGCACAGCGATTTTTCCAGGCGCATGTTTTCGGGGATCATCTGGAGGGGGACGTGGCCCGGTCCCTCGATCATCACCTGCACGCCGGCGGCGCGGGCCCGCCGCGTCAGTTCGCCCAGCACCAGCATCTCGCCGATCTGGGCGCGGTCGGTGGCGTCGGCCAGACAGCCCGGCCGAAGGCCGTCCCCGAGCGACAGGGTCATGTCGTGGCGGTGGCAGATCTCGAGCAGCCGGTCGAAGTGCTCGTAGAGCGGGTTTTCGCAGTCGTTGCAGATCATCCATTCCACCAGGAGCGAGCCGCCGCGGCTGACGATGTCCATCACCCGGCCCTGCCCGCGCAGCAGCTCCACCACCGCGCGGGTGGCGCCGCAGTGGACGGTGATGAAGTCCACGCCGTCGCGGCCGTGATCGTCGATCACGGCGAACAGCTCGTCCGCGGTCATCTTGATGAACGACTGGTGCGCGTCGCGGGCCCGGACCGCCGCCTCGTAGATGGGCACGGTGCCCACCATGACGTCGGACGCGGCGATGATCCGCTCGCGGGTCAGCCGGATCCGGCGGCCGGTGCTCAGGTCCATGACGGCGTCGGCGCCGAAGCGGACGGCCACCTGCAGCTTGGCCAGCTCCTCGTCGATGTCGTCGTTATCCGGGGACGTGCCGAGGTTGGCGTTGACCTTGGTCCGCAGCCCCTCGCCGATGCCGGCGGGCCGGCGCAGGGATTTGGCGGCGTTTTGCGGGATGACGATCCGCCCTGACCGCAGACCGGCCAGGATGAAATCGAGATCCCGGGATTCGGCGGCGGCAATCGCCCGCAACGCGTCCGGCACGTCGCCGTGTTGTATCCGATCGATGAGGGTCATGGTGATTCACTCCGTTTCAAGCAGGATGTGCCGGCCGGCGGGCGCGGCGTGACGGGGTCGCGCGGGAAATCAGTCCGTGGGCGGGGTCTTTTTCCAGCGCCGATACCGGACGATCTCCTCGATCCCGATGAGAATGTTCAGAATGCCCAGGCCGGAAACGGCGCCGCGCAGGAACGGGTTGAGCAGGAAGGGGCGGGCGGCCGGAAAGTGGTAGAGCAGGTAATTGTTCTCCCAGATCCAGGAGATCCAGGGCATGACAATGAGCAGGGCGCCGACGTAGAAACAGTAGATCAGGTAGACCGCAAAAAAATACTTGAACAGGAAACTGGATGAGCGCGGCATGAGCTGGAGGTCACTTGATCTTGATGCGGAGCGCCTTGATCTTTTCGGCTACGTCCCGATAGTTGATGTCTTCGGCATAGATCTCGGAATAGACGTCCAGCGCCTTCTGGTAATCCTCCAGCATCTCGTAGGAGCGGGCCATGTCGAACTTGAGCGCCTGGTACTCATGGTCCTCATGGCCCTTGCTCTGAACGCCCCGTTCGCACCATTTCAAGGCGGATTTGTACAGGCCTTTCTCGATGAAGCACACGCTGAGCATGCTGCAGGCCTTGATGAAATTGGGCGTGGTCTGCTGGTCCTTCACGCAGTTGTAAGCCTTCTGGAAGGCCGCGATCGAGTCATCAAGGAGGCCCATCTCCTTGTAGGCGCAGCCCAGGTTGTAGTGGGTTTCGAAATCACCCTCATCCACCTCTTCGCCGACAAACACCTTGTTGGCTTCTTCGACGATATCGGAGAAGATGTTGTGCATGGAGGACAGCGCCTTGCCCGGCTCATTCTTGTCCTCCCGGACCGCCTCCTGTTCGGTGGGCACGAAGAGCCCGTCGGGTTTCTTGTGCAGCGACGTCTTTTCTTCGCCGAACAGGAAGGAGTTGTCCAGGACGTCATCGGCCTTCAGGTCGGAGAAGGGATTGGCCGGCGCCTCGTCAGCGGCCGGCGCGCCCGCCCCCTCCATGTTGGGGTTCATCTTGCGGACCTGGTAGCTGCTGCTGGGCCGTTCCGTGTCCTCCGTCATCGAATCGGCGGCGATCATGCTGAAGAGATCAATGTTGACATCGTCCGGCGTGACCTCCTCGTCCGCCGCCGATTCCTCCGCGGGCGCGGCCGCCCGGGTGATGTCGGGCCGGGGGATTTCCTGGATCTCGATGCGGGGCTTGAACGCGACCTCTTCCTCGATGGTTTCGGGTTCGGCGGGTTCTTCAACGGGCTCGGGCTCCGTCAGCTCGCTCAGCCGATCCTGAATCTCGGGGCTGTCCGGATAGCGTTTCTGAAGCTGGAGCAGTTCCTCGCGCGCATTGTCATTGAAACCGAGCTTGATGTAGAAGTCGATCTCCTGCAGGGCGTTCAGCACCTCGCGGTTGTCGGCCGGCGCCTGGGCGGCCGGCGGGGTCGGATCGGATGGCGCTTCGGAGCGGGTCGGTAAATCCTTGAGCGACTGCAGGCCATCGATTGACGCCTCGGCCACCGTCGGTTCGGGTTCCGGCGTGACGTTATGGGCCGGTGTGCCGGGCAGTTCGAGGCTGCTGGTGCCGAGCTTGGTCAGAAAGTCGAGATCATCGATGGACCGCAGCGTCTCCTCGAGGCGGAGATTGATGTCGGAGTCGATTTCCGGAAGGGGGGTGAAAAATTCGCTGGTCGGCGCTTTGGCAGTCGGCTTCTGGACCGGCGGCGGCGCCGGCTCCACTGGCGGCTTCGCCGGCGCGGCGCTCGGCTTCGCGGGCGGCTCCTCAGGCGCCTTCGGCTTGACCGGGGGGCGGTCGACGGGCTTCGCCGGTGCCGTTTCGCGGGGACCCACCAGGATTTCGGACAGATCGTTCGTGAGGTCGATGGAGTCTTCCAGCTCCAGAAGTTCGAAGCCGGTGGATGACGTATCCATCTCCTCGGGGAAGGAGATCCCCTGGCCCAGCGCGCCGGTGGGGATGGAGATGTCACCCCGGGTCGGGTCGAGGCCGCGCCCTTCCTCCAGGAAAGCGGCCGCCCGGTCGTGCTCGCCGCGCAGCGTCAACAGGTTGACGAGTTCGAAGCACAAGTCCGCGGCCTGTTTGAGGCTGCCTTCCTCCTTGCAGAGGTTTTTCAGCTTTTCGCGCAGGATCGTGTCGTTGGGGTCTTCCTTGATTTTTTCCTGCAGCTTGAGCTTGGCCTTGTCCTTGAGCCCGTAGCTGAGCAGCAGTTCGATTTCCAGCCCCACGTCGCCCGCCGCCGGGGTGGCGGTTCCGCTGCTCAACTCCGAGGTGTCGAACTCGAACAGGGCCGCGCTCTCCTCCTCGACCTCTTCACCCGATCCGCCAAAGGGGGTGTACGTCTCGTTCGGGTAGACCTTGGCGAACGCCTCCCGGTGGAAGGTGCGGAGCTTGTCGTTGTTCGGCTCGATATTCAGCACCTGCTCGAGCACCTGCAAGGCATCCGGATACTGCTTGCGCCGCATCAGCGCTTCGACCAGTTTTTCCAGCGTGCTGAAATATTTGAAGTTGTCCGACAGGATCTGGTAGATGTCGGACAATTTCTGCAGGGCGACGACATTCAACGGATCCTGGCTGGTGATCGCCTCAAGCGTCTCGAGCAGTTTCAAATTCTCCTTGCGGCTGAGCATGATGTCGGCGACCTTGCTGATCGCGGCGCCGGCCAGTTCGTAGTGCGTCAGTTTCAACGCGGATTCGGACAGATCGTACAGAAGAAAATACTTGGACGGGTCGAGCTCGAAAATCGCGGCAAAAACGTCGTACGCTTTCTGCAGCTCCCCCTGGAACATGTAGCACTGCCCGAGCATCTCCATCAGCTCGCGGTTGTCGGAGGCGCGCGTCTGGGCGGCCTCCAGTTTGTCCGTCAGCAGTCCGAAATCCTGCAGCTCCAGCGAGATTTTGAAGAGCGTCTTGAGCGAACCCATATGGAAGGGATCGATCTCCAGCGCCATCTTGATGCTGTTCAAGGCCTGCTGGGGATTGCCGCGGCGGCTGCTGATGACGGCCGCGTTCAGGTACGATTCGCGGGCGTTGTCGAGCATCTCCAGTTTGAGGCTGAGCTCGGCGAGTTTCAGGTGGATGTTGGGATCGTCCTGGGTCAGGTCAGCCAGTTTCTTGTACGTCTTGTAGGCGCGGGGGAAATTGTTGCTCACCAGGTAGGACCGGGCGATTTCGGCGTAGTGCTTCTTGGCTTCCGAAACCATGCCTTCCTTGATGAACAGGTCGGCCAGGACCTCGAGGTTCTCCATGTTCCGGTTGTCGGCCATCACGATCTTGCGGTAGACGGCGATGGCCCGGCTGTAGAAACCGTCGTCGATGTACTTCTGGGCGACGCGCTTGAAGAAGCTGGACGCGTTGGCGGGTCGCTGCAGGCTCAAATTGAGGTCGCCAATGGTGTTGAGCAGGCCGAGGTCGTTCGGTTCATGCTCCAGAATCTTTTCGTATTCCCTGATCGCGTTTTCCAGCTTGCCCTGGCTGACGAGCTTCTGCGCGTTCTTCAGGAGTTTCTCTTTGTTGAAGGCGGCCATCTGCCTAAGCCTCGTCTAGCAGCCGAAATGATTTCCGGTGCAGCGGGCATTCCCCGTAACGCCGGATGCTGTCCCGATGCCGCACCGTCCCGTAGCCCTTGTGCCGATCGAACCCGTAATGGGGATAATCCCTCGCCGCAGCGCTCATCCACCGGTCCCGGTGCACTTTGGCGATGATGGAAGCGGCACCGATATTTACGGAAAGAACATCTCCTTTTATCAGACTTCGAAACGGGATGTCAAGTCCGGTCAGGACAAGTGCATCCACCAGAACAAGTTCCGCTTGCAGGGGGAGGGCCTGAATCGCCCGGATCATGCATCGCCGCGTGGCTTCGACGATGTGAATCCGGTCGATTTCCTCGCTGGACAGGGACGCGACGCTCCAGCCAAGCGCGCATTGCTCGATTGCGGCGGCCAGCCGCTCGCGCTGCCGCGCGGACAACTGCTTTGAATCGGTGATCCCCTCCACGTAATTATCCGGGTCGAGAATCACCGCTGCGGCCGTGACCGGGCCCGCCAGAGCGCCCCTTCCCACCTCATCCACCCCTGCGATGAGCCGGGTTCGACTCCAGTCGAATTCCTTT
>CALAMB010000363.1 GCA_937925645.1 uncultured Acidobacteriota bacterium
TCACCGATTCACCGATTCACCCTTTGACTGTTCGAGCCGAAATTGGTTGACAACCCCGGCCGCTGTCATTATATTGTGTCATCTTTTTGGGGCTTTCGCCGGGCATGCACGCGCAGTTGTTGATGATCGGCAAGTTCAAGAACCGGGGCCTGGCGGCGCTCGTTGCGGATTACGCGGACCGGATCCGGCGCTTTCACCCGTTCCGCGTGGTCCATTTGAAAGAATCGCGGTATGCCGACGAAACCCGGGCCGGCGATCGCATCCGGGCCGAAGAAGCCGAGCGCTTCCTGGCCCAGATCCCGCCGGGATCACTCTGCGTCGTGCTGGACCGGGGCGGCAGGCGGCTCGATTCGGTCGCCTTCAGCCGCTGGCTGGAGCGGACGGCCGAGCCGGCCAACCGCCCGCTGGTCTTCGTGGTGGGCGGTTTCCTCGGCATCGACCGCCGGGTCCTGGAGCGGGCCGATCTCGTGCTGTCGCTCTCGGACATGACCCTGCCGCACGAGCTGGCTGTACTGATGCTCGCCGAGCAGCTCTTCCGGGCGTGCACCATCCGGCACCGGGTGCCGTATCACAAATGAAAGGAGATGGAGAGGGGATGCAGAAAAAGGACTTTGAAAAATACAAGAAAGCTCTGATGGCGAAACAGCAGGCGCTCCTCGACAGCGTCCAGGAGGCGGATAACTCCGGACGCGAGGTGGACGAAGACCCCAGCGACATCGCCGACGTGGCGTCCAGCGCCTACAACAAGGAGTTCTACTTCAATAAAAGCAGCGCCGACCGGAACACGCTGCGCCTCATCCAGGAGGCGCTGGCCCGGATCGAGCGGGGCCGTTTCGGGCGCTGCCAGGCGTGCGGCGTCGCCATCGAGGCCAAGCGCCTCAACGCCGTCCCCTGGGCCAAGTACTGCATCGGCTGCCAGGAAAAGAAAGAGAAGGGAACCCTGAGGGAATAGCACCGGGAGAGGGTCGTTTTCACCGCCCCCGCTGTTCTGCAACCGATCGCCCGTTTCCTCCACACCATGGCCAGCCTGGTCTGGCCGGACCACTGTCTCGTCTGCCGCTCGTTCCTCGAACAGCCGGACGAGCGGGGCGTCTGCCGGGAATGCCTGGCGCCGCTCCGCCCCCGCCCGGACGCCGTGACGTGCCCGCGCTGCGGCTATCCGCTGGCCACGCCCCTGGCGCTGTGCCCACCCTGCCGCGGGACCGCCTTCCTGTTCGACCGGGCCCGGTCGGTGGGCGAGTACGCCGGCTCCCTGCGGGAGTTGATCCACCACTTCAAGTTCGCCGGCGCCTCGCGGCTGGCCGGGCCGCTGGCCGGCCTGCTCGCGGACGCCGCCCGGCTTGACGGCGACCTCCCGGCCGGGGCGTGCGTGGCCGCGGTGCCCCTCCACCGGCGCCGCCGCCGCCAGCGCGGTTACGACCAGGCGGAGTTGCTGGCCCGCGCGGTGGCCCGCCGCCTGGGGCTGCCCCACCGGCGGCTGCTGCTCAAGGTCCGGGCGGTGCCGCCCCAGTCGTCGCTGGGGCTGGCGGAGCGCGCCGCCAACATCCGGGGCGCCTTCCGGGCCCGCCGCCTCCGCCGCGGCGCTCCGCCGACGGTGATTCTGGTGGACGACATCTTCACCACCGGCGCCACGCTCAACGACGCCTGCCGCGCCCTGACCGAGGCGGGGGTGGAGGCGATCCGCGTCCTGACCCTGGCCCGGGTGCCGCTGGCGTAGCGCCGGCCGGCCCGGTCGGCCGCGTGGGGCGGAGCGTTTGACAGTCCGCGGTGATCGTGCTAAAGTTTGCGTTCCCCCATCCGGGGCAGGTTGCACCAATGGACATCTTATCCCTAATTTTCGGCACCAGGAACGACCGGGAGCTCAAGCGCCTCCGTCCCGTCATCGCCAAGGTGAACGATCTGGAACCCCGGTTCCGGGCGATGCGTGACGAGGAGTTCGCCCCTCTCACCGCGTCGTTCCGCGAGCGCCTGGACCGGGTTGAGGACGACGAAGAGCGCAAGCGCTTCCTCGCCGAGATCATGCCGGAGGCGTTCGCCGCGGTCCGCGAGGTCTCCTGGCGCACCCTGCGCATGCGCCACTTCGACGTGCAGCTCCTCGGCGGCGCGGTGCTTCACGAGGGCCGGATCGCCGAGATGAAGACCGGCGAGGGCAAGACCCTGGTGGCCACGCTGCCCGCCTATCTCAACGCCCTGGCGGGACGGGGCGTTCATATCGTCACCGTCAACGACTACCTGGCCCGCCGTGACCGCGACTGGATGAATCCTATTTACCGGCTGCTCGGACTGACCACCGGCGTCATCGTCCACGACCTGGACGACCGCGAGCGCTACGAGGCCTACCGCTACGACATCACCTACGGTACCAACAACGAGATGGGCTTCGACTACCTGCGCGACAACATGAAGTTCGAGCTGGAGCACTGCGTCCAGCGCCCGCACTGGTACGCCATCGTCGACGAGGTGGACTCGATCCTCATCGACGAGGCGCGCACCCCGCTCATCATCTCGGGCCCGTCCGAGGAATCCACCGACAAGTACTATCGGATCGACCGGATCGTCCCCAAGCTCAAGCGCGACGTCGAGTACCTGGTGGACGAGAAAGCCCACACCGTCACCCTGACCGAGGACGGCATCCTCAAGGCCGAGAAGCTGCTGGGTGTCGAGAACCTGTTCGACCCCGTCCACATGGACCTGCAGCACCACATCAACCAGGCGCTGCGCGCCCACAACCTATACCAGCGCGACGTCAACTACGTGGTCAAGGACGGCCAGGTGCTCATCGTGGACGAGTTCACCGGCCGCCTCATGCCCGGCCGCCGCTGGAGCGACGGCCTGCACCAGGCGGTGGAGGCCAAGGAGGGGGTCAAGATCGAGCGCGAGAACCAGACCCTGGCCACCGTCACCTTCCAGAACTACTTCCGGATGTACAAGAAGCTGGCCGGCATGACGGGCACGGCGTCCACCGAGGCCGAGGAGTTCTGGAAGATCTACAAGCTCGAGGTCAACGAGATCCCCACCAACAAGAAGATGGTCCGCGACGACCATGCCGATGTCATCTACCGCACCCAGCGCGAGAAGTTCAACGCCATCGTCGACGAGATCGTCGAGCTCCACGAGGCCGGCCAGCCGGTGCTCGTGGGCACCGTGACCATCGACAAGTCGGAGCACATCTCCAAGATGCTCACCCGGAAGGGCATCCCGCACAATGTGCTGAACGCCAAATACCACGAGAAGGAAGCCGAGATCGTCGCCCAGGCCGGCCGCGAGGGGATGGTCACCATCGCCACGAACATGGCCGGCCGCGGCACGGACATCCTGCTCGGCGGCAACCCCGAGTTCATGGCCCGGGAGGAGTTCAAGAAGCGCAAGCTGGACTGGCGCGAGATCCCGCCCGAGGAATACCAGGCGATGGTGGAGCAGATGCGCGCCCAGGTGGCCGAGGGGCACGAGCGGGTCAAGACCGCCGGCGGCCTGCACATCCTCGGCACGGAACGCCACGAGGCGCGGCGCATCGACAACCAGCTCCGCGGCCGCGCCGGCCGCCAGGGCGATCCCGGCTCCTCGCGGTTCTACCTCAGCCTCGAGGACGATCTGATGCGGATCTACGGTGGGGAGCGGATCTCCGGCTTCATGAAGAGCATGGGCATGGACGAAGGCATCCCCATCGAGAGCGGGCTGGTCAGCCGCCAGATCGAAAAGGCGCAGAAGCAGGTGGAAGCTCAAAACTTCCAGGTCCGCAAGCACCTCCTCGAGTACGACGACGTGATGAACAAGCAGCGCGAGGCCATCTACAAGATGCGCCGCGAGCTGCTCGAGGGGAAGGAACAGCGCGATTACGTGATCGAGGTCGCCGGCGACATCCTCAACGGGCTCGTCGATACCTACGCTCCCGCCGACAAGCGCATCGATGAGTGGGACACGGCCAACCTCGACGTGAACCTCCGTTCGCAGTTCGGCCTCGACCTCAAGACGGCGGGGCTCGACCCGGCCGCCTTCGAGCGCCGCGAGCAGTTCGCCGACGCCCTGCGCGAGCGCACCCTGGCGGTGTTCGAGGCCAAGGAGCAGCAGCTCGGGCCCGAGTTCATGCGCCGCCTGGAACGCTACATCATGCTCCAGGTGCTCGACGGCCAGTGGAAGGACCACCTCCTGGCCCTGGACCACCTCAAGGAGGGGATCGGGCTCCGCGGCTACGGCCAGAAGGACCCGCTGGTGGAGTACAAGCGCGAGAGCTTCGACCTGTTCAACGACCTGCTCAACCGGATCGAGGAGGAATCGGTGCGGCTGCTCTGGCTGGTGGAAGCGCGGGTGGCCGACCGCCAGGAGGAGCACATGCAGCAGCGCCGCCAGGCCGCCGACCAGTCGCTGTCCTACAGCGGCGCCGGCGCCGCCGCGGCCGCCCCGGCCAAGGTGAAGACCGTGGTCAAGCAGGCCAAGGTGGGGCGCAACGACCCGTGTCCGTGCGGCAGCGGGAAGAAGTACAAGTTCTGCTGCGGCAAGCAGTGAGCCGCGGGGAGGGCGAGATGCCGAAAGCACGAGGAGCTGACATGAAGGACAAGATCGCCAAGGAAGCCCTGACGTTCGACGACGTGCTGCTGCTGCCCGACTACTCCGCCGTGCTGCCCGGCGACGTGGACATCTCCACCCGCCTGACTCGCAACCTCGGCCTGAACATCCCGCTGCTCTCCGCCGCCATGGACACGGTGACCGAGGCGCCCATGGCCAAGGCGATGGCCGAGGAGGGGGGCATCGGCATCATCCATCGGAACATGACGATCGAGGCGCAGTGCAACGAGGTGGACATCGTCAAGCGCTCCGTCTCCGGCATGATCCTTCACCCGGTGACCATCGCCCCGGAGGCCCGCGTGGCCGACGCCCTGGAGCTGATGAAGAAGTACAAGATTTCCGGCATCCCGGTGACCGAGGGGCCGAAGCTGGTGGGCATCCTGACCAACCGCGACCTCCGTTTCGAAACGCGGATGGAGGCGCGGGTGGCCGACCTGATGACCCGGGAGCGGCTGGTGACGGCGCCGGTGGGCACCACGCTGGAGGAGGCCAAGAAGCTCCTGCACCAGTACCGGATCGAAAAGCTGCTGATCGTGGATGACCAGTTCCACCTCAAGGGCCTCATCACCATCAAGGACATCCAGAAGATGATGGCCTTCCCCAACGCCTGCAAGGACGCCCACGGCCGGCTGCTGGTGGGCGCGGCCATCGGCGCCGGCGCCAACACCATGGAGCGGGCCGAGGCGCTGGTGGCCGCCGGCGCCGACGTGATCGCCATCGACACCGCCCACGGCCACACCCAGGGCGTGCTCGAGGCGGCCCGCAAGTTCAAGGCGCGCTTCCCGGCCGTGGAGCTCATCGTGGGGAACGTGGCCACCGCCGCCGCCGCCGAAGCGCTGGTCGACGCGGGCGTCGACGCCATCAAGGTGGGGATGGGTCCCGGTTCCATCTGCACCACCCGCATCATCTCGGGCGCCGGCGTGCCCCAGATCACCGCGGTGATGGACTGCGCCGCCGTGGCCGCCCGCCACGGCGTGCCCGTGATCGCCGACGGCGGCATCAAGTACTCGGGCGACGTGACCAAGGCGCTGGCCGCCGGCGCCGAGTCGGTGATGATCGGCTCGCTGTTCGCCGGCACCGACGAGAGTCCCGGCGAGCTCATCTTCTACCAGAACCGCTCCTACAAGGCGTACCGCGGCATGGGCTCCATCGGCGCCATGAAGAAGGGGAGCGCCGACCGCTACTTCCAGGCCGGCACCGAGGCCGGCAAGCTGGTGCCCGAGGGGGTGGAGGGGCGCGTGCCGTACAAGGGGAGCCTCCGCTCCCTCATCCCGCAGCTCACCGGCGGCCTGCGCGCCGGCATGGGCTACTGCGGCTGCGAGAGCCTGCCGGCGCTCCGCGAGCGGGCCCGGTTCATCAAGATCACCCCGAGCGCCCACCGCGAGAGCCACGTCCACGACGTGGTGGTCACCCAGGAAGCGCCCAACTACCGCGTGGAATCGAAGGAGTGAGGGGCCGCCCGTGGCCGACGACTTCACCCACTGGGACGCCGAGGGCCGCAGCCGCATGGTGGACGTGGGCGCCAAGCCCGCCACCGCCCGCGCCGCAAAGGCCGGGGTGCTGGTGCGGATGCGCCCCGAGACGCTGGCCAAGGTCCGGGAGCTGCAGCTGCCCAAGGGGGATCCGTTCGAGGTGGCCCGGGTGGCGGGGATCCTGGCGGCCAAGCGGACGCCGGAACTCATCCCCCTGTGCCACCCGCTGGCGCTGAGCCACGTGGACGTCCGCATCGCCGTGACCGCCGCTGGCGTGGCCATCGAGGCCGAGGCGCGCTGCACCGGCCCCACCGGTGTCGAGATGGAGGCCCTCACCGCCGCCGCCGTGGCCGCGCTCACCTTCTATGACATGTGCAAGGCGGTGGACAAATCCATCGTCATCGACGGCCTGCGCCTGCTGGAGAAATCCGGCGGCGCCTCCGGCGACTTCCGCGCGCCCGAAACGCGGGACTAGAAGCTCGGGACGACGGGAGACAGCAACCATCAACCATCGACCATCAACTGTCCAAGAACCTGAGACCTATAAAACCTTCAAATACGATTCAAAGACCCGCACGGACGACCAAGAACGAGCCCCTCAGGCCACGGACCCGGGGTCTTGGACCCTGGGTTCCGGCCACGCCGGCTTAGGAATTGCCAGCACGAACTCCCAACACTCATCAACCCTCCACTGTCTGCTTACCTGTGAACCTGCCAACCAGCACGAGTCAATAAATGGTCAGCCGGAACAATCTCTGCTATATTGTTACGCTCGATATTCCAACGTGACGCGAGGTATCCATGCGTGCTCTGGTTCTTCTGCTGACGACAGGTTGGCTGATGATGGGGGGGATGAGTGGGACGGTCACGGCGGAGCCGCAGGGGACGGTGGCACCCGCCGCGGCTGCCGCACAGCCGGCGGACCTGGCGGCGCCGCAACAATGGGCCGACATCGGCTGGCCGCGGGAGATCGTTCACGGCGACGTGACCCTGCTCGTGTACCAACCGCAAATGGATAAGTGGGAAGGGAACCGCGTGGACGCCCGGGCCGCCCTGGCGATCAAGCCCGCCGGGGCCCCGGAGCCCACCCAGTTCGGGGTGATCTGGATGTTCGCCCGGACCGAGGTGGACAAGGTCAACCGCGAAGTCACGCTGGACAGCCTCCAGGTCACCCGGGTGGATTTCCCCTCCGACAAGGGCAAGGCCGACGAGTATCTGGAGCTGCTCCGCGCCAGGGTGGCGGACAAGACCTGGGTCCTGTCCCTGGACCGCGCCGAGGCGGCCCTGGCGGCGCTCGAGACCGGCCGCCCGGTCGAGGGCCACGAGGTGAAGAACGACCCGCCTCGGATTTTCTACAGCAAGGTGCCGGCGCTGCTGGTGCTCGTCGACGACGATCCCGTGCTGCAGCCCATGGCCGACACCAAGCTGCAGCGGGTCATCAATACCCGGGTGCTGATCGTCTTCGACGCGAAGGCCAAGAAGTATTACCTGCACCTGATGGAGGGCTGGCTCGAGGCGCCCGACCTGAACGCGGGCTGGACCGTGACCAAGAAGGTGTCGGGCGACCTGAAAAAGGCGGCCAAGGCAGCCCGGGAGAGCAAGCAGATCGACATGCTCGACGGGCCGCCGGTCTCGGCAGGCAGCGAGAAGAAGCAGACCCTCGCGGAAGCCGCCAAGAGCGCCACGGTGCCCGAGATCTACCTCGCCTTCGTTCCGGCCGAGCTGATCCAGACCCAGGGCGATCCCCAGGCGGAGGCCATCCCCGGCACGGACCTGCTCTGGGTGACCAACACCGGCAACAGCCTGTTCGTTGACACGAAGAGCAACCTTTACTACGTCCTGCTATCCGGCCGCTGGTTCTGCTCCCCGGATTTCAACAAGCCGTGGGAATACGTTCCGGGCGCGCGGCTGCCGGCCGGGTTCGCCAAGATCCCCACCGACCATCCCAAGGCCGGCGTGCTGGCCTGCGTGCCCGGCACCGAGCCGGCGAAGGAGGCGGTGATCGCCAACTCCATCCCCCAGACCGCCGCGATCAACCGGGCGACGACCAAACTGACGGTCAAGTACGATGGCGAGCCGAAGTTCAAGGACGTGTCGGGCACGTCGCTCCAGTACGCGGTCAACAGCAAAACGCCGGTGATCCGGGTGGCGGCCGACAGTTACTGGGCGGTGGAAAACGCGGTGTGGTTCACCGCTCCCGGACCGCAGGGCCCCTGGACGGTGGCCACGACGGCGCCGGCGGTGATCTACACCATCCCCACCAGCAGCCCCGTCCACTACGTGACCTATGCGCGGATCTACGGCTACACCGATGAGGTGGTCTACGTCGGCTACACGCCGGGGTACTACGGTACCGTGGTGACGCCGGAGAACGTCGTGGTCTACGGGACCGGCTGGTATTATCCGCCGTACATGGGGAACTATTGGTACGGCTGGCCGTGCACCTATGGCTACGGCGCCACCTTCGTGTGGTCGTCGGACGGCGGCTGGGCCATGGGCTTCGGCGTGGGCTACGGCTGGGGCTGGTACTACCCGTACTGGGGCCCATGGGGCTGGTACGGTTACGGCTATTATCCCGCCTACGGCTGGGGTGCCTGGGGCGGCTACGCCAGCATGAACGTGTACGGCCGTTGGGGCAGCGCCAGCTACGCCGGCACGCGGGCCGCCTGGGCCAACCCGTGGACCGGCAATTACGGCGGCGGCTCCCGCGGCGCCGTCTACAATCCGGCCACCGGGGCGGTGGCGGCCGGCGGCCGGTTCCACAACACGAACATCTATACCGGCAACACTGCCGGCGGCCGGGTCGGCGCCGCTTACAATCCGGAGACCGGCCGCGTCGCCATTGGCGGGGCCGGCTACGTCGGCAACATCTATTCCGGCGAGGGTGCCGCGGGGCGGGGCGGCATCATCTACGACACGGACACGAACACCGGCCTGGCCGTGGGAAAGAACAACGTCTACGCCGGCCACGACGGCAACGTGTACAAATACGATCGCAACTCGGGCAACTGGTACAAGAACGACAACGGCTCCTGGAACCAGGTGGACCCGAAGCGGCCCGAAGCCCAGGCCCGGTCGCAGTCGCGTGATCAGGCCGGCGTGCAGAACCTGCAGCGGGACTACAACGCCCGGGCCCAGGGCGAGTACCGCAGCCGGCAGTACCAGTCGGGCAACTGGAACCGCGGCGGGCGAAGCATGGGCGGCGGCGCCCGCGGCGGCCGCCGGCGGTAGCCCGGCTTGGTCCCGTACCGCGCGTTCGACGAACGCGCGCCGGCAGCGGGAAACCCGAACGGGCGCTGAGTCCATGTGCGGATGATCGATTGCCGGTGGCGTCGAGCCGCATTCGTCGAATGCGGCGTACGGCGCGGTCCCGGAGAGTATCCGGCGATGCGGCACGGCTGATGCGATACAATAGTCAAAACGGACTGCAGAGGAGGCGGCGATGCGGCGCGTGACGGTGGGCATCATCCTGTTGGCCTGGATCGCGGGGGCGGCGCGGGGCGGCGCCGCCGAGGACGAGGCGCTGGCCGGGGCGCGGGCCGCCGCCGCGAAGCTGTCGGGGGGGCTCATGAGCGCTCTGACCGAGGCGCTCCGCACGGGGGGCGAGACGAACGCCCTGGCCGTCTGCCACTATCGAGCCCAGGTCATTACCTCAGCCATCGCCGCCGAGACCGGCCGCACGGTGCGGCGCACGTCCCTGCGGACGCGCAGCGCCGCCAACCGGCCCGACGCGTGGGAACGCGCCGGGCTGGAGGCGTTCATCCGGCGGGCGGCGGCGGGGGAGGCGCCCGAAGCGCTGGAGATCACCGAGGTGGTTATCGCAGACGGGCAACGGGTGTTCCGCTACCTCAAGGCGATTCCCACCAAGGCGATGTGCCTGCGCTGCCACGGCCCGGCAGTGGCGCCGGAGGTGCTGTCCGCGGTGAAGCGGCTTTATCCCGGCGACGAGGCGGTGGGGTTCCGCGAGGGGGACATCCGCGGCGCCGTCTCGGTTCAGCAGCCGCTGCCGGCGGAGTAGCCCGCCTCTAATTCGTACTCGT
>CALAMB010000364.1 GCA_937925645.1 uncultured Acidobacteriota bacterium
AACGCCGTGTTCACCCGGGACAGGTCCTGCGGCCGCAGCAGCAGGTGCTCGTACACGAGGATGCCGGCCAGGAGCAGGGAACCCGCCAGGCTGAACCACGAGAGTTGGAACACGTAGATAAGCAAGCCCAGCGAGAAAATGGTCCCGAGATGGAGCAGGAAGCTGATGGTCAGGGCCCGGCGGATCCCGAAGCGGACCGGAATGGAATAGAGCCCGAACCGGCTGTCGAAGCTGATGTCCTGGCACGCGTACAGGATGTCGAATCCGGCGACCCAGGTGACCACCACCACCGAAAGCAGCAGGATCCGGGGGTCAAAGGCGCCGGTCACCGCGATCCAGCCGCCAGCCGGGGCGATGCTCAGGGCGAAGCCAAGCACCACGTGGGTCAGGGACGTGAAGCGCTTGGTCAGGGAATACCCCAGGATCACCAGCAGCGCGGGGAAGGCCAGGATGAACGACAGCGGATTCAGCATGTAGGCCGCCAGCAGCATGAGCAGGGCGCTGGCGACGGTGAAGCCCACCACGTACCGGCGGGAAACACGTCCCTGGGGGAGCACGCGGTTGCTGGTCCGTGGATTTTCGCGGTCGAAGGGCAGGTCCGCGAGGCGGTTGAACGCCATGGCGGCGCTGCGGGCGCCCACCATGGCCATCAGGATCCACACGCAGGTGTAGGTGTCGGGAAATCGCCGCTCGGCCAGCACGGCGCCGAGAAACGCGAAGGGGAGCGCGAAGACGGTGTGTTCGATTCGGATCATCCCCAGGGTCAAGCGGAGTTGCCGGAAGAGGGCGGCGATCATGGACGGCCAGCCCAGGCCAGGTTGTCCGGCAGGGGTAAACCCAGGACCGCCATCACGCGGGCGGAGACGGTGCCCACCAGGTCATCGACGCTTTGGGGGCGGGAGTAGAACGATGGCATGGCGGGGAGGATGACCGCGCCCGCCCGGGCCGCCCGGAGCATGTTCGACAAATGGATGGTGTTGAGCGGTGTTTCCCGGGGGACGAGCACCAGGGGGCGCCGTTCCTTGAGGCAGACGTCGGCCGCCCGGTGGATGAGGTTGCGGCTGGTTCCGGCGGCGATCTCGCCCAGCGTGGACATGGTGCACGGCGCGATCACCATGCCGTCGGTGGCGCAGGAGCCGCTGGCGATGGGCGCGAACCAGTCAGACTCTTCGAGCCAAACCGCCTTGGACAAGCCCAGCCGCTCGACGTCATCGGGTCCCGCCATGCTCCGGCCGGTTTCCATCAGGAGCACGTCCCGGCCCGGTTTTGAAACCACCAGATAGATCCGGGCCACTTCGGGGGCTCCCTCCAATCGCTGAAGCAAATCCCAGCCGTAGGCGGCGCCGCTGGCGCCGGTGATGGCCACGATGAAGGTTTTTCCAATTCCACGCATATTGGCACATTCTACAGAAATCATGTCCCGATGGCAATGCGGGCCACACCAGGGCATTCCGGATGACTTGGATGCGCAGTTCGGCTCATCGGAAGCGATCAGGGGAGCATGGTTGGAAATACACCAAAATTACACCTTTTCGCTTGACACCCTTCGGTGCCCCTGTCATAATACAAATCGCCAACCATTTATTCCGATCCGGCCTCCGGGCCGGATTATTTTTTTGTAGTGGGGCGGTCCCGCTCGGCAACCCCGATACAATGGATCACGCTCTATCCAGAATTGATCCAAACATTTCATTAAAAAGATGATGCTGGCGTACGTTCAATCTTCAAGGTGCACTGCCGCGCGCCATCCGAAGCCCCGGCGATTGTCGGTATACACCACTTCGTCCGCCTCGAGGCAGAACAGGGAAAGCCGCGCGAGCTGAGCGGCCGGCAATCGACCGGCGCCGTGTTGGCTGGCGACAAACGATTCCGCCATGGGATATTTGGCGAGGTAGAGGCCCACTGCCTGGATCTTCTCGGTCCATACTTCCACCCGACGGACCGAGCCGGACAACTGCACGCCCCTGATTTTCAGCCAGTCGGACTCATCGGCCGAAATCGATGCGGCGGCCCGGGGGAGATCGAGCAACTGGCGGACATGCCGTGAGTCAGGGTTCGAGAAGAAGTAGAATCGACGGCCGCGATGGACGAAGTATACCGCCGCGCACCAGGGGGACTCAGCCGAAACGGTCGCCAGGTGCAGCACGGTGCAGCCGCGGAGAAACACGTCCGCTTCTTCCCGGATTATGGTCGGCGCGTGGGACATCGTCGGCACGCCTCATCCGCCACGACAATTGCAATCGTTCGGGCCGCGCCCCGCGTACGGCCGGGCTGTACAACGATCCGAATCTGTTATATCTTACTAGAAACCTTTCCCTGGAGGAATCATGTTTGACGCTCGGGTGTATGCCAACCGCCGGAACGCGCTGCGGCAACTCATGAACGGTTCGTGGATCCTGATCCTGGGCCACGACGAGGCGCCGCGCAATTACGTGGACAATCCCTACCCCTACCGCCAAAACAGCCACTTTCTATACTTTGCCGGTCACGCGATTCCCAACATGGCGTTGCTCATGACTCCGGATGAGGACATCCTGTTCGGCTACAAGCAGACGGTGGCTGATATCGTCTGGAGCGGCCCGTTGCCGACCTTGGAATCATTGGGCGAGGCGGTGGGCATCCACCGGGTGGAAGACATCGAATCGCTGGAACAGTTTCTCATCGCGTTCCGGGGCGGCGCCCAAACGCTGCACTACCTGCCGCCGTACCGCGGCGACCACCTGTTGAAACTGGCCGACCTGCTGCATCTGAGCGCCCAGGAGACCCGCCAGAACGCCAGCGAGGCGTTGAAGCGCGCCGTGGTGGAAATCCGGCTGACCAAGGGAGCCGAAGAGATTGCCGAGATCGAGCGCGCGGTCGAGGTGAGCTTCCACATGTACGCGGCGGCGGCGAAGGCCATCGCTCCGGGGCGCACCGAGTTTGAGGTCATGGCGGCCATGCATGACGCGGCGATGAGCCGCGGGATGCAGCTGTCCTTTCCGCCCATCGTGACCGTCCATGGCGAGGTGCTGCACAACCACGCGTATCACAACGAGATTCCCGCCCAGGGGATGATCCTGATGGACACCGGCGCCGAGACGGCCGCCGGCTACGCCAGCGACATCACCCGGACCTTTCCCGTCACGGGCGCCTTCGACTCGCGGCAACGGGAGATCTACGAGATCGTTCTGGCGGCCAACGAGCGGGCCACCCGGATGTGCCGGCCCGACGTGGCGTTCCGCGACGTCCACCTGGAGGCGGCGCGCGTGATCACGGAGGGGCTGGTGGCGGTGGGGCTGATGCGGGGCGACGTGCCGCAGGCGGTGGCCGCCGGCGCCCACGCCATGTTCTTCCCCCACGGGCTGGGACACATGCTGGGCCTGGACGTGCACGACATGGAGGACCTGGGCGACCTCGTGGGGTACGGTCCCGACAGCCGGCGCTCCGAGCAGTTCGGACTGGGCTACCTCCGGATGATCCGTCCGCTTCGGCCCGGCTACTGCATCACCATCGAGCCGGGAATCTACTTCATCCCCGCGCTGGTGGAGCAGTGGCGCGCCGAAAACCGCCACGCCGACTTCATCAACTATGACAAGGTGGCGCAATACCTGGGACTGGGCGGATTCCGCGTCGAGGACGACGTGTTGATCACCGCGGACGGCGCCCGGGTGATGGGCCGGCCCATTCCGAAGGCCGTCGCCGACGTTGAAGCCCTCATGGCGGGCAACTACCCGGTGTAGGCAGTCGTAAGCTGGATGAGGGGAGTTGCAGCAGGGGTCTGGGACTTGGGGGCTGGGATCTGGGACCTGGGACCTGGGGGCTGGGACCTGGGATTTGAAAACGAGGGCTCTATTCCAGGGCAGTGGATCGCCCGCAGTTGACCCTCAACAACCCGGGCAGTCCCCAGCCGACACATTGGAGGTCGGTTCTATTCGCGATGAACAATCAAAACCAATAGTGTAAATTCCTAAGGTTCTGTACCCAGAACCCAGGACCCAGGTCCCAGGACCTAGGTCCCGTAACCTGGGTCCCGGCACCCAGCACCTAAACCTTCTCCAGCGCCTGCTCCAGATCGGCCTGCAGATCCTCGACATCTTCAATACCCACCGAGTAGCGCACCAGGCCGTCGGTGATGTCCGCAGCGAGCCGCGACTCGCGGGACATGCCCGCGTGGGTCATGGAGGCGGGGTGCTGGATCAGGGTTTCCACGCCGCCCAGCGAGACGGCCAGGATGGCGAGATGGACGTTGTCCATGAGCCGGCGGCCGGCCTCGTACCCTCCCTTGAGCTCGAAGCTGATCATGGAGCCGAAGCCCCGCATCTGTCGCTTCACCAGCTCGTGCTGGGGATGGGATTCCAGCCCGATGTACTTGACCCAGGCCACCTTGGGGTGGCGCTCCAGCCAGCGGGCGACCTGCATGGCGTTGGTTTGGGCCCGATCGACACGCAACGACAGGGTCTTCAGGCCGCGCAGCACCAGGTAGGCCTGGTGGGGATCCATGTTGCAGCCGATGTTCACCATGAGGGGGCGGATGCGGCGGTACATCTCCTCGGTGCGGGTGACGATGATGCCGCCCACCACGTCGGCGTGGCCGTTGAGAAACTTGGTCACCGAGTGGAAGACCACGTCGGCCCCCAGTTCCAGCGGCCGCTGCAGGTACGGGGTGGCGAACGTGTTGTCCACCACCAGGACGGCGCCGCGGGCATGAGCCAGCTCGGCCATGGCGGTCAGATCGGTGACCTGCATGGTGGGGTTGGACGGCGTTTCCACATACAGCACGCGGGTTTCGGGACAAAAGGCCTGTGTGACTTTTTCGATGTCGGACGTGTCGACGAAATCCGCCGTCACGCCGAATCGGGTGAAGTGTTTTTCCACGATCAGCCGGGAAGGGCCGTAGACCGAAGCGGTGCTCACCACATGGGCGTCCTGGGCCAGCAGCGCCATGTAGATGGTGGACACCGCGCCCATTCCGGAACTGGTGGCGATGCCGTCGAAGCCTCCCTCCATTTCGGCCACGGTGCGCTCCAGGGCCCGGATGGTGGGGTTGGCGATCCGAGTGTAGATAAAGCCGTCCGAATCGCCGGCGAACAGGGAAGCGCCATGGGCGGCATTTTTGAATGCGAAGGTGGAACTGAGATAGATGGGCACGTTCACCGCGCCCAACGGGTCCTCGTGATGGCCGCCGTGAACCTGCAGCGTATTGAAGCCATGCTTCGGATTGGAATCCATGTCGCCTCCGGGAATTGCCGGCGGAGAGCCGGCGGGATTAAAAGGGAAGTGTATCATTACACTACCGGTCTGCCAAGGAATAAACAGGAGCATTCCGGTTTATTACCGCCGCGCGAGCTCTTTTGAAACCGTCCGGTGCGGTATGAATCCAAAATGAAGTTTGGTAGAATACGCACAACATCCGGGGAAGATTTGAACACCGCGGCCGAGCGACAGCCCGAATGGGGAAGATGACACGCACGTGGCTGGACCGAACCCGCGGCAACTCCCGCCGGATTTTTCAGGAGGCAACATGAACATGATCAGACTGGTTTCGATGGCGCTGCTGGCGGTCCTGCTGGCGGCGGTTCCCCTTCAAGCCCAGGGGCTGGAAGTGCCCCGGGTGAGTCCCAAGGCCGTGGTCACCCAGACCATCGGCACCACGACCGTAACCGTCACCTACAGCCGCCCCGGCGTCAAGGAGCGGGCCATCTGGGGCGGGCTGGTTCCCTATAACGAGGTGTGGCGCACCGGTGCCAACGAGGCCACCACTCTGACCATCAGCGACCCCGTCAAGGTGGAAGGGCAGGAGCTGGCGGCCGGCACGTACGCTCTGGCGACCATTCCCGGCGCCGACGAGTGGACGGTCATCGTCAACAAGAACACCGCCATGTGGGGCACCATGGGCTACAAGCAGGAGGAAGATGTCCTGCGGGTGAAGGTCAAGCCGGTCGCCGCGGCGCACACCGAATGGCTGCGGTTCACGTTCGCCGACCTCACGGCGGATTCCGCCACCCTGATGCTGCAGTGGGAGAAGGTGGGCGTCCCCGTCAAGCTCAGCGTGGACACCGCCGGCAAGTTCCTGAACCAGGCGCGCCGGACGATGGCCCGCTACTGGACGGAGCCTTACCGGGCGGCCTTGTTCTGCCTGGATCACGACATCAATCTCGATGAGGCGCTCAAGTGGATCAACTCATCTGTGGCCATCCAGGAGACCTACTACAACCTGGTGGTGAAGGCGCGCATCCTGGCCAAGCAGGGCCAGAAGGCCAACGCCATCCAGACCATGGAGCAGGCGCTGACTCTGGGCCGCAAGATGGAGCAGCCCCCCTTCAACCTGAAGGACATGGAAGGTCTGCTGGCGGAGTGGAATAAGTAGCCCCGCCAACGTTCGATCACGACATGTGGAGAGCCCCGACGGCGGGGCTCTTCGTTTTTTTGAAAGCGGCGCGATCCATGTTGCGATGACCCGGCGCCCCGGGTGACGGGCTCAGGGCGCGACCGGGAGGGGATCGGTTCCGGTCCGCTGGAACAGGAGCGCCAAACCCATGACCAGCAGGCAGCCCACCACGTTGTACCAGAGGAACGAGATGGGCGTGAACAGCCAGCAGGCGATCACCGCCGCCTCGGCGATCAGCGCGGCGTAGAACACCGCGGCGCCGCGCACGCGCTTGACATAGAAAGCCACGAGGAAGATGCCCAGGATCGTGCCGTAGAACAGCGAGCCGAGGATGTTCACCGCTTCCACCAGCGTCCCGAGGCGGCTGGCGAACTCGGCGAAGAACACTGCCAGCGCCCCCCAGGCCACGGTGATCCAGCGCGACAGGCGCACCTCCGCGGCGGCATCCGGCGCACGACGCAGCAGGCGGCGGTAAATGTCCACCATGGTGGTGGCGGTCAGGGCGTTGAGCTCGGCCGCGGTGGAGCTCATGGACGCGGCGAAGATGGCCGCCAGCACCAGTCCCACCAGCCCGACCGGCAAGTGGTGGATCACGAAGTTGAGAAAGACGTAGTTGGCATCGCCCGCCGTGCCGCCGCTGCTCTCGATGATCCGGGCGCTCCGTGCCCGCACGTCAGCGGCTGCCGCCTCGGCCCGATGGAGATCGCTCCGGGCGGCGGCGACGGCGGCGGCGTCGCCGGCCTCGCGGGCGGCGACGTATCGGTCAGCGGCGGCGCGCTGGCTGGCAAACGACATCGCGTGCTCTCGCTCCAGCGCGCGGTATGATTCTCCGGCGGGACCCGAGCGGGCCTGCTGCGCGGCCACCGGATTGAACGACAGCGGCGGCGGATGGAACTGGTAGAAGGCGAACACGAACACGCCCATCAGCAGGATCAGGAACTGCATGGGCACTTTGATCAAGCCGTTGGCCAGCAGGCCCAGGCGGCTATGGGTCACGCTCCGGCCCGTGAGGTAACGCCCCACTTGTGACTGGTCGGTCCCGAAGTAGGCCAGCGCCAGAAAACAGCCGCCCAGGATGCCGGACCAGAAGTTATAGCGGTTGGTCAGGTCGAACGAGAAATCGATGGCGTTGAGCCGTCCCAGCTCGCCGGCCACGCGCAGCGCCCCACCGATCGACACGTAGTCAGGCAGCAGAACGACCACCACCACGCCGGCCGCCGCCATGCCGCCCGTGATGATGAGCATCTGCTGGAACTGGGTCCAGCTCACCGCCTTGGCGCCGCCCCAGGCGGTGTAGATGATCACCAGTCCGCCGATCAGCAGGTTGGTCCAGTACAGGTTCCAGCCGAGGAGCACTGACAGCACCAGCGCCGGCGCGAAGATGGTCAGCCCCGTCGCCAGGCCCCGCTGGATGAGGAAGAGCAGGGCGGCCAGCGCCCGGGTCTTGAGGTCGAAGCGGCCCTCCAGGTACTCATAGGCGGTGTAAACCTTCAGCCGGTGGTAGATGGGCACCGCGGTGGCGGCCAGGATCACCATGGCGATGGGGAGACCCAGGTAGAACTGGACGAAGCGCATGCCGTCGGTGAACGCCTGACCCGGTGTGGAGAGGAACGTGATGGCGCTCGCCTGGGTGGCCATGATGGAGAGCGCCACCACGTGCCAGCGCATCTGGCGGCCCGCCAGCAGGTAGCCGTCCAGGTCCCGGCTGGCCCGGCCCTTCCATACGCCGTACGCCACGATGAACGCCAGCGATGCGCCCAGCACCAGCCAGTCCCAGCCGCTCATCGGAACACCCGCCCGAAGAAGTAGAACAGGACGATCCAGCCGGCGAGGCCGAGCAGCACCAGGGCGTAGAGCCGCCCCCACGTGCCGAGGAGAGGCGGCGGCTCCTCGGGCGGCTCCGGCCCGCGCCCGGCGGCGGGCTCACTCATCGGCGGCCTCCAGCGAGAGCAGGTTCACGAAGAGACGATACGCACCGGGCACGCCCGCGGGGAGCTGCCGGAAGAAAGCCAGCCCGGTGTAGGCGAAGTGGCCCCGGCCGTGCCGAACGACGACGAGCCCGCCGTCCAGCGGCGCCTCGCCCGGGTCGTGCATGGCCAGCGGCGCGGCGAACCGCGGGTCACGCTCCCCGGCGAAGTAAAGCCCGCGCTCCTGTTCCCAGCCGGCGAAGTCCGCCGCGGTGATCCGGTTGGGGGTGGTCAGGACGGGATGCTCCGGGAGGAGGAAGATGACCGGCGATGCCTCATCGGTGACGCGGCGCCGGGTGAGCGTGAGCGGGACGGGGCCCACGGGGTCCGCCACGAGGCCGCGGTCGGTGGCGTACTGGACGACGAGCGTGCCGCCCCCGGCGACGTAGTCGGCCAGGCGGCCCGCCAGCGGGGACAGCCGCAGCCGCGTGTTGTAGGCCCGGACCCCGGCCACGATGGCAGGGTACGCCGACAGGTCGCCCGACTCGAGATCCTCGTCGGAGAGCAGCTCCACCGTGTAGCCAATCTGGCGCAGGCAGTCGGGCACGTCGTCGCCGGCGCCCATGATGTAGCCGATTCGGCGGCCGTCGCGCCGCAGGTCCAGCCGCACCAGGTGCAGGTGGGCGGGCGGGAACACGGTCTGGGTGGGGATGTGCGGATAGGCCAGCTGCATCCGGCCCTGACGGTAGGTGCCGCCATCGGTCACCGCGGCCAGGTCCAGCACCGCGGCGCCGGCTCCGGGAGGCGGAGACACCCAAACGGACAGGGACAGCTCGTCCGATTTCCGTTCCAGCGCGAAGGCCTGCGCGGCCGGTTCCACCCGCCAACCGTCAGGCACGGCGGCGGTGATCGTTCCCCGGATTCCGGGCCGCCCGGCCACGACGGTGAAGCGGATCTCGCGGGGCCGGTCGTCGGCGCACATCTCCACGCGGTCCGCCGTCCGGATCATCACCGGCGGCTGAATGACGAACGGCCGGTACCGCTCGCCCTCCACCGCGTCGCGCCATCGGTAGCGCACGGGCACGGGGAAATCGACGGCCGTGGCGCCGAACACCAGCCGGAAGGCGGCTTCGATCGCCGGCGGGTTCTCGGCCAATCCGCGCCGTGCCGGATCGTCGTCGCGGTAGACGCCCCGTTCCGGCTCCTGGAGCAGCCAGTACGGTTGGGAGACGGCCGCGTCCGGCGGTATGATTGTGGCAAGTTGCACGGTCTCGGGCCGATCGGCGGCCAGGGCGGCGTCGAGCGACTGAGTATGGCCGGCGGCGGTCACGGACGCCCAGGCGATGGGCGCCCCCGACCGGTTGATGGCCGTGACGGACACCCTGACCGTGTCGCCCGGCGCGGCCGTGTCCGTTTCGGCGATCGCCTCCAGCCAGAGACCGGCGCAGTCGCGGATGGCGTCCCTCAGCTCCTCGCGTTTCACCGCCGCCCATGGGTGATCAAGTTGCTGCAGCGCCTCCCACGCTTGCAGGAGCAGCGGCAGCACGTCGCCGGGCCGGCGAGGATTGAATCGGGCGGCTGCTTCGTTGAGCAACTCGCCGACCGTTTCGCCGCCCGGCACCCGGGCCCAGGTGGTGTCAATGCCATCGAATAAATCAGAGACGGGCGGTTCTCCGGCCAGGAGCTTGAAATAATCGGTGTACGCGCCGCGGCGGGCCAGCATGCCGAAGCCCTGGGTCTTGTGCATGGAGCGGCTGCGGGCGGCGGTCTCGGCGAACGATTCGCCGAACAGCGGGTCGTAGGCGCCGGG
>CALAMB010000365.1 GCA_937925645.1 uncultured Acidobacteriota bacterium
TTTTTCTTCATCCGGCATTCACGACCGCGTTGAAACTCGCACCAAATCCTTTAAAATGGTAGCAGAAAGAAAGGCCGAGGGTCAAACACTTTGCGCCGTCGATTTTGGATTATCACCGTTGTGGGCCTGCTGGTGCTGGCCGGCGGGTACATCCTGTTCCGGACTCACGATGTGGAGTTCCTCGATTTCGTCGTGGAACACACCGTCATGGAGAAGCTGGCTCCGGAAGTAGACGCGGCGGCGATTCAGGCCCGGTTCGTCGAGTTGCGCGCCCGGCGGGACGCCGGCCGCTTGTCCCGAAACGCCCACCGCCAGTTCCTGCTGGACACCGCCGCCTACGTGGAAAAGCACGAGGTCATCGGCCCCCGCGAACTGGAGCGGATTCAGGAATACATGGAGCACGCCCGAACGCAATGACACCCGATTCGCTGGCTCTGATCAACGTCCGTCAAATTCTGACCATGGCCGGGCCGGCGCGCCCCCGCCGCGGGGCGGAGCTGCGGGAGCTCGGTCTCGTCGAGACGGGCGCGATCCTGATCCGCGACGGCCGGATCCTGGCCGTCGGCCCCACCGCCACGATCATGCCGGAAATTGCCGCGCGGAATTCCCAGGTCATTGATCTTCGCGACCGGCCGGTGGTGCTGCTGCCCGGCTTCGTGGATTCGCACACCCATCCCGCGTTTTGGGGCACGCGCGAGGACGAATACGAACTGCGGATTTTGGGCGCTTCCTACGAGGAGATCGCGGCCAAGGGCGGCGGGATTCTCAACAGCGCCCGCCGCGTCCAGCAAGCCACCCTCGAGGAGATCACGACCAGCGTGGTCCGTTTCGGCCGGCTCTTCCTGGCGCACGGCACGACGACCATCGAGGCGAAAAGCGGTTATGGCCTCAGCCTCGCCAGCGAGCTCAAGCTCCTCCGCGCCATCGCCGCCGCCGGACGACTTCTCCCGCTGGATCTGGTCCCGACCTTTCTCGGCGCCCACGCCTATCCGCTGGAGTTCCGCCAGAACCACCGCGGCTACCTGGACCAGATCATCGGGCAGATGCTCCCCGCGGTGGCCGGCGAGGGGCTGGCCCGCTACGTCGACGTGTTCTGCGACCAGGGTTTCTTCTCGGTGGCGGAGGCGCGCGAGATCATCACGGCCGCCCAGCGGCTCGGCTTGAAAGCCCGGCTGCACGCCGACGAGCTGGCCGCCGTCGGGGCGGCGGAATTGGCCGCCGAGGTGGGCGCGGTCAGCGCCGACCACTTGGAGCGCATCAGTCCAGCCGGCATCGCGGCGATGGCCGCCCGGGGCGTCATCGCGGGCCTGCTCCCCGGAACCGCCTTCAACCTCGGTCTCGACGCCTACCCACCGGCCCGGGCGCTCATCGATGCCGGCGTGCCGGTCGCGCTGGCAACCGATTTCAATCCGGGCACCTGTTTCACCCCGAACATGCAGCTGGTGATCGCCGTCGCCTGCAGCCAGATGCGGATGACCCCCGCCGAGGCGCTGGTGGCGGCCACCATCAACGGCGCCTACGCGCTGGAGCTTGGGCATGATCGGGGCTCGCTGGAACCGGGCAAACGGGCCGACCTGGCAATAATGGATTGCGCGAACTACCGCCAGATTCCCTACCTGTTCGGCGTCAACCACTGCGTGGAAACCTTCGTGCAGGGGCGGCCCGTCCGGGAACTGACCTTCTTCGGCGACCGCCCCCAGCCGGCTGAAACGTGACCGACAGCACATTCTTTCAACCGGCCCTGAATAAAATGTTAAAATGACTGGGGAAGAGATCGTCTTGGAGGTCGGTTATGGACGCAATGAACCGCGACCCGAACATCCCGGAACCCGAATCCGCTCCTACCACCAAGTTGCTGAAAAAGAGGCCGGAACGGATCGAAACCGAGACGGCTGTCACCGCGCCGCTGACCAGCCGGCTGGCCGACCTGGCGATCGATGAAGAAGACACGAAGAAGTCGAACGTGGGCTTGATCGTCGGCGGCATCATCGCCGGACTGGCGGTGATTGCCGTAATCGTCTATTTCGCGTTCTTCTCGGGCGGGAGCAGCGGCATCTTCTCCGGCGGTTCCGCCGACATCGCCGCCGGCGGCACCGACTCCATGGACGCCCAGATCGTCCAGGGCCGATCGTCGGGCCAGGCGCCCGCCGACCGGCCGAGCGCGGCCGCGGTGGCCTCGAGTCCGCAACCCGGCGCCGATCGCCGCGACGACTCCGCCCGCGACACCGGGCGCTCCGGCGCCGCCGCCCCGGTGGTTCAGGCCGCCCGGATCGAATCGTCGGCATCCATCAGCAGCGGCTCCGAAGCCGCGCCCACGATCCCCGTTCGCCCCGCGCCAACCCAGCCGGCCCCGGCGGCGACACCGGCCCAGCCCCAGACGCAGCCGCAGGCCCAGCCGGCGGCCGCCACGACGCCGCCGCCCGCCAGCACCCCGGCGGCGACACCGACTCCGGCCGTGGCCTCCTCGATGGAAGGGGGGTTCACCCTCTCGGACCAGCCCAAGGTCAAGGAAGGCGACCTGGTCCCGCTGACCGACGACGTGATCAAGCCGGAAATCACCAAGCGCTCGACGCCATCGATGCCCGCGCTGGCCCGCCAGTTGAAAAAATCCGGCCAGGTGATCGTTCGTGTGCTGGTTGACGAAAACGGTTCGGTGGCCGACGCCAAGCTGGTCAACGAGACACCCAAGGGGTTCGGGTTCGGCAAGGCCGCGACAGATGCGGCCCGGAATTTCAAGTACAAGCCGGCCCGCAAGGGAAACGTCCGCGTGAAGGTCTGGGATACGATTTTCTTTACGTTTCGGTAGGACGCCCCCCCCGGGGGTCCATCTGCACAAACCGGCTGAACTCCTTCTGGAACGCCAGGTCGATGCTGGCCACGGGGCCGTTGCGCTGCTTGGCGATGATGAGTTCCGCCTTGCCGGCCAGGTCCGGATCGTCCTTCTCGTAAACTTCCCCGCGATAGATGAACATCACGACGTCGGCGTCCTGCTCCAGCGAGCCGGACTCCCGCAGGTCGGCCAGCATCGGCCGGTGGTCACCCTTGCGGGTTTCCGGTGCCCGGCTGAGCTGGGACAGGGCCACCACCGGCGCATCCAGTTCCTTGGCCATCGCCTTGAGTGACCGGGAGATGGCGGCGATCTCCTGCACCCGGTTCTCGTACCGCTGGTTGCCCGCCAGCAACTGCAGGTAATCGACGATCACCATGTCCAGCTTGTACTGCTTCTTGAGGCGCCGGGCCTTGGTCATCAACTCCAGCAGGGTCAGGTTGGCCGTTTCGTCGATGTAGATTTTAGACTGGTCCAGTTCCGCGACCGCCCGGCCGATCTCCTCCCAATCCGACTTGGAGAAATAGCCGCTCCGCAGCTTCTGGCCGTCGATGGGCGCCTTGGCGGAAAGGAGGCGTAACGCCAGCTGGCGGGCGGACATTTCCAGCGAGAACACGGCCACGGACAGTTTCTCCTTGAGTGCCGCGTGCAGGGCGAGATTCAGCGCGAAGCTGGTCTTGCCCATCGACGGCCGGGCGGCGATGATGATCAGCTCGCCGCGCTGCAAGCCGCAGGTCATCTGGTCAAGGTCCCGGAAGCCGGTGGGAATCCCGGTCAGATACGTCTTGGCCTCGTACAGTTGGGAAATGTAACGGTACGCCTGCTCCAGCGCGTCGGAGAGCGTCATGTAGTTCTTTTTGATGAAAGATTCCGAGATGTGGCCGATCCAGGATTCGGCCTGCTGCAGGACGTCGATGGCGCTCCGCTCCTGGGCGTAACTGATCTCGGCGATCGATTCCGACGCCCGGATCAGGTTGCGCAGGATGGCCTTCTGCTTGATGATCTCGACGTAGTGGATGATGTTCTCGAGCCGCGGGAAGCCGTTCGACAGCGAGGTCAGGTAGGCCAGGGTGACCGGCTCGTCCAGCCGCATGCTTTCCAGCACGTTCTTGAGCGTCAGCTCGTCCAGCGGCTGCCGGCCCTGGGCCAGCTGCACCATCGCCGCGTAAACGGCCTGGTGAGGCGGCAGGGCGAAGTCCTCGGGGACCAGCTTGTCACTGATCGTGTGGAACAGCTCGTTGTTGACGAGCACCGCCCCCAGGATCGCCCGTTCGCTGTCGACATCCTGCGGCAACTGGCGTGCGGTTGGCGATGAGACGTTCCCCTTCATGGATAATCCTCGCAGCAGACGGGTCGGGCCCGCGGCCCCAAAAAGCGAAGGGGCGCAGCCGGAATGCGCGCCCCTTCAGAACGGATGGGTGTCGCCGCCGGATGAAGCGGCGGCTGAGCCTATGCCTCTGCCGGGGTTTCCGCCTCCCCTTCCCGCTGGACCAGCAGCTTGATGTGAGCGGTCACCTCGGCGTGCAGCTTGATGGGAATCGTGTATTCGCCCAGGGTCTTGATCGGGTGCTCGAGCCGGATCTTGCGCCGCTCGATGGCGAAACCCCGGGCCGACAGGCCGTCGGCGATCTCCATCGTGGTGACGGAACCGTACAGGCTGTCGCCTTCGCCAACTTTCTTGGCCACGGCGATGCTCACGTCGCCCAACGCCTTGGCGAGCACTTCGGCCTCATCCTTGAGCTTGGCCTCCTGTTTGGCCCAGTTCAGCTTCTGTGTCTCGACGTACTTCTGGTTGGCCGCGCTGGCCGGCATGGCCAGCTTGCGGGGGATCAGATAATTGCGGGCATAGCCGTCGCTGACATTGACGATCTGGCCGCGCCGGCCGACGTTATCCACTTCTTGGATCAGAATGATCTTCATCGCTGTCATCTCCAGTCGGGCTGTCAGGAAAACGCGCCGCCGGCTCAGAACGAGTCGGCCGCGAACGGCACCAGGGCGACCACGCGGGCGCGCTTGATCGCGTTCCGCAACTGGCGCTGATGGGACGAGCACACGCCGGACAGCCGCTTGGGCAGCACGCGTCCGCGCTCGGGGACGAACAGCCGCAGCAGGTTCACGTCTTTGTAATCAATGAACGGGATCTTCTCTTCGCAGAACTTGCAGACCTTTTTCTTGCGGTACACGTAGCGCCGCTGGGGTCTGTCGGTGCCTTCACTCATGACTGCTCACCTCATTTTCCGTTTTCGCGCGGGACCGTCCGCCGTGATGGCCGGCTTCGGGGCGATCGGTGGGCGGGGGGTTCTTCTTCTTCCGCTTTTCCAGACCTTCCCGGCGGGACTTGTAGTATCGTTGCCGCTTTTCCATGATCTTGATTTCGTCGTCCTTGCGGATGGTGATGAAGCGGATCACTTCATCGGCGACGCGCAGGCGCCGCTCCAGCTCGTCCACCAGCTTGCCGTCACCCTCGAATCGGGCGACAAAATAGAACGCTTCCTGAAATTTCTTGATCTCGTACGCCAGCTTGCGCTTTTCCCAGAGATCCAGGCTGTCCAGCGTTCCGTTCAGTTGCTGGATGAAGCCTTTCAGCCGCTCCGCGATGTCCGCCTGCCGCTCTTCCGGCGTATCGGGCGCGACGAGATAAACGAGTTCATACTTACTCAAGGGATCACTCCTTTGCAGGTGTTATCAACAGGTTCAACTGTCCGTGGACCCCGGTGGCGAAGCAAGGCCCAGCTCGCGAAAGTCCGGATTATATCAAAAAATCCCCAAATTACAACTTTTTTTCCTGCGTTGCGTCCAGCCCGGCCGCCGGTCCGGATTCGGGGCCCGGCGGCGTCCGGCGAACATTGTAACGGCTCATTGCGACCGTCAATCCCTCGGTCAGGACGCAAACCAGCGCATCCGCCGCCCCATCAAACACCGCCTCCAGCCGGGACCGCTCGGCTGCCGTGAAATCGGCCAGAACGAAGTCGGCGGCCTCGACCTCCGGCGGCCGGGGCCCCACCCCGATCCGCAGGCGCGGGACGGCGGTGGTCCCGGCATTCTCCAGGATACTCCGGACACCCCGGTGCCCGGCCGGGGCTCCCCGCGAACGCAGGCGAAAAGACCCGAGCGGCAGATCCAGGTCATCATAGATCAACAGGGCCTGGCGGGGCTCCCATCCGTGCGCCGCCAGGATGGCCCCGAAGGCCGCGCCGCTCAGATTCATGAACGTCTGCGGCCGGACCAGCAGCAGGCGGGCGCCGCCCAACAGCACCCAATCGACTCGGCTTGACGCTTCGTCGCGGCGCTCCAGCCGCGTGACGCGGTCATCCCGCAGCAGGCGATCCAGAAAAAGAAATCCGGCATTGTGCCTGTTGAACCGATAGGCCAATCCCGGATTTCCCAGTCCAAATATCGCGCGGACGTCCGCAGGGTCCGGCATGCCCTCCGTCAGGATTCTTCTCCCTGCTCTCCGGACTCGGCCGCGGCTTCAGCCGCTCCGGCGGCGGGGGCTTCCTCGGCCACCGCGGCCCGCGTCTCTTCCACGTGGGCGATGTTGACTTCCGGATCCATCAGAATCGTGACCTTGTCGCCGAGTTGGAGGTCGCGGATCCGCAGGCTCTGGTCGAGCTCCAGGCCGCTGACATCCAGGCGGATCACCGCCGGGATGTGCTGCGGCAGGCACTCGA
>CALAMB010000366.1 GCA_937925645.1 uncultured Acidobacteriota bacterium
TCCACCAGGGTCCAGTGTTCCTGTCCCACCAGACGGAACCCGGTGAGCGCGGCGGTCAGGGGGAAGACCGCCAGCAGGTTGAGCAGGAGCAGGATCTCAGTGACGTCGGCGGGGCGGTAGTCGCCCCACCGCAGGCCCGTCAGCTTGACGATGCCGGCCGCCAGCGGTAGCACGAGCACGAGTGAAACGTTCCAGGCTTGATGGCGCAGGTCCTTAAGCAGCATGGTCACCTCCCCAGTGATGCAGGGCGATATCCTCAAGGGCGGCGCTGCGGCCGGCGGCTGCCGCCGCCCCTTTGAGATCCTCCAGCGCGCCGGCGGCGACGATCCGGCCGCCGGCGACGAACGCCGCATGGGTGAGCACGCCCTCCACTTCGGCGGGGAGGTGGGTGGCGAACAGGATGGTCACGGCGCGGGCGGCGAGTTCCTCCACCACCGCGGTGTAGAGCCGGCGGCGGGCCAGGACGTCGAGGCCCAGCGTGGGATCGTCCAGCAGCAGCACCTCGGCCGGCCGGCCCAGGGCCACGGCCAGCGACACCAGCCCCTGCTGGCCTCGTGACAGCGCGCCGCACGGCTGGTCCATGGGGATGGCCGCTTCGTCGAGGCGCCGCTGCGCCGCCGCCTCGTCCCAGCCGGGGCAGGCGCGGCGGTAGAAGGCCAGGAAGGCGGCGACGGTCAGCCATGGGTAGGCGGGCGGGTGCTCCGGCACGAAGGCCAGGCGCCGCTGCAGCGCGACGCGCTCCCGCCACGGTTCGCGGCCCAGCACCCTCGCCGCGCCGGCATCGGGCGGCATGAAGCCGTTGAGCAGGTGCATCAGGGTGGTCTTGCCGGCGCCGTTGGGGCCGAGGAAGCCCATCACCGCGCCGGCGGGCACGGCGAGCGACAGGTCGCGGAGCACGGGCCGGCCGGGGCAGTAGGCGTAGCGCAGCTTCTCGATGGCGATGACCGGGTCACTCATGAATCTCCTCCTGGATGATGGCGATCAGTTCGGCGGCGGACAGGCCCACGGCCCGGGCCTTCTCCGCCAGCGCCCGCGCCTCGCTCCGGATGAGGGCGCGGCGCTCGTCGCGGCGCCGCCCGCCGGGGGGCGCGGCGGCGAAGCACCCCTTGCCGGGGTGGTTGGCCAGCAGCCCCTCCTGCTCCAGCTCCCGGTACACCTTGGCCACGGTGTTGGGGTTGACCGTGAGCTGGACAGCCAGTTGCCGCACCGACGGGAGCTGGTCTCCGGGAGCCAGGGCGTCTCCGAGCAGCAGCAGGCGCAGGCGCTCCTTGATCTGCTCGAAAATGGGGATCGGGGATTTCGGGTTGATGGTAATTTGTATCATTGTATTATTACAGTAGTACAGTAGGCGGATGGTGTCAAGTATTATTCTTTGGCCGGGTGCCGGCTCGGTCTCGGCACAACTTTTGGGTTGCCGGTACGTATAATCGGCTTCGTCCGGAGTCCCGGTTCTGCTATCATGGCCGGTTTCATTCCGACGCGCGAGGCCGCCCCGTGGCTTATCTCGGACAAATCGCCGCCCTGGCCACCGCCCTGTGCTGGGTGTTCACCGCTTTGTGCTTCACCCGTGCCGGCGCGCGGGTGGGCTCGGAAACGGTGAACCACAACCGGCTCTGGCTGGCGCTCGTTCTCAACACCGCCATCCACTGGATCGCCTTCGGCCAGCCGCTGCCGCTGGACGCCGACGCCACGCGCTGGCTGTACCTCGGGCTGTCGGGGCTCATCGGGTTCGTCTTTGGCGACGCGCTGCTGCTCGAGGCGTTCATCCGCATCGGGCCCCAGCCCGCGCTCCTCGTGATGACGCTGGCCCCGGTGCTGGGCGCGCTGCTCGCGTGGGTGTTCCTCGGCGAGGCGCTGACCGCCGGGCAGATGATCGCCATCGGGCTGACGCTGGCGGGCATCGCCATCGTCATCAGCGGGCACGCCCGACCGCGCGGTGGCGCCACCGCCGGCGCCGTCGGCGGGCTGAGTCGCCGGGAGCTGGTGGGCTACCTCTGCGCCGGCGGGGGCGCGCTGGGGCAGGCGGTGGGGTTGTACCTGTCGAAGCTGGGGCTGCAGGGGGACTTCTCGCCGGTTTCGGCCAACGTCATCCGGGTGACGGCGGCCACCGTGGGCATCACCATCATCGCCCTGGCCGGCGGCAAGATCCGCCAGCATGTGGCGCGCATGCGCGACCGGACGGCGGCGCTGGAACTGGCCGGCGGCGCCGTGCTCGGCCCCGTGGTGGGCGTGATCCTGTCGCTGGTGGCGGTGCAGCACGCGCCGCTCGGGATCGCCTCCACCATCATGCAGCTGTCGCCGGTGCTCATGATCCCCATCAACTTCCTGCTGTTCCGCGAGCGGGCCAGTTTGTCGGCCATCTTTGGGACGCTGCTGGCCGTCTCCGGCGCCGCGCTGCTGTTCTGGTTGTGACGGCCTGAAGGAGTTTGAAGATAGGAGATAGGAGATAGGAGATAGGGGAGGGGAGATGGGAGATGGGAGTAAACAGTAAACAGTAAACAGTGAACAGTAAACAGGCGGAAGAAGATGAAAGAAATGTTCGGCGGGAGCCGGGCGATTTTGATGGTGAATGGGTGAATCGGTGAATGGGAGGAATTTATTGGTTATTGATGATTGCTTATATTTTATCTGCTATTTGGAGCCGAGTCGGGTTTTGCTGGAGCCCATCCGAAGCCCGATTTCCGAAGTCCGATATCCGATGTCCGAT
>CALAMB010000367.1 GCA_937925645.1 uncultured Acidobacteriota bacterium
CCGGCGATCCGCACAGGAACCGCGCGCGGCGCCGTCCCTCGGAGATGACGAACGCCTTCGCGTCCCCGTCCCAGTGGCTGTACTGGCCGCCGATGCCGGCGGGCCACATGGGCTGGAGCACGGGCAGGAAGCCAACGACAATGGCGAGCGGCGCGGTGGCGCGCGCCTCGAGCAGCACCAGCGCGCCGGGCTCGTCCCGGGGCACGAGGAAGACCGCCCGCACGGTGAACGACTCGAAGGCGTAGGTGATCTCGGTGGCGGCGGGGGTGACGGTGATGCGCCGGACGATGTCGCGGGCCGCGATGGGCTGGGTGGACGCGCCGAGCAGGAACTGGAGCTGGAACTGGCGCAGCACCTTCCAGGGCCACACCCACGCCTCGAACGTGCCGTCCTCGAAGCCCATGAGCGCCGCGCGGCGGCCGATCCGGTCGAAGTACTGGTGCGGCTGCGCCGGGCGGCTCAGCCGCGGCGGGCCTTCGTCGAGGGCGAAGACGGGTATGGTGGCGGCCGGCTCAGCGGCAGAGGCGGCGGGACGCGCCGCATTGCCAGCCGACGCGGCCAGCGCGGCCAGCACCACCAGGATCCGGATCCCTCGAGGCATCATGGCGCCCCCTGCCGGGTGTCGTTCGGGATGTAAACGGTCGGGGATATTTCAACGCATCCGGCGGACGAAGGCAACAGGATTCTGGGCTTCGGTGAATCGGTGAGTCGGTGAATCGGTGAATGGTATTCGTGCTCGTAATTCGTAATCGTCATCGTAATCGTGATCGTAATCGTAATCGTGATCGCGCCTCGACTCGGAATGCTCACCACAAAGTCACAAAGGACACGAAGGATTTATTTTTCATTGATCATTTTTCATTGGTCATCTGTCATCGGTCATTTCAGATTATTGGTTATTGCTGATTGCTTATATTTTATCCTCTATTTGGAGCCGAATCTGTTCTTGCTGTTGAT
Source organism: uncultured Acidobacteriota bacterium (assembly GCA_937925645.1). Taxonomy (GTDB): domain Bacteria; phylum Acidobacteriota; class JAAYUB01; order JAAYUB01; family JAAYUB01; genus JAAYUB01. Next base: position 958 of record CALAMB010000367.1, read on the forward strand.
GGGATCTGGGACCTGGGGACTGGGAGCCGGGCTCTGAGATTTGGGAGCGAGGGCCCAGAACCGAGGTCCCAAGTCCGATATCCGATTTCCGATGTCCGATTTCCGATGTCCGATTTCCGAAGTCCGATTTCCGAAGTCCGATGACCGGGAACGAGCCTCGAGTCTCGAGCCTCGAGCCCCGATTACGATTACGATCACGATTACGATCACGATTACGATCACGATTACGATGACGATTACGAGCACGAGGGACGAAGACGCGGGATTGACACGGACCGCGCCGGCGGGGCACAATGGCGGGGCACGGTTTGGGGTGCCCCGGCTGCGACCGGGGCTGAGAGCACACCCACTGAACCTGATCCGGGTCATGCCGGCGCTAGGAAAACCGTACCCGCGAATAGCGGCTTCCTCCTGCGCGGCGCCCGGACGGGCGCCGCGACGCTTTTCAGGAGGATCGACATGGAAACGCAGGTATCCCGCGCCATCGTTCGGAGATTTTTCCAGAAGCTGGACGACCACCTCGTCGTGGACGTCGCCGTGGTGGGCGCCGGGCCGTCGGGCCTGGTGGCCGCCGCGCTGCTGGCCGAAGCCGGCCGGAAGGTGGCGATGTTCGAACGCACCCTCAAGCCCGGCGGCGGTGTCTGGGGCGGCGGCATGCTGTTCAACGAGATCGTCGTGCCGTCGGACGCCCTGGCCGTCCTCGACCGGTTCGGCATCGGCCACCAGCCGGCCGGCGACGGCCTGCACACCGCCGACGCGGTGGAGGTCGCCAGCGGCCTGATCTTCGGGGCCGCGAGGGCCGGGGTGAAGATCTTCAACGCCGTCGAAGCCGAGGACGTGGTGTTCAAGGAGGGCCGCATCGCCGGCCTGGTGATCAATTTCGCCCCGGTCCGCAAGCTGGGCCTGCACGTGGACCCCCTCCTGGTGGCCGCCCGCGCCGTGCTGGACAGCACCGGCCACCCGAGCGAGGTGGCCGCCATGGCGGCCCGCAAGGCGGGGATCCGCCTCGAGACCGAGACGGGCGGGATCGTGGGCGAGAAGCCCGCCTGGGTGGACCAGGGGGAGCGCATGACCGTTGAGCAGACGAAGCGGCTCTACCCCGGCCTTTACGTCTCGGGGATGGCCGCCAACAACACCTCGGGCGGCTTCCGCATGGGGCCCATCTTCGGAGGGATGTTTCACTCCGGCGAGAAGGTCGCCCGGCTCATCATCGAGGATCTCGCTGCCGGACGCTGAGAGCGGCGGTCACTCCGGCGCCGGCGTCTCGCTTGCGGACCGGCCCGCGCCCCGGTCGCGGTTCAGTTCCCAAACGATCCGCAGACCGTGCAGGGAAAGAAACGCGTCGTAGCGGGTGACGGTGGTGGCCACCTGGGCGATGATGTTGAGCAGACCGCCGGTGGCCACCACGGTGGGAGCGGCGCCCATGGCGCGGCCCATTTCCCCGCAGACGCGGTCCACCAGCCCGGCGAAGCCGTACACCATGCCGGCGCGCATGGCGCCGATGGTGTCGCGGCCCAGCGCCGACTCGGGCTGGGCCAGGTCGATCTGGGGCAGCTTGGCCGCGTTGGCCGACAGCGACTGCGCCGCCGACAGGATCCCCGGCGCGATGGCCACGCCCACGATCTCGCGCGCCGCCGACACGGCGACGAACGCCGTGGCGGTGCCAAACGACACGACGACCGCCGGCAGCGGATAGCGGGCGGCCGCCCCCGCCGCCAGGCACAGCAGGTCGGAACCCAGCTCCCCGGGATTGGCCGTCTTCACCGCGACGCCCGCCGCCAGCCCCGGCCGGATCACCAAACACGGCCGAGCGATGACCTTGGCCACCGCCCGCTCCAGCAGTGGCAGCACCGGCGGCACCACCGACGACAGGGCCGCGCCGTCGAACGACCGGCTGTCGATCTCCTCGCCGGCCAGCAGCGCCCGGATGAGCACGGCGTATTCGTCCGAGGTCTTCTGGGGGTCGGTGGCGATGCGGAAGTTGACGCTCAGCGCGTCGCCGCGGAACACGCCGAACTTGATCTGGGTGTTGCCGCAGTCCACCGCCAGCAGTCGGGTCGGTTCGGTCATGGCGGTCTCCTTGGGGACGTAGGATCTACCTTACATCACGCGGTTGAATCAGTCAATTCATCGAGGCTCGGGGCTCGTCCCCGCCATGCGGACATCGGACTTCGGATTTCGTGCTCGTAATCGTAATTCGTAATCGTAATTGTAATCGTAATCGTGATCGTAATCGAACTGTTCGAAGGTTCGAAGGTTCGCAGGTTCTAAGGTTCCAGGTCCAGAATCAGTTGATAGTTGATGGTTAATTGTGGATCAATGAAAATTAGATCCTTCGTGCCCTTTGTGACTTCGTGGTGAGAAATTCGAGCACGATCACGATTACGAATTACGAGTACGATCACGATTACGATTACGAATTACGAGCACGGATACCCATTCACCGATTCACCCATTCACCGATTCACCGGTTCATCGTAGTTCCTGCCGCTCGAGGAGCAGCCGGGCGGCCAGCGCCGTCCAGATGTACTGCCGGTTCCAGCCCGCCTGGCGGTCGTCGGCGGAGTAGAACTCCCAGAAGCTGTGGTTCGCCCTGAGCTGCCACGCCACCGCGGCCGCGACCCGGTCGGCCAGCTCCTTCGCCTCGCGGTGGAAGTGGTAGCGCACCAGGCCGCGAAACACCAGGTACTGCCACGGCACCCAGACGGGGCCGTTCCAGTAGCCCATGGGATTGTAGTCGGGGTCGTCGGCGGCGAGACTGGGTACGCCAAACTCCCGCCGGAACGTGGCCGGGTTGTTCACGTGCCCCCGCAGTCGCGCCGCCTGCTCGGGCGTGGCCACGCCGGCCCAGAGCGCCAGGAAGCCGATGATCTCCTTCACCTTCAAGTCGTCGGGCGCGTTCAGGCTGAAGTCGTGGTCGACCTTGTCCACGTGGTAGTAGAAGCCCGTCGCCGGGTCCCAGAAGGTCTGGTTGATCCGCTCGGTCCGCGCCTTCGCCTCGGCCCGCCAGCTCTCGGCTTCGCCGGCCATGCCCAGCTCCGCCGCCATGTCGGCCAGGGCGTCCGCCTCGGCCACCAGCAGGATGTTCAGGTCGGCGGCCTCCAGTTGGTCAGGTTTGCCGACCCGGTCCCACACCGCCACGCGCGCGTCGCGCACCGACTCCAGCTCGCCGTGACCGCCCCACTCGCACAGGCCGTCGCCGTCGGTGTCGCGCTGCGCCGGCCAGAACCGATAGAACTTGACGCCCGCGGCGTATGCCTCAGCCAGGAACTGCCGGTCGCCGGTCAGCCGGTACAGCTCCCGGTTCGTCCAGTTGAACCACGGCGCCGCCGAGGTGGGCTTGCCCTCAATGGGGATGGTCTCGTCCAGGTACGGGCCGGTGCGGTAGTTGATGTAGCCGTCGGGCCCCTGCCGGTCCATGAAGACACGCTGCGAATCCAGCGCGGCGGCCGGGTCCATGAGCGCGCCGGCGAGCATCACCAGACTCTCGTGGAAGACCTGTCCGCCGTAGCCCCAGCCCCACCGCGGCTCGCGGGAGAAGACGTAGTAGTTCGTGCGGCACTTCCCCTCGGGGGGCATCAGGCACTGGCGGAACAGGCTGAACGCGTGCCAGTACACGGCCGCCTCGTCCGCCGACAGGCCCTTCGGCTCCGGGATCCGCGCGTAGGCGGCCGCCGACTCCGCCTCCGCCGCGGCCAGGTCCAGCCTCAGCGCCGCCCGGGCCGCCGCCTCGATCTCCGCCGGTGGATCGCTTGCCGGCCCCGCCGCGCGGACCACCCGCAGCCGCGCCGCCTGGCCCGGCGCGATGACCAGGTTCTTCTGCAGCGCCAGCACGGGCGCGCCCGCCACCGGCAGCCGCCGGCCGAGCTCCGGCTGGGCGGCGTCGGCGCGCCAGGCGGCCGCGTTCTCCGGCGGCGCCTCCAGGGCGTCGTAGCCGCCCCAGCCGTCGGCCATGGCGTCCATGAGCAGCACGTCCTGCTGGTCTTCCACAACCGGGATCTCGTGCTCGATCATCCACGCGTCGCGGGGCTCCCGGTGGCGGAAGGCGAGGCCGTCCCAGCCCGGCAGCAGCGCCGGCGCCGCCACCCCGCCCGCCAGGCGATGGAAGAGCGGATAGACGGCCACGGCGGCGGGCTGTCCGCCGTCGTTGGTGAGCGACACCTCCAGCAGCGCGGCGCGGGAGCTGTGCACCGCGAACACGAGGTCCAGCCGGATGTCCCGGAAGGGTCGGGCCGTCGCCCGCACGAGGTCGCTGTACGAGGCGGTGATCACCGGCTGCTCCCAGTACTCATCGAGCCGGTGGACCAGCCGGCCGCGGCAGCGGAAGGCGACGCCGAAGCTGCCGCCCGCCTCGCTGAAGCACTCGAGGCCGCGCCCGTCGTCGAACCACAGGAACTGGTAGGCGTGGTCCAGCCGGTACTCCGAGCGCGCCGGCGCCGCGGCATACGTGGTGTAGACCGGCGCGTCGCGGCCCGCCGACAGCGCGCCCAGGTAATCGGCGGCCGCTGTCGAAGCGGCCAGCGCGGCGAGCAGTCCCGCGAGAATCAGCGCGCGTCTCATCGCCGATCTCCTTTCCGCCCCCTGGGCTCCGGTTCGGGCGGCGGCGCCGTCAGGCGCACGGTCACCGTGTGGTCCAGCCACGGGGCGTCGCCGGACGGGAAGTCCACCCACAGCCGGACCGGCCCGCCGTCATCCGGCGCCCGCGCCGCCCCCTCCACCGCCGCGACGGTCCACGCGCCCGGCGCCAGCTCGAGGATCTCCCGGCTGCCGGGGCGACCCTGCAGGCGCACGGTGAGCGCGCCGCCGGCGAAGGCGGCGTCCACCACGCGGAAGGCGCCCGAGCCGTCGCCCGGCACCGGCCGGGGCACCGGGGGCACCAGCTCCGGCCCCAGGGCGTGGCGGATCTCCAGCGTCGTCCGGCGGTGGACGCGGATGGTGATGTCCAGCCGGACGCCGTCGGGGCCGTCGGTCGCGCCGGCGTCCACGACTCCGCCGTCGAGGCGCGCCCGCCCCAGCCGCGTGCCGGCGGGGAGCCGCGGCCGGAAGCGGATCGCCAGCGGCCCCTCGCCCGAATGGGTGAAAGTGTAGACCGTGGCGTCGGGGCGGCGCTCCAGCGCCAGGTGCAGCACGTGCCCGCCCACCCGGAGCCGCTCCACGCTCACGCGGTCCCAGTGGGCCGGAAACGCCGGCGCCAGTTCCACCCGGTGCTCCAGCGCGGCGGGGCGCAGGCCCAGCATCCCCTCGAAGACCGGCTGCAGCACCAT
>CALAMB010000368.1 GCA_937925645.1 uncultured Acidobacteriota bacterium
GGTATACTCCGTGCAAACAGCTCAAATTATTCGACTTTTAACGGGACAGTACTGAGGAAACATATATATTTATGCAGGAGATAATCCGATTCGTTTCTATGATTTTGAGGGCACGGAATATGACGATTGGCTTTTTGATCGTCCAAGGAGCGAGGAAAAGGATAAATCGGCTTGTCGGATGTATGGAATGTTATATAGAGGATATTCCTGCGACAAAGGGGATAAACTAATATGGCGTTATTGTCTACTGAAGAAATATGATTCCAAACACAATAATGAGGAAAAAGAACTGGTTAAAAAATGCTGGGATCTTGGTAAAGAATACTATCAATTGATTCGATCTACGGAAATGATTGTTGGTCCTATTACTGTTTTTCGTGTTAAAATTTATGGCATGGTTCAATGTTGTAAAACTTGCGGAGATGCTCTTGCAAAGCGTAAGCGGCAAAGCATATTCGATCGCATTAAATAGGGGATTTTCTATGATTAAATTAAGTGTTTCACCGTTGATATTAATGTGTTTATTGACGATATCATGCGATGTCTCTCATAATTCAATCAATGCTGAAAGTAAACAGAATATGCTAATTGTAGATCAAGCAATTGATCGTCTATTAGATCCAAGTTTAGCCGAAACAGACGCTGGAATACAAAATCTGAAGAGAATGCAACCATACTTGGATATTATTGTTGACCATCAAGAGTATTCAGAAGGTCGGCTGATCGAGCTCTTTTGTCGAAGCAATTCTACTCGCGAAAAACAACAAATCTTAGGATTGCTCACTTGGACAGGTAAGAAGCCTACATTGTCGTTTGTAGTCAATCAATTAGATAATATATCAGCCACAAAGAATTATGGCTTGTTACACAATGCGTTACTTTTATTGGCGGTATTGACCTTTGAGTTTCCTGACGAAACTGGCCAGTACACTTACAAATTTTCGCTCACACAGACTGAAATACAACTCATTAGAACTAGAGTATCTCATATTTCTGCGTGCACTGAATTCAGTGATGAAGAGAATTCTGAAGTGTTGGAAATGAAGGCTGCTCTTCTAGACCGTTTAACTGAAAGAGAGAAACAGTAGTACCTTGTTGAGAAAAGGTTCATCTGGGAATGAGGTTGGAGTCCCTAGAGCCAATGACTTCGAACTGATCCAATACGGCTATGACGCCCTGGACCGGCTGGTCCTGGCCGATTACGACTGGAAGGCCGACGAGACCTTCAGCTACGACCCGGTGGGCAACCGCACCGCCGACGCCGGCCACCCGGTCTGGCACTACGACGCCGCCAACCAGCTCCTCGCCTACGGCGCCGGCCCCCACGACCCCGTCGGCCAGACTCCGCCGGACGTCCCCGCTGTTGCTTTCACCTATAATGCCAACGGGTCCACCACATCAAAAGCAGAGCCCGCCGCGGGAATCACAGACCAGTACGGCTATAACTTCGACAACCGGATGAGCGAGGTTCGGCGGGACGGCGAATTGGTCGCCCGGTACTCCTATGACCACCTGTCCCAGCGGACCCGGAAGGATCTCTTCACGGACGGCGCCCCAACCGGCACCACGTGGTTTGTCTATGGTCATGAAGGTTTGCTGGCCGAATACGATGAAACCGGCGCGCTCATCCGGAAATACGCCTGGCAGCCGGAATACCCTTGGGGAACGAATGCTCTGTACCAAAGACATCAGTCGGGAATGATTCATCATCACCTGAATGATCAACTGGCGACGACTCAAACAATGATTGACGACGATTACACGGCGACGTGGTCCGCTGATTGGAACTCTCTCGAGCCGGAGATGCAGCTACAATTCTCGGAAAACAATCTCAGATTTCCTGGCCAATATCACGACGCTGAGACGGGCTCGTTTTACAACTGGCACCGCTATTTCGATCCTCGTTCAGGTCGATATTGGCAAGCTGATCCGATCGGATTTCACGGCGGGTACAACAGGTACTTATATTCTCGGAACAATCCAATCAGGACGATGGATTTCTCCGGCTTGAAATGCTGTGACGCCAACGGCAAGGATCTGACTGACGGGGGCAAGATCAAATGTTATATAGTGTGCGCCATGGCCTGGAACATCAATCTTGGTGCCAGACACTGCTGGCTCGAATGGGGGCCTGCGGACCCCACAGGAGATGCGGGCAATCAAGCTTGGGGAATGTATTCATACTCGAATCCATCTCTAAACCAGACCGGATACGATCATAAAGATCGAGCAGGTTTTCCTCATCCATTGTCAGACGAAGATTGTTGTAAACTACTTAAAAACCAACCACCTTCCGATTCTCAGGGACCTTTATATGGATTCGGAGGAACGTGCAATTCAGCCATTCAGAAGTATTTGCGGGGAATTGGAGCAGACATCGGATATGAACCAGCTCCCTTCGAAGGTATGATCGGCTGGGAAGATCCTCCTGATCCGTGGAATTGGGTACTGGAAAGTATTTTACGGCGCCATATTTATTTTTAATACTATTCGGAGAGCATGGAAAATGAATAAAACAATAACAATCCCACTTATTTTATCTGTCTTACTGATCGTCACTTCATGCCAGTCCGATCCGAAACCATTGGAGATATCCATCCATGCGGATGTCGACATTGCTTATTCTGTGATTGAGTTACAACCGGAAGGCAAGTCATCCGTTCTATATCTGAAGATGGGCGATCAGCCTGTCCCACGACGGCTTTGCTCCTCACGGTCGTCAGTGTTTGACTCCCTGAAATGGGTGGATGGGCAGAATTGCTTGATACTCACGGAACGGTTTCATGAGGGCATTCATGCCTACGAAGTGACGTCGCGCATCGACATCCAGACGGCGGCCATGACCCCAATCCTATTGGTTGACCCTTTCAATGTCAAATCCTCCCTGAAGATCAATCGCGACCCGGCCAAAGTAGATCCACTTTTTTTAGAATTTAAGACAAGGCCATTGTTCTCAGAAGAATATGAAATTTTCATGTATGAGAGAAAGTTGATCAAAGGCAAAGAATGCCTTGTCATGCACGGATTTCCAGGATTAATTCTCATCCCGACTTCCTCTCAATCGACTTGGTCATTGGGACCCGCGCTACTTGGCTATCAGTGGCATCTGTCCCCTGACAGGCGATATTTAGCATATACTTCATTCTTGGATGAGAATGATTACACCAGGTTACGATCAGAAAAATTGGGCAACAACGTACCGAAGTACGGAAGTGAAATTGATGATCAATATGAGCTATCACCGCGCAAGGCCGTTTACATGGCGGATCTTCAGACTCAAACGCAGTTATTTGTGACAGAGGGGCAGGAGCCACTCTTTTGGGATCATGGACGCAGTTTGTTGTACTTTATCTATGATCATGCCGACAAAAGAAAATACATCAAAAAATTCGATTTAAAAACGAAATCATCCGTTTTCCTCCATAGCAAGGTGGGCGGAGACCGAATGTCTGTTCAACTGGGATCACAATTCACCCCCGTTCCGGAAGCAAACTGCCTGTATTACCCAGATAATGTTTTTAGTCTGTATCAATTGGATTTGGAAACCTCCAGCGTCACGAAGGTTCTCGATTGGGTCGGCGTTTGGGCTGTGCGACCCGCTGCCGGCATACCAGGAGAGTGAGACGACTCCGATCTAGGTGGCGGTGGACGCAAGGAGTAGCTTCAATGGAGCGTCAAGAATCTTTCGCGCATTCCATCAGATCATTCCATTCAACCACCCACTATTTGGCACTATGTCTGCCGGCCTGAAAGAACCGCCGGGCGAATTTTAAAATCTCCTCGATGACCTTGTAGTCGGTGATGTTCCAGTCGTAGATGATCCGGCGCAAGGACTTTCTCTTCTCGGGCTCCATGGTGTAGAGCATCCGGAGCATGCCGGTCTTCTCCTCGGCCACCTCGTCACCCATCAGGAAGTAGTCGGGCGG
>CALAMB010000369.1 GCA_937925645.1 uncultured Acidobacteriota bacterium
CGAACAGGGCGATGACCAGGCACACCAGGATGGCCACCACGTATTCGCGGACGGTCTCGGCCGGCGAGGCCTTCGGCTTGTCCCTGGCTTTGTCCTTCGCCGGCTTGCCGCCGCCCGTTTCCTTCTTCACGGTTTTTTTGGCCATCCCTTTTCTTCCCGCGCGATGCGAAATCAAAGCCTTACCTTAGGTATTTCAACCTTAAAAGTCAAGGACGCAGTTTGAACCTTCCGACCCCCCGATCCTTCCAATACCATAAGATCCGCCGGGCGGGATGGCGGCCGCCTTTGATTTTGTCCCCGCCTTACGGTATAGTGCCGGGCGGAACCACCGGCTGCACCAACGATGAAGGACTTCCACAAAGGCACGCTCCTGGCCCTGCTGTCCGCGATCAGCGGCGCCTACCTGTTCATCTTCAGCAAGCACGTTCTGGCTTGGGTGGGCCCGGCCACCTACTGCAGCTACTACTACCTGTTCGCCGCCGTTTACTTCACCGCCTGGCTGGCGCTGTCCCGCCAGCGGGCGTTGTTCCGGATCCCGCCCCGGGCCGCCGGCAAGCTGCTCCTCATCGCCGGGCTGGAGAGCGTCAGCGTCTTCGCCCTGTTCACGGCCGTCCGGCTGATGGACCCGACGCTGGCCTCGTTCTTCAACAACTCCCAGACCGTCTTCATCATCCTGCTGAGCGCCGTCTTCCTCAAGGAGCGCTTCAACCGCACGGAGTTGCTGGGCACGGCGGTGGCCCTGGCCGGCGTCCTGCTCATCTCGTACCGTTCGGCCGAGCCGGCGCTGCTGGGCATGGCGCTGACGCTGCTCTCGGCCGGCTGCTTCTCGTGCACCGTCATCCTGGTCAAGAAGAACCTGGGCGACCTGCCCCCCCTGACCATCGCCCTCTACCGGGCCGTGGCGCTCATGGTCGTGTTCAACATCTATGCCCTGGCCGGCCCGGGACTGGAGCCGGTGAGCCCGGGCCTGCTGGCGTACACCGCCGCCGGCGCCCTGTTCGGCCCCTTCCTGAACATCCTCTTCTACTTTTACTCGCTGAAGTACTGCGACGCGTCGAAGACGTCGCTGGTGCGGGCCTCCCAGCCCATCTTCGTGCTCATCAACGCCGCCCTGTTCCTCCACATCGTCCCCGCGCCGCGCGAGATCGCCGGCGGCCTGGTCATCATCCTGGGGCTCTACATCCTCGTCACGGGCCACGAGCGGTCGATCGCGGCGGCGGCGCCGGACCCGCCCCGCTGAACGGGTCCGGTTCGGTTTGCTATCCCCTGCCGGCGTGCTATAATACAGCCACTTGTTAGCAACCATTTACTGAATGATCCGATAATTATTGCGAACACATCCGACTCAGGAGGGCCGATGGACATTCAGAGCGTGGGCAAAATCATCCAGACCGGCCTGGAAGGCACCGAAGCGGTGGGTGGCGGCCAGGACAAGGCGGTCGGAAAAACGTCGGATTTCGAGAAGGTCCGCATGGACAAGCTCGAACAGGAAGAGCAGGTCACCGGCCTGAAGGCCAGCGACATCCAGTACAACGACAACATCCTGAACCGCATGGACGCCCGCCAGGTGCAGAACGACTTCCTGCGCCAGGTGCAGGCCCGCGGCGAGGGGAAGGAACTGGAGGTTCTTTCGGAGCACATCCAGAAGACCCAGGCCAGCCTGGAAAACACCCGGGCGTCCCTGCCGGCCGTGGACAAGAGCGAATTCAGCGGCGCGGTCCAGAACTACTTCAAGGAATCGGAGACCCGCTTCAAGGCGCTCGACTCCATGTACCAGGAGATTTCCTCGGGCGACCGCCCGCACTCGCTCCAGGACCTGCTCAAGATGCAGATGCAGGTCCAGGGCATCAGCCAGAACATCGAAATGCTCAGCAAGGTCGTGGACCGGGTGGTCGACGGGATGAAGACCATCCTGCGCACCCAAGTGTGACGGACAAAATCCATTTTCGGGAGACGGTATGAGCACAATCCATTCGTTTGCCGGAAGCCGGATGCGGCTCCTGCGCGCATCCCTGCTCGTCCTATTGGCGGCCGGCCTGCTCGGCTGCGGCGCCACCGAAATCGCCTCCGGGCTCACCGAAGGGGAGGCCCAGGAAGCCGTGGTCATCCTGCAGCAGTTCGGCATTTCGGCCGAAAAGGTCCGGGTCGGCGAGGGCGAGGAAGCCACCTTTTCGGTGACGGTGCCCGCCGGCGAAGTGGCCAGCGCCAACCAGATCCTGAAAAAATACGAGCTGCCCCGCCAGAAACCGAAGGGCCTGGGCGAGATCTTCACCCAGGGCGGGCTGATCCCGACGGCCACCGAGGAAAAGGCGATGATGCTGCTGGCCATCCAGGGCGAGATCGCCCGCACCCTCGAGACCGTCGACGGCATCGCCGCCGCCCGGGTACACATCGTCATGCCGGAGAAGGACCCGCTGGCCGAAGGCGGCGGCACCCAGGCGTCCGCCGGCGTCTTCATCAAGTACCGCGGCGAGCAACTCCCGCTGACCCCCGAAGAGATCAAGCAGATGGTCGCCCACTCGGTGGACGGACTGGATCCGAACCGCGTGGCCGTGATCATGAAGCCCATCCTCATCGACCAGGGGAAGCTGGCCCGGACGGCCAAGACGAGCACCATGCTCGCCGGCCAGGACCCCACCATCTTCATCATCGTGCTGGCCGGGCTCTGCCTGGTGCTGGTGATCGTCATGGTGGTGCTGGTGCTGAAGCTGCAGAGCGAGAAGAGCC
>CALAMB010000370.1 GCA_937925645.1 uncultured Acidobacteriota bacterium
GGGCCTCGGGCTGCTGGTGCGGGACCTGGCGCTGCTCGTGCCCGCCGCGCTGGTGCTCCTCAAGTTTCGCACCCAGGACGCGACCGCCGTTTCAACCGCACCCGCCGCCGCTTCCGAGGCGGCTTCCGCCGCCTGAGGTTCTCGCCCAGACGCCAAGCGCGCAAAGAACACCTTTTCATTCAGAGCGTTTGTTTGAACTCCGCGAATTCACCGGGGGTGAACAGGAGTTGCGGCATTGCGCCTTTGCGGGCACACGAAGCACGGGAACATCGCGCGGTGGCGGAGAAAATCCTCAAGCGGCGCGCTGGCCCCCGGCATCTTCGCGGTGAACGAGGGCGGACGGCGGACCGGATACTTACCAATCAGTGATTGTCTCAAGCCACGGGAAGGCGGCCAGCCAGCCGGCGGGGACGGGAGCGGTGAAAACAGCCAGCCGGCCCGTGCGCGGGTGGGGCAGCTCCAGCCGCCGGGCGTGCAGGCCGAACACCGCCGGGTGCGCGGCGCCGCCGTACAGCGCGTCGCCCACGATGGGCGCGCCGATCCACGCCAGGTGGACCCGGATCTGGTGCGAGCGGCCGGTGCGGGGCGACACCGCCAGCAGCGCCGTGCCGTCGGGCCCCTGGCCCAGGCGGCGGTATTCGGTGAGCGACGGCTTGCCCCGCTCACGGCTCACCTTGTACTGGTTGCGGCGGTCCACCCGCCGGGCGATGGCCGCCTCGATCCGGCCGGCGGACCGGGCGGGGGCGGGGTGGACCAGCGCCAGGTACGTCTTCATGACGCCGCCGAGACGGAACCGCTCGTACACGGCCTTTTCGGCCGGCGTGTTTTTGGCGAACAGCAGCACCCCCGAGGTGGGCTGGTCCAGGCGGTGGAGCACCGCGGGACGGTGCGCGGCGCCGGCGCGGGCCAGGTGTGCGGCGGCGCCGAGCTGGACGCTCCCCTCCTGGCCCGTGGCCGACAGCGCCACCGGCGTGCCCGACGGCTTGTCCACCACCAGCAGGTCGTCGTCTTCGAACAGGACGGCGGACGGCTCCAAGTGGAAGGCGCGGAACGGGTGGTCCGGGTCCACGCACACCTTGAGGCGGCCGCCGGCGGGGGCGGGCGTGGCGGCCACCTGGCGGCGCCGCCCGTCGAGGTAGCAGCCGCCGGCGGTGACGATCCGCTGGGCCAGTTTGCGGGAAAGTTCCGGCCACAGGTCGGCGATGAGGCGGTCCAGCCGCGTGCCGGCCTGCTCCGCACCGATGACCGCGGTGAACGTCCGCACGCCCATCGTCTGCCTCTCCTTGCGCCGCGGTCCGCGGCGTTCCCTAGTTCCCGGTCTCCTTCAGGATCCGGTCCACGAGCGCCCGCCCGTCGGGCGTGTCGGGAATGATGCCCGAGGCGGGGAGCCGCCGCAGCATCTCGATCCAGTTCGGCTCCCGGGCGAAGACCTCGCGGAAGATGGGGAGCGCGCCCTCGAACCGGTTGTTCGTGGCCAGGGTCACGGCGGTCCAGAAGCGCATCTCCACGTTGGCGGGCTGCAGCCGGGAGGCGGCGGCATAGTGCTCCATGGCGGCGGCCAGGTCGTTCTTTTCCACGGCCAGGTCGCCGGCGTTCATCCGCTCGTAGGCGCGGTGCACCGCCAGCAGGCGCTTGAGCTCGGGCACCGGGTCGGGATGGTCCTCGACGCGCAGGTCCACCAGCCGGTCGGCCCACGGCCGGCCGGTGGACTGGCCCCGCACCACCAGGATCGCCGCCGCCTGCCGGCCGCGGATGTCACCGCCGGCCGCCTCGGCGGCCTCGAGCGCCGCCATCAGCCGCTCCGCCAGCGGCCCCGACGACGCCTCGAACGCCCGCCGCATGGCCGGCACCACCGCGTCGTTGAGCATCATGTTGGCCTGGACGGAGAACTGGGCGCCGGCGAGGTGTCCGGCGCTGGCGACGCAGCGGGCGCCGGTGTGGGTGGCCACCCGGCCCTGGCTGTCGACAAAGGCGACCTGCCGGACCGCCTCGGCCGGATCGGCCGCCAGCAGCGCCTTGAGGGCGTCGGGGGCCGACAGGCCGGTGCGCATCAGTTCCAGTCCCCGCGGTCCGTAGGCCGGCTCCACGAACGACTGGGTGGCCACGGCGCCCACGCCCGCTTCGGCCCAGGCGACGATGGTGCCCACGCCGAACCAGTGCGACTGGACGGCGACGCCCATCTCGCCGGTGCGCGGGTCGCGGGCGACGATGGAATAGGTGTGCGCCAGCGGTCCGGCGGCCGCCGGCGCCGCCGGGATCCAGACAGCCAGTCCGAGCACCCCGATCAGGGTGATGAGCAGCAGGTATTTCGCCATGGACGGTTCTCCTGTGGGTTGATTCGAATGTGACAGCTCCATGATAGCGGTGCGCCGCTGCGCCCGCAAGTGTCTCGGTCGGCGATGTGGCTCGCGGCGGCACGACGGTTTGGAGTGCGGCGGCACGACGCCGCTCTGGATTCCGCAGTAGGCCGCGGCCGCCGGACGCGGCCCGCTGCATCGCCACGATCATTCGGCTCACCTCGCACGATATCTCAACCCGGCCGCGTGCCTTCACCGCAGAGACGCCGAGGCGCGGAGACGATTGCTGACAGGAAGACAAAGACGCGTCCCGCGTCGATCCAGAGCGCAGACGTGTCTGCGCACTCCAGAACGTCTCCTGACCGAGTCCCCGGAGCCGAGGTCCCAGGTCCCAGGTCCGATATCCCTTGATCGGGAACGAGCCCCAAGCCCCGAGCCTCGAGTCTCGAGCCTCGAGTCCCGATTACGAATTACGATTACGAATTACGATCACGATTACGAATTACGATTACGAATCACGAGCACGATGAGGGAGGGGAGAGAGCCACGCGGGTCAGGGCGGCGCGAAGGGCAGCCTGGAGCGCGGCCATCGACAGGGCATACCCGGCGGCGGCGAGCGAGGTGACGAAGTCGCGGTGGGAGCGGTCGCGGCGGTAGTCGGGCTGGCGGGCGGGGGAGCGCAGGTAGCGCTCCATCAGCTCGGGCGACTCGGCCACGTTGAGCACGGCGTGGTAGAGCACCTGCCGGCGGTTGCGGTAGATGGAGGACCCGAGGATCTTCCGGTCGCCGAGGGCCACGTCGGAGATGCCCCGCCGGGTCAGGCCGGTCACCCCCAACTCATCCAGGGCCCGGATCACGGCGCCGTTGTACAACTCGAAGTACCGCCGCGAGGCCAGTTGCTCCGCCGCGCGGTGCACGGCGGAGACGGCCAGCGTGCACGGCGTGAGCACCACCGCCTCGCCGCCCGAGGGGCGCTGGACCACCGGCACGCCGTCGGCTGCCGCCCGCTCCAGGTACACCGAGGCGGCGGGGGTGTTGCCGCGGCCGATGACCACGCAGGCGGCCGCCGGCTGCCACACGAGGCAGCGGTACGGCGCGCCGTCGGCGTCGAGCAGCTCGCGGTCGGGAAAATCGTAGGGGGCCGGCTCATCCGTGATCATGGCGGCGCGACCGATGAAGAAAGTTGAGGGTTGAGGGTTGAGAGTTGGGGAACGGGAGTCGTGAATCCATCCGACCCGCAATCCGGCCAAGCGTCGAGGAATTCAAGCGGATGGTTTTCATTTCATCGCGCATCGACCCATTCACCCATTTACCCATTTACCCATTCACCCATTCACCTTGAGCTTCTAGAACGATTACGAGCACGATTACGATGACGATTACGATTACGAGCACGAATCATCAACCATCAACCATCAACCATCAACCATCAACTATCAACTATTCATGGAGCGGCTGGCCCAGCGCCGCGAGGCCGGCTTCGAGATAGATCTCCGACACGGTGGGGTGGGCGTGGGCGATGCGGGCCACGTCGTAGACGGTCCCCTCCGCCTGGATGATGGCGGCGGCCTCGGCGATCATGTCGGTGGCGTGGGCGGCGACGATCTGCACGCCCAGCACCTCGCCGTAACGCGACTCCGAGAGCAGGCGGATGAAGCCCTCGGCGTTCCCTTCGGCCAGCGCCTTGGCGTTGGCCGCCAGCGGGTACTCGTTGACCCGGTAATCGATCCCGCGGGCCTGGAGTTCGGGCTCGGTGAGCCCCACCTGGGCGATCTCGGGGAAGGCGTAGATGTTCAGCGGATAGCGGCGCGCTTCCATTTTCCACCGCACGCCCCGGATCACGTTGACGGCGTGCAGCCCCTGGGCCGACGCGGCGTGGGCCGTGGTGCTGCGGCCGTTCACGTCGCCCACGGCGAAGAGGTTGGGATGGCCCGCCTGGAGGTAGTCGTCGGTGAAGACGAAGCCGTTGTCGAGGGTGAGCTCGAACTCCACCTTCGGCAGGACCGCGCGGCGCCGGCTGGCGTTCAGCACCCGCTCGCACAGGATCCGCTCCTCGCCCACGAGGATACCGCCGGCGGTGCCGCCGGTGGGGACGGCCTCGAGGAGCACCCGCACGCCCTGGTGGCGCAGCCGGTTGAGGGCGTAGTTCGACAGGTACGGGTCGGCCATGGGCAGCAGCGCCGCCGCCGGCGAGACCAGCGTCACCACGCTGCCGGCCATCTTGAGGAGCAGCGCCAGCTCCATGGCGTTGGGCCCCTGGCCCACCACGGCGACGCTGGCGGGGAGCGCGCGCAGGGCGAACAGCCCGTCGATCTCCAGGGCCAGCTCCGGCGGCACCGCCGCCGGCAGGGGCGCGGGCCGGGAGCCGGTGGCGAGGATCACGTGGCCGGCCTCGATCACCCGCCGGCCCACCCGGACCGTCGTCGGCGCGAGGAGCTCGGCCTCGCCGCGGATGGACTCCACGCCGTAGCGGCCGAGGTAGGCCTCAATGCTGCCGGCCAGCCGCTGGACCACCCGGCTGGCGCGGTCCCGGGCGGCGCCCCAGTTGAAGCGGAGTTTCGATTCGTCGATGCCGTCGACGCCGAACTGGCGGGCCTGCCGGACCCGTTCCAGCAGCTTGGCGCTCTCGAGCATGGCCTTGGCGGGGACGCACCCCCAGTTCAGGCACATGCCGCCGACGTGATCCTTCTCCACCAGGGCGGTCTTGAGGCCCACCTGGCCGGCGCGGATGGCGGCCACGTAGCCGGCGGGCCCCGCGCCCACGATCAGCAGGTCATAGTCCGGCGAATTCTTGCGTTCCATGCTTTTCGCTCCTCGCTTCTTCATCTGCCGATTCACCGATTCACCGATTCACCGATTCACCCATTCACCCA
>CALAMB010000371.1 GCA_937925645.1 uncultured Acidobacteriota bacterium
AGGAAGTAGTCGGGCGGGCACTGGAAGTATTTGGACACCTGGTTGACCCGGGCCAGGGACCATTTGACCTTGCCGGACTCCAGGTCGGGCAGGATGTGATATCCCCAGCCGAGGGCCTTGCAGAATTCCTTCTGCTTGTCATCAAGGACCACTTCACCTTGCCGGACTCCAAGTCGGGCAGGATGTGAACCCCCCGGTGAGGATCTCGAAGAAATCCCTCTGCTCGTAACTATCAGCTATTGAAGTTCTGCATGTTTCGGCACACATGCTTTCTCGGAGATCTGAAGAACATGCTTGCCCGGAGACTCGAACAAGCACAATACCCTGCATTGATGCTCGGTGCGGCCAGGTGGCCCTAAACACACCGCATCAGACGACGAGCACCCACCGCACACGGCGATGAATGCAGTGTTCATGTAATTACGCGTAATTCATTGATAATATTGGCGCACCCGGAGGGGCTCGAACCCCCAACCCTCGGTTCCGAAGACCGGACCTACGATCTGTTCGCCCCAATATTGGTTGGATGGTATTCAGCAACACCATACCATGCCAAGATGGTTGGAAAATCAGGCATCTCCAAAATTTTTCATTCTTTTGCCGGGAATGGCGGGAATTCGCCGGAAACCACCGAATTTTGTGGTTAAGTGTGACACCAGTGTGACAGGAATCGTAACCGGAATCCGGTTGTTCTTCTCTGGAAAGGCGAAGGAATGAACAGTGGCGAACCTAAAAAGAAGGATCACGTAACGTAAAAACATGCTATTATTTTTACGTTGCCACCGGGTTAAGGAAAAATTCTTTCGTTGCGGGTGAGCCATGACGACGCGGAGAAAAACAGGCGATTACGTGATCGTTTCCACGGTGGGCGAGACCTGCCGGGCGTTCGTGCCCCATCCGCTGCCGCCGGATCCTCCACTCCGTTTGTCGTTGGAAGACCTGTCTCTGGTGGAGCAGGCCAACCAATCGCTGGGGCGCCTGGACGGGTTGTCCCTGATGATGCCGGATCCCGACCTGCTCCTCTACATGTACATCCGCAAGGAGGCGGTCCTCTCTTCCCAGATCGAAGGGACGCAATCCTCCCTGTCGGACCTGCTGATGTACGAGCACAAGCAGGCCCCCGGCGTGCCGCTGGACGATGTCCGGGAGGTTTCCCGCTACGTGGCCGCCATCCAGCACGGGCTGGCACGCGTCGAAGGCGGATTCCCCCTGTCGCTCCGGCTGATCCGGGAAATCCATGAAGTGTTGCTGGCCGGCGGACGGGGGAGCGAAAAGTCTCCCGGCGAGTTCCGCCGTTCCCAGAACTGGGTGGGCGGCTCGCGTCCGGGCAACGCCGCCTTCGTGCCGCCGCCGCCGGAGCGGTTGGGGGAGTGCCTGGGCGCGCTGGAGCGGTTTCTCCACGGCGATCCCGGCCCGACTCCCACGCTCGTCAAGTCCGCCCTGGCCCACGTCCAGTTCGAGACGATCCACCCGTTCCTGGACGGCAACGGCCGCGTCGGCCGCCTGCTGATCCCCCTGATCCTCTGCACAGAGAAAGTCCTGCAGCGGCCCCTGCTCTATCTCAGCCTGTACTTCAAGCAACACCGGGAGGATTACTACCGACTGCTGGGGGAGGTCCGCACCGTTGGAAACTGGGAGGGCTGGCTCCGGTTCTTCCTCACCGGCGTGCGCGAGACGTGCCGCCAGGCCATCGGCACCGCCCAGGGCATCCTTGGCATGTTCGAACGGGACGCGTCCCGGATCGAAACGCTGGGGAGGCCATCAGGATCGGTGTTGAGGGTGTTCCTACAGTTCAAGAACCGCCCCCTGCTCGATGCGCCGGAGACGGCCGCGGCTCTCGGCCTGGCCGAGCCCACCGTCCGCAGCGCGCTGGGGCACCTGATCCGCCTGGGGATCGTTCGGGAGCTCACCGGCCGCGAGCGGCACCGCGTGTATTGCTATGATGAATTCGTTCGATTACTCAATGAAGATCCGCGTCCCCAATAGACTTGTGACAGAAGAAGAACTGAAAGAATATCTCACAGATCAGTAGCATTAAGCATCTTTCGCACATTTGGTGGTGATAAAGGGGAGTCCTCCGATCTGACGATTCGACGCCACTGTGACATGCGATCATTTCAGGGGTAGTCAATCTTTGTAAACTATTGAAAATAATGCACCCGGCAGGGATCGAACCTGCAACCTGCGGTTCCGAAGACCGAACGTACGATCTGATCGCCCCAATATCGGATGGCAATCAGCAATACCAAGCCATGCCAAGATGCGTGGAAAATCAGGTGTCTCCAAAATTTCTCCCTCTATTGCCGGGAATGGCGGGAAATCGCTGGAAACCACCGGAATTTGTGGTTGAGTGTGACGCCAGTGTGACAGGAATCAGCCCTTCTGATGCGACTCATCCGAGTCAGTCTGTTCCGGAATCACTTGACAAAAACAATAATTATCGTTACTTTTGTCGTGTGAATGCGGAGTCCAAGCGAATGGATATGGTTTCCTTCGTCGACAGCCTGGCTGCCAAGGGACAGTACCATTTCACCACCGAGCAAGCCATCGCCGCCCTGGGTGTGTCGCCGGCGGCAGCGCGGGCGGCCATTCGCCGTCTGAATCGGAAAACTCGGGTGGCCATGCCCTTCCGAGGGTTCCACGTCATCGTGCCGCCGGAATACCGGACGCTCGGATGCCTTCCCGCCGATCAGTTCATCCCCCAACTCATGGAGCATCTCCACGTGGCCTATTACGCCGGACTGCTGACCGCGGCCAGCCTCCACGGCGCGGCGCACCAGGCGCCCATGGTCTTCCAGGTGATGGTTCCCCGGAACCGGCCACCGATCCGCTGCGGCCGCGTGCGCGTCCAGTTCATCGCCCGCAGGAATCTCGCGGAAATCCCGACTGTTTCAAGGAACACCTTGCGAGGGGTGCTCCGTGTTTCTTCTCCCGAGGCAACGGCATTTGACCTGGTCGGTTATCCGGGTCATTCCGGAGGTCTTTCCAACGTGGCCACTCTCCTCTCGGAGCTCTCCGCCAGTCTGAACCCCGGCCGGCTCCTCACCGCGGCCTCTCTCTCGCCGTTGCCCTGGGCACAGCGGCTCGGTTTCCTGCTCGAGCGGATCGGGCAAGAAAAGCTGGCTGCTCCGCTGGTTGAATACGTGCACGCGCGCGCAAAGGAATACGTTCCCCTCCGGCCCCGCGGGTCCATCCATCAAGCCGGACGAGATCCCCGTTGGCGTCTGCTCGTGAACGAAGAGGTGGAGCCCGACCTATGATCCCATTCGACTTCATAACCGAGTGGCGCGCCGAGGCGCCTTGGGCCACGGACGCCCAAGTGGAGCAAGACCTGATCCTCAGCCGGGCGATCGTGAGCATTTTCAAACAAACCGAGGTTGCTGACGCACTCGCATTCCGCGGCGGCACCGCACTCTACAAACTCCATCTTCGCCCCCCCGCCCGGTATTCGGAAGACATCGACCTCGTGCAAACGACGCCTGGTCCGATTGGCAACTTGCTGGATGCGATCCGCCAATCGGTCGATCCCTGGCTGGGGATCCCCAAGCGCACGATGAAGGAGGGCCGCGTCGTCCTGATCTACCGAATGACATCGGAATCTCAACCGCCGATCCCCATGCGCCTCAAGATTGAGATCAACTCCCGCGAGCACTTTTCCGTGTTGGGCGTCGAAGAGCGTGAATACGCTGTTCGGTCCAGGTGGTTCGCCGATTCAGCCTCGGTCAAGACGTACCAACTGGAGGAATTGCTCGGCACGAAACTGCGGGCGCTGTACCAGCGCAAGAAAGGGCGCGACCTGTTTGATCTCTTCATCGCAAGCCGCCGGGCACCCGTGGATCCTTCTCGAATCATCCATTGTTTCCAGCGATACCTCGAACACGACGGCTGTCAGATCAGCCGAGCCGAGATGGAAATGAATCTTGCCGAAAAGCTAACCGATGAGACGTTCTTTTCCGATATCGAGCCCCTCATCGCCCCCGACATCGACTGGGAATTGAGCAGTGCTGCCAAGTACGTTCAGGAAACGCTGCTCCCACTGCTTCCCGGAGAACCCTGGCGCGGCGGGCAGTAATCGACATTTTCCAGCGGATGGCGCCTATGACGCCGCCGGCAACCGCACCGCGGTGACCGACGCCAACGGCCACACGACCGCGTTCACCTACGACGCCCTGAACCGCCTGCTCACCGAGACCGATCCCCTGGGCCGGACCCACGCGCGGGCCTACGACGCCGCCGGGCGGTTGTCATCCACCACCGACGCCGAGGGCCAGACCATCACCTTCACCTACGACGCCGCCGGAAGGCTGCTCGCCAAGCACTACCCCGACGCGACCCAAGAGACTTATGTCTACGACGACGCCGGCAACCTCCTGAACGCCACCAACCCCGCCGTCTCCATGAGCTACACGTACGATGCCCGCAATCTCCAGCTCACCATCGTCAACGACACCATCGTCAAGACGGTGGGCTACACCTACGACGAGAACGGCCGCAAGGTGTCCCTGACTTATCCCGACGGCGAAACCATCGCTTACACTAGGGATGCCCGTAGCCAGGTTACTCATCTGGCCTCCAACCAGCCCGGCCCCGGCGGTGAACCGCCCCCTTCGGTGGACTATGCCTACAATCCAGACGGTTCCCTGGCGTCGATGGACTACGGCTTCGGGATGCATGTCGAGCGGATCTACGACCCGCCCGGCCGGCTGGTGGACCTGAGGTACACGAAGCCCGACGGCGCGGTGATCTCGGACTTCGCCTACACCCACGACGCGGCGGGGAACATCCTGTCGAAGACCACCGACTTCGGGCTGATCCAATACGGCTACGACGCCCTGGACCGGCTGG
>CALAMB010000372.1 GCA_937925645.1 uncultured Acidobacteriota bacterium
AACCCTCAACCCTCAACCCTCAACCCTCAACCCTCAACCCTCAACCCTCAACCCTGTCATGTCGTGGTCCAGCGCTCCACCCGGTTGCGGCCGCGGCTCTTGGCCTGGTACAGCGCCTGGTCCGCCTGCCGGATGAGGTCGTCCGGGGTCAGTTCGGCGGGGCGGCCGTCCCATGAGGAGAGGCCGATGCTGGCCTGCACGCCGATCGGCGGCTCGTCGGGCGCCGCGTCCACCTGCAGCTCCGCCACCGCCGCCCGCAGCCGGTCGGCGAGGGCCCAGCCGTCCGCGGCCGAAGTCTCCGGCAGGAAAAACGCCATCTCCTCGCCGCCGTACCGGCTCAGGCTGTCGATGCTGCGGATGCCGGACTGGAGGCTGTGGGCGATCTGCTTCAGCACCAGGTCGCCGGCGGCGTGGCCGAAGGTGTCGTTGATCCGCTTGAAGTGGTCCACGTCCAGCATCCCCACCACCAGCGGCCGCCGGAAGCGGCGCACCCGGTCCATCTCGCGGCTGAGCGCGTCCATGAACGGGCCGCGCCGCAGCAGGCCCGTGAGTTCGTCGTAGGTGGCCGAGCGGAACAGGCGGGCGTTCTCGATCATGGCGGCCGCCTGGCGGGCGAAGATGTCGAGCAGGTCGCGTTCCTCGCCATCCAGCCGGTTGTCGGGATCGCCGCCGCCCAGGGTCAGCACCGCCACCAGATTGTCCTGAAGCGAAAACGGGAGGAGCAACTGGGGCTCCAGGCGCAGCAACCGGCGATGGCCGGCGGTGCCGGCGGCGTCCTGCAACTGGCTCAGGTGGAGCAGCCGGCGCGCCTGCGCCAGGATCCGGATCACCGGTTCGTCCGCGGCGAACATCACCTGCTGCTCCAGTCCGCGGCCCCGGATGGCCCCATAGGTGGACCAGATGGTGTACGTCGTGCCGGACGCGTTGGCGAGCAGAAAGGCGGCCGAGCGCATGCGCAGCAACCCCTCCAGCCCTTCCTGAATGGCGGGGATCAGCGTCTCCAACTGGGCCTGGCCCGCCACCCGCGCCGAGAGGCGGGGCAGGTCGCGGCGCAGCTCGAAGCGTTCCGGATACAGGAGGCGGTCCACCCCGCGCTGGATCCGCTCGCGCAGCGGGTTGAACACCAGCGCCAGGAGCAGGGTGGCCGGGACCATGAGCCAGACGGGATGGATCGGATGAAACAGCAGGGTCGCCAGACTGCCGCCCAGGCCGAGGGCGCCGTAGTAGATGAGGAAGATGACACCGGTGAGCGCCGCGTAGATGATGCTTTTGCGGATCACCAGCTCCACGTCGAACAGGCGGTGGCGGAAGATGGCCAGGGCGAAGGCGACGGGCACCGGCACGATGGCGATCAGGTTGAACCAGATCACGAACTCGGTGATCCGGCCGGCGATCAGCCAGCTGCCCAGCGCGAAGAACAGGCTGAACGCCCAGGGGACCACGCCGGCGAGCACCACGCGGGTCTGCCGTCGCGGCGCGCCCGCGGGCAGGGTGAGATGGGTGTGAGCCAACGCGGCGAGGACGCCGGCGGGACCGAATCCCAGATACATCATCTGGAACTGGCGGGTCAGGGTCAGCGCCCACGGCGGTGAGACCGCCAGCCCGGCCAGTTGGGCCAGATAGGGAAGTTGGGCCGCCATGGCGGACAGGATGCCGGTGATATAC
Source organism: uncultured Acidobacteriota bacterium (assembly GCA_937925645.1). Classification (GTDB taxonomy): domain Bacteria; phylum Acidobacteriota; class JAAYUB01; order JAAYUB01; family JAAYUB01; genus JAAYUB01. The sequence continues at coordinate 1,666 of CALAMB010000372.1, forward strand.
AGTACCGGTAGCAGCCAGGCGTGCCGTCGCACGATTGTCTTCGGTTCCGGGATCACCGCCGCCAGGTGGATCTCGGAGCCGATCAAGCCGCCGCGCGCCAGGGCCAGCGCCAGGGTCAGCACCACGGACAGCGCGTCCCCCTGACCCTCGCAGTAATCCGGGATGAGCACGGTCAGGGGTGCCAGCACCGTGACTCGAAAAAAAACACGGATCCGCGGGTCGGAGCGGCGCCGCCAGACGGAAAAACCGCCGATGCCCAGATACAGCAGAACGATGGCGGTCGTGATCGCCAGACTGACCCATGGCACGGTCACGGGATTGCCGACGGCGACCGGCAACCGGCGCCCGTCCCGCTCCAGTTCGATGCGGACCGGCCGGTCGCCCGGCAGGCTCTGTTCCGCCAGGCGGTAATCCACGCGGGTCCGGATGATTCGTCCGTTGACGCGGTGCAACCGGTCGCCGGGCCGGAGTCCGGCGCGGTCCGCCTCGCCGCCGGGAACCGTGGCCTGGACGGTCATTCCGTCCGGAGCCGGCGACAGCCGGAGCCCCGCGTTGCTCTGGAAGTCCCACCGCCAGCTCAGGCCGTTCAGCGCGAACAGTCCGGCATAGAGCAGCATGACCGCTGCGATCATGGTGTACGTCCGCCAGGCGGGTGTGCCGGCGGAGGACGAGCCGATGGCGGGGGTCCCCGTGTCAGCAGTCATTCCGGTGATCCTGTTCAGATGGTGTCAATACTAAGTTCGCAGAAAATGCTGGATCCGTCAACCTCTACGATTCGGACGGCTGCCGGCAGGCCCGCCGTCAACTTGAGCCAGTCGGCGGGGCCGAACGTCGTGGCGGTGAAACCGTCGGCGCAGACGATCGTGCCGTTCCCGGTGCGGGCCTCGTCGATGGGGCCCAGCAAGCCGGCGGCCGCCTGGCGGCGGAACCAGTCCAGCCGGTGCTCCCAGAAGGCGCCGGCGTAGCTCGAGAACAGCACGGTGCCGCCGGGGCGGACCACCCGGCAGGCTTCCCGGACGAGCGTGGCCGGATCGCGGTGGAATGCCGAAATGCCGTTCTGAATGCAGGCCACCACATCGAACGTACCGTCGCGGAAGCCCAGCGCTGCGGCGTCCATGGCCAGCAGGCGGCAGTTGGAGAAAGCCGTCAGGCACCGTCGGGCCGCGGCGAGGCTGGCGCGTGACGTGTCGATACCCACCGCGAGCGCCGCTGCCGGAACCAGGGCGGCCAGCACGCGCCCGTAGCCGCACCCCAGTTCCAGCACCCGGCAGTCGGGGGTGAGATAGCCCTGGACATGGCGGATCTCCGCATCCAGGTACTGGTGGACCCGGGGCGGGGCCAGCTCGTAGCAGCGCCGGAGCCGCTCCGCTGCGAGCTTCTTGTCGTAGTACCCGCCCACCGCCGCGCTAGCCTTTCCGCGCCACGGCCACCAGCCGCCAGGCGGTGTGGTCGTAGGGGCGGCCGTCCAGCCCGCCGTGGAGCGTCACCGGCTCGAAGCCGGCGCCCCGAAGGAGCGCCGCCAGCTCGGTGCCGGAGTAGAGACGGTGACCCACGGTGCGGGTCTGGGTGCGGCCGTCGGGAAAAAGGAGGGTCCAGTCCGACTCGATCCAGGCCCAGTCCTGACTCAGGCGCCGCTCCTCGAGAACGATGGGGCTGCCCGGACCGGCCAGGCGGCTCCAGTCGCGCGCCCGGAAGCCGCTCGCCAGCACCTCGCGGCTGATCAGCTCCATCACCAGGACGCCGCCGGCGCGGAGCGAGGCGTGGAGGTTTTCCGCCACCCGCCGGTCGTCGGCGGGATCGGGGAAGTAGCCGAACGACGTGTAGAGGTTGAACGCCGCGTCGAACGCCCCGGGCCGGCAAAACGTGCGCATGTCTTCCTGAACCAGTTCCACGGCGAGTCCTGCGTCGGCGGTGGCCTGCTCGGCCTCGGCCAGGTAGGCGGCAGTGCGGTCCACCCCGGTGACCCGGTACCCGCGGCGCGCCAGCTCCACGGTGTGCCGGCCCGGTCCGCAGCACAGGTCCAGCACCGCCGCCCCGGCGGGCAGCGGCGCGGCGAGCCGCAGCGAACGGTCCACGTCCCGCATCGGGTCGCTGAGCTGCCCGCCCTGGAAGATGAACGTCTGGTAATCGGACCAGAACGCGTCGTCCTCAAACCACTGGGTCACGGCTGCCTCCTGTCATGGGTCGCTGCGTCGGAACCGCTGCCGGTCCGCGACCGCTCAAGGTTGATCGTTGATGGTTGATGGTTGAGCGCTGCGTTTTCACGTTCGTGCTCGTAATCGTGATCGTAATTCGTAATCGTGATCGTAATTCGTAATCGTGATCGTGATCGTCATCGTCATCGTAATCGTAATCGTAATCGTAATCGATCCACCCTCCCCGATCCAGCCCTATTCACCACGAAGGCACAAAGGACACAAAGAGACATTTCCATTTGTCATTTGCCATTGATCATTTTGCATTTGTCATTGGAGAGCCGTGAATGAGTGAAAGGGTGAATGGGTGAAATCGGTGAATCGGTGAATCAGGAGACGGGAGACGAGAGAAGGTGGATGAACAGAACGAACGATCAACCATCAACTATCAACTGATTGCAACCTTCCAACCTTCCAACCTTCCAACCTTCCAACCTTCCAACCTTCAAACAACTTGATTACGACCACGATTACGATGACGATTACGATTACGAGCACGAGCACGGGGGAACGGGAACAAGCCTCTAGCCTCTAGCCTCGAGCCTCGATTACGAATTACGATCACGAGTACGATTACGATCACGAGTACGATTACGATCACGAGCACGCGGGGACGGGAACGAGCCTCTAGCCTCGAACCTCTAGCCGCTAGTCTCGAGCCCCGCGCCCTGTGCTAAAATGATGGCAACAACGATCAGTTGAATGAGGGCATTGGCGGCGGGCGGGGGGTGTCCATGATCGGCCAGACCGTGGGGCATTACCACATCGTCGAGGAGCTGGGCGCGGGGGGCATGGGCGTGGTGTACCGGGCCGAGGACACCCGGCTCCGGCGCGCCGTGGCGCTCAAGTTCCTGCCGCCGGAGCTGAGCCGGGACGAGGCGGCGAAGCGGCGGTTCCTGCACGAGGCGCAGGCGGCCGCGGCGCTGGACCATCCGAACATCTGCAACATTCATGAAGTGGCCGAGACGGCCGACGGGCAGATCTACATCGCCATGGCGTGCTACGCCGGCGAGACGCTGCGGGAGCGTATTGCGAAGGGGCCGCTGCCGCTGGAAGAGGCGCTGCGGATCGCGCAGGAGGCGGCGGCGGGGCTGGCCCACGCCCATGCCAAGGGGATCGTGCACCGGGACGTGAAGCCGGCCAACCTGTTCCTGACCTCGGACGGGCTGGTGAAGGTGCTGGACTTCGGGCTGGCGAAGCTGGCGGCGGGGTCGGCGGTGACGCGGACGGGGACGACGCTGGGGACGGCCGGGTACATGTCGCCGGAGCAGGCGCGGGGGGAGAGCACGGACGCCCGGACGGACGTGTGGTCGCTGGGGGTGGTGCTGTACGAGACGGTGGCGGGGCGGCCGCCGTTTGCCGGCGAGTATCCGCAGGCGGTGATGTACGGGATCCTCAACGAGGCGCCGGAGCCGCTGACGGGGCTGCGGACGGGGGTGCCCATCCAACTGGACGGAGTGATCGCCAAGGCGCTGGCGAAGGATCCCGCGGACAGATACCAGACGCTGGCGGACCTGGCGGTGGACCTGCGGGGCGTGGCGCGAGTCGTGGCGGGCGGTCCGGCGACGCCGTCGCCGGTGACGGGCCCGACGCCGGTGGCGCAGGCGACGGCGGTGCCGATGAGGCGGCCGCTCTGGAAGCGCTGGCCCGCCGGGGTCGCCGCGGTCCTGCTCCTCGCCGCGATTGGAGCCGGCATTTACCTCTGGGCGCCGTGGCGCCCAACGGAGAAGCCGTGGCGGCCGGTGCGGCTGAAGCTGGCGGTGCTGCCGTTCGAGAACCTGGGGGCGCCGGACAAGGAGTACGTGGCGGACGGAGTGACGGAGGAGATCACCGGGCGGTTGGCGCAGGTGTACGGGCTGAGCGTGGCGGCGCGGACCAGCGTGATGGAGTACAAGAAGAGCCCGAAAAAAGTCTCTCAGATCGCGTCCGAGCTGGGAGTGGACTACCTGCTGGAGGGGTCGGTGCGGTGGCAGGGCGGCGCGGCGGGGGCGGAGCGGATCCGGGTGACGGCGCAGCTGATCCGGGCCGCCGACGGGATGCACCTGTGGAACGAGCAGTACGACGAGACGGCGGCGGACATCCTGGGGAAGCAGTCGCTGATCGCGGAGAAGGTGGGCGCGGCGCTGGTGGTGAAGCTGGTGGACGGCGAGTGGCAGGGTTACAGGGACAAGGATGGCCGGCCGCTCTACACCCGGAACGCCGCGGCGTACGATAGCTATATGAAGGGCAACGAAAAGATGAAAGAGATAACCGCCTTGAACCTCGACGAGGCGTTGAAGTTTTACGAAAAGGCGGCCGCGCTGGATCCGGGGTTCTGGGAAGCCTTGGACGGCCAGTATACTGTTCACGACTATTTCCGATATATTTTTGATGACCGCAGCGAGCGGCGGGCGGCGCTGGCCTGGAAGGCCTTGCAGAAGTGGGGAGAGCTGGAGCCGGACAACCCGATTTATCACATGGCGTTAGGCGGGTGGTATGCCCGCTTCAAGGCCGACTACCAGCTGGCCGAGCAGGAAACCCTCCTGGCCGAGCAGGGCCGGCCGGGTGCACCGGCCATCTTGCACAATCTCGGTTCATTTGCCATGAGTCAGGGAAAATTCAATGAAGGGCTCCGGTACAAGGAACGGCTTGTTCAACTCCACCCAGCTAATGGGTATGCTCACAATATTCTGGGCTACTACTATGTCAGATTTCAGCGCTACGCCGATGCCGAACGGACTCTAAAGCGGGCCATGGCCGTGGATCCGGAGGCGATAGAGGTCTACCCATACCTGCAGATGGCATGGCTCTACGTCCGGCGGGACGGCGACCCGGCGAAGGCGGTGAGATACCTGAACAGCCTTACGCCCGCTCTGCGGCAGAAGGTGCAGAAATCGTATTTTTATGTTCGCTATCTGTACTGGACCGCTCATTATGAGCGATTTCTGGAGCACGTCCGCAGTCTCGAGGATATTATAGATGAGGGTAGCTTTGCTTTTGAGATTCCCTTGAAGGCGGTGTGGGTAAGTCGTGGATTGGACGGGATGGGCCGGAGGGAAGAGGCGCGGGCGGCGTACACCGAGGCGTTGCGCCGGCTGGAGAAGCTGGAGCAGGAGCGGCGGGGCAAGGGCCAGGAAGCGCGCCTGCTGGCCACCCGCAGTGAAATCATGCGTGGCTTGGGCAGAAAAGAGGAAGCCATCCGGATGGCCCGGGAAGCCGTGGAGATGATCCCGTGGGAGAGGGACGACGCGGGCCACTTGCAATGTGTATACGCTCTGGCGATGGTTTACGCCCGGTTTGGGGAAAACGACCAGGCCCTGGACCAGCTGGAATACTATTTCAGCCATCCCGCGCCGTATGAGAACATCAACATGATCAAACTTCAGCCGGAATTCAAACCGCTCCTGTCGCACCCCCGGTTCAAGGCGCTGGAGAAGAAGTACCCGCCGGACAAGCCATACGAGGGTGAATAGGTGAATGGGTGAATGGGTGAATAGGTGAAATAGGTGAATAGGTGGATGGGCGAGCCGGCGAATGGGCGAACCGGCGAATAGGCAAATAACCCAAATTCTTTTTCGAATTTCATCACGGATTCGGCACTCTGGCCCGCGCGCGAAGCGCTTTGGATAGCGCGAAGCGCTCTGGAGTGCGCAGGCTAGACTGCGCTTTGGATTGACGCGAAGCGTCTTTGGATTTTACAGCCGTCGCAAATCGACAAACCGTTCCGGAATCCAAAGCGGCGTCCAGCCGCCG
>CALAMB010000373.1 GCA_937925645.1 uncultured Acidobacteriota bacterium
ACAAAGCCCTGAAATAATGAGTCGATCGACGGCCCGATTAATGGTCATGAGACTGTCTCGTCGGAGCCATCTCGGGGCGGTGGCTTCGGAGTCCGTGGCAGGAGGATGATTCTCGGCCGGACCGGGCGAGAGTCCGTCGAAAATCGGGAAGAGACAGGAAAGGGCGAACGATTTTGAGACCTGCCGCCTCAGCCTGACTCAACGGTTGAAGATGACCATGCTCAGGAACGCCAGGATCAGCCAGGATGAGACCAGCACCGACCCGAGGGCAGCGGTGGCGAACAGGTTCCAGCCCAGCCCGAGCCGCCGGCGCCGCAGATACAGGAAGACGGCGACGTCGGTGAGCAGGAACGCGCCGGCGAGGCCGTACAGCATGGTCATCATGGCCGTGCCGGTGGGCGCCGCGCTCCAGTCGTGGGTCACGGCCATGACGGTGACGAGCACGGCGGCGGCCAGCGCTAGGCAGAAGGCGTAGGCGGCCCCCAGCACGGCGAGAGTGTGCCACAGCTTCACGCTCCGATCCTCCGGCCTGGCGGTCAGCAACGCTTCATTATACCCGCACTCCGGCGGAAACGAATCGGGCGGCGCTGACACGATCCGGGAGCGGCGATGCGCCGCCGTTGCGGATGCCGCCGGCCGCGGCCACCGGCGGCGAAATCCAGTCCGACCGGGTGTCATGGCCCCGATCACACCCCGGCCCCTTCTTTGCGCCTCACGATTTGCGACCCGCCGGTGTAAAATAATGACGACCCCATCGCGTCGGGAACAGTGCAGCCGCCGCCCCGGGCACGCGTCGGCCGGCGGCCGGCGTTGCCGCCGGGCGGCAGTCCCGTCGCCGCGATGGGCGTAATGCCACCACGGAGGTGACGGCCATGAGTGAGACCATCCGCTTCCGCCTCAACGGCCGCCCCGTCGCGCTCGACGTCGACGGCGGCCGCCCGCTGCTCTGGGTCCTGCGCACGGACCTGGGGCTCACCGGGACGAAGTACGGCTGCGGCGAGGGCATCTGCGGCGCCTGCACGGTCCTGGTGGACGGCGAGGCGGTGCGGTCGTGCCGGGTCGCCGTCCGGGACGTGGCCGGACAGGACGTGGTCACCATCGAGGGACTGGCCCGGGGCGAGGCGTTGCACCCGCTGCAGGAGGCCTTCATGGTCCATGACGCGCTCCAGTGCGGTTACTGCACGCCGGGCATGATCCTGACCGCTTATGCTTTCCTGAAAAAAAATCCCCGGCCCACCGCCGATGCCATCGCGGCCGCCCTCGAGGACAACCTGTGCCGCTGCGGCGCTCACACCCGGATCATCGAGGCCGTCCAGGCGGCCGCCGTCAAGATGGCAGGAGGGAACTGACATGGGCGAATCCCGAGATCTTCAGGACTACGAGGAGTTGCACGGGCGCGACGACGCGAACGCCGCTGCCATCCCGCCGCTCAACCGGCGCGATTTCCTGAAGGCGAGCGGCGGCATCCTGATCACGGTGGCGCTGTGGGACGCCTCGCTCTTCGGGCAGGAGGCCCCGGGCCGGCCCGCCCGGCCCAGCCTGCCCACCGACTTCAACGCCTTCCTCCGAATCGGCGCCGACGGCCGGGTGACGTGCTTCACCGGCAAGATCGAGATGGGCCAGGGGCCCGTCACGTCGTTGGCGCAGGAGCTGGCCGACGAGCTGGACGTGGCGCTCGACGCCGTCGACATGGTCATGGGCGACACCGACCTCTGCCCGTGGGACGCGGGCACCTTCGGCTCCCTGACCACGCGCTTCTTCGGTCCGCCGCTCCGGGCCGCCGGCGCCGAGGCCCGGCGGGTGCTCATGGAGCTGGCCGCCGAGCGCCTGGGCGCTCCGGTGGAGAAGCTGGTGACGGCCGGCGGCGTCGTCTCCGTCGCCGCGGAGCCGACGCGCCGCGTCACGTACGCCGAGCTGGCCAAGGGGCAGCGGATCGAGCGGCACGTGGCCGGCGTGCCGGTCAAGAAGCCGTCGGAGTTCAAGCTCATGGGCAAGCCGTTCACCCGCCGCGACGCGCGGGAGAAGGTGACGGGCCGGGCGGTGTTCGCCGGTGACGTCCGGCTGGAGGGGATGCTCCACGCCAGGATCCTGCGGCCGCCCGCCCACGGCGCCCGGCTGCTGGAGGCGGACCTGTCGGCGGCCCGCGCCGTCCCGGGGGTCCAGGTGATCCGGGACGGCGATCTCGTCGCCGTTCTCCATCGCCAACCCGACGTGGCCGAGGCGGCCCTGGCCAAAGTGACAGCCCGTTTCGACACCCCCGCGGCCGCCGTGGACACCGACAGCATCTTCGACCACCTGCTCAAGGTGGCGCCCGAGGGGCGCCCCGTGACCGCGGGCGGCGACCTGGTCGCGGGCAGTGCCGCGTCGGCCGCCATCGTCGCGTCGACCTACTACAATGACTACGTAGCCCACGCGCCCATGGAGCCCCACACCGCGGTGGCCCACGTGGCCGGCGACCGCGCCACGGTGTGGGCGTCCACCCAGACGCCGTTCCCGGCCCGGGCGGAGGTGGCCCGGACGCTCGGCCTTCCCGAAGCGAACGTGCGCGTCCGCCCGGTGTTCGTGGGCGGCGGGTTCGGAGGCAAGACGCGCAACCAGCAGGTCGTCGAAGCGGCACGCCTGTCCCGGCTCAGCGGACGGCCGGTCCAGGTGGCCTGGAGCCGGGCGGAGGAATTTTTCTACGACTCGTTCCGTCCCGCGGCGGTGGTGACGGTCCGGGGCGGCGTCACCGCTGAGGGGCGCCTCAGCTTCTGGGATTACCGCGTGTACTTCGCTGGCGAGCGCGGAGCGGCCCACTTCTACGACATCCCCCATCACCGCACCCTGGCCCACAACTCAAGCTGGACGGCCCCGACAGGCGTGCACCCCTTCGCCACCGGCGCCTGGCGCGCGCCGGGGAACAACACCAACTCCTACGCCCGCGAGTGCCACATCCAGTTGTTGGCCGCCCAGGCCGGCGTCGACCCGGTGGAGTTCCGGCTGCGGAACCTGAAGGACCCGCGGATGATCCGAACGCTCAAAGCAGCGGCCGAAAAGTTCGGCTGGCGGCCCGCCAAACCGCCGAGCGGACGCGGTCTCGGCGTCGCCTGCGGCGTGGACGCCGGCACCTACGTGGCCACCATCGCCGAGGCGGCGGTGGACACGGCCACGGGGCGCATTCGCGTGAAGCGAGTGGTCTGCGCCCAGGACATGGGGCTGCTCATCAATCCCGCCGGGGCGGTCATCCAGATGGAAGGGTGCATCACCATGGGGCTGGGGTACGCGCTTACCGAGGGGCTGCGCTTCGCCGGCGGCGACGTCCGCGACCGCAACTTCGACACTTACGAGATCCCGCGCTTTTCCTGGCTGCCGAAGATCGAGACGGTGATCCTCGACCTGCCCGACGAGCCGGCCCAGGGCGGCGGCGAGCCGGCCATCATCGTCATGGGCGCGGTGGTGGCCAACGCCGTCCACGACGCCACCGGGACCATGGTGTACCGGCTGCCCATGACGCCGGCGCGGGTGCTGCAGGCGCTC
>CALAMB010000374.1 GCA_937925645.1 uncultured Acidobacteriota bacterium
TTTTAAAATTTCAAGAATTCTGGAGATAGTAGTACAGAGAACACAGAGTCTTTTTTATGTTTTGAGCCCTGATCTGAAACTGTCTCCAACGCTCCCATTCACCGATTCACCCATTCACCGACTCACCGACTCACCGACTCACCCATTCACCGACTCACCCATTCACCGATTCACCGACTCACCGATTCACCGATTCACCGATTCACCGATTCACCGACTCACCCGTCTTCAATGACAGCTGAAAAATGTCAGATGATCAACGCCGAATGGAATCCTCTGCGCCTTTTGTGACTCTGTGGTGAATCCCCCCCTCTCCGTTTCGCCGGTTCCGTCTTATAATGAGCACGACCGCGGAGGTGCCGACATGGGCCGCAAGCTGCCGGAGTTGATCGACCGCTTCCTCGAGCACCTGAAGTTCGAGCGGAACATGTCCGTCCACACGGTGCGCAACTACGAGGCGGATCTGCGCCAGTTCGCCACGTTCTTCACCCGGACCGACAGCCGCGGCCGCGCCACCGAACCGCCCGTCGAGGACATCGACTCCCTTTCCATCCGGGAGTTCCTCGGCTTCCTGTACCAGCAGAACCTGGCCAAGACCACCATCTGCCGGAAGGTGTCGTCGCTGCGGTCATTCTTCAAGCACCTGGTGCGGATCGGCGTGCTGGCCAGGAACCCGGCCCTGGCGGTGAGCATGCCCCGCACCCCGCGGCGGATCCCGGCGCACCTGGAGCTGGACCAGGCGCAGGCGCTGGTGGAGGCGCCCGACCCGGCCACCCGCAAGGGTCGGCGCGACCGGGCGCTGCTGGAGCTGCTGTACGCCACGGGGATGCGCGTCGGCGAACTGGTGGGGCTCAACACGGCGGACATCCAAACCGCCGAGGCGATGATCCGCGTGCGCGGCAAGGGGAAGAAGGAGCGGCTCGTGCCGTTCGGCGACGCCGCGGCGCGCGCCCTGGAGGCGTGGTGGCCCGAGCGCCAGCTCATCCTGGCCGCCGCGCCCGCCGAGGACCGCGAGGGGGAGGCCGTCTTTCTCAACCTGTGGGGCGGGCGCCTGACGGACCGCTCGGTGCGGCGCATCCTCAACAGCTACATCCACTGCGTGGCGGTCCGGCTCAAGATCAGCCCCCACACGCTGCGCCACACGTTCGCCACGCACCTGCTCAACGCCGGCGCCGACCTGCGGGTGATCCAGGAGTTGCTGGGCCACGCCAGCCTGTCCACCACCCAGAAGTACACCCACCTGTCCATCGAGCACCTGATCAAGGTGTACCAGCAGGCCCATCCCCACGCGAAGAGCCGGAAGGAGCGGGGCTAGAGGCTCGGGGCTAGAGGCTCGGGGCTCGGGGGGGCGGGCCGCGGCCGGCGGGAGACCGCGGCAAGGGAGGACAGTGCGGTTGTCACGGATCCTTTTTCATTGATCATCTTTCATTGATCATTTGTCATTGGTCAATTCAGAGGGTGAATGGGTGAATCGGTGAATCGGTGAATGGGTGAATGGGTGAATCGGTGAATGGGTGAATGGGTGAATCGGTGAATGGGTGAGTCGGTGAATGGGTGAATCGGTGAGTCGGTGAGTCGGTGAGTCGGTGAATCGGTGAATGGGTGAATGGGTGAATGGGTGAATGGGTGAATCGGTGAATGGGTGAATCGGTGAATCGGAGCGTTGGAGACAGTTTCAGAGCCGGGCTCAAAACATAAAAAAGACTCTGTGTCCTCTGTGCCTCTGTGGTGAAGACGGACTGCCCGAAGTCCGCTGTACGCTTTACGGGAACGAGCCTCTAGCCTCTAGCCTCGATTACGATTACGATTACGATGACGATTACGAATTACGAGCACGAGAGCCCTCTTCCCCTATCTCCTATCTCCTCACGTCCCCCTACTTCCCGCCGCCGACGATCTTCTCGGCGAGATGGACGGGCACCGGCTCGTACTGGTGGAAGTGCATGGTGTAGGTGGCGCGCCCCTGGGTCAGGGAGCGCAAGTCGGTGGCGTAGCCGAACATCTCGGCCAGCGGCACCATGGCGGTGACCACCTGGGTGCTGCCGCGATGCTCCATGTGGGTGATGCGGCCCCGCCGGGCGTTGATGTTGCCGATCACGTCGCCCATGTACTCCTCGGGAGTGACCACCTCCACCTTCATCACCGGCTCCAGCAGCACCGGCGCGGCCTTGCGCGCCCCCTCCTTGAGCCCCATGGATCCGGCGATCTTGAAGGCCATCTCGGACGAGTCCACCTCGTGATAGGCGCCGTCATAGAGGGTCACCTTGACGTCCACCATCTCGTAGCCCGCCAGCACGCCGTTCTCCATGGCCTCGCGGACGCCCTTCTCCACTGAGGGGATGTACTCCCGCGGCACCGTGCCGCCGAAAATGCCGTTGACGAACTCGAAGCCGCCGCCGGCCGGCTGCGGCTCGACTTTCAGCTTGACCACGCCGAACTGGCCGTGGCCGCCCGTCTGGCGCACGAAGCGGCCCTCCGCCTCGACCGCCTTGGTGATGGTCTCGCGGTAGGCGACCTGGGGACGGCCCACCCGCGCCTCGACGCCGAACTCGCGCATGAGGCGGTCGACGATGATCTCGAGGTGCAGCTCGCCCATGCCGGAGATGATGGTCTGGCCGGTCTCGTCGTCCACCTTCACGCGGAAGGTGGGGTCCTCGGCCATGAGCTTGCCGAGCGCCCCGCCCATCTTGTCGACGTCGGCCTGGGTCTTCGGCTCGATGGCCACGCTGATGACGGGCGCCGGGAAATCGATCGCCTCCAGCAGGACGGGGTTGTTCCGGTCGCAGATGGTGTCGCCGGTGCTCACCTTCTTGAGCCCCACGGCGGCGGCGATGTCCCCGGCCCGGATCTCGGGGATCTCCTCGCGCTTGTTGGCGTGCATCTTGAGGAGCCGGCCGATCCGCTCGTTGGCCTGCCGGGTGGAGTTGTAGACGGTGGTGCCGTTGGCGAGCCGGCCGCTGTACACCCGCATGAAGGCGAGGGAGCCGACGTACGGGTCGGTCATGATCTTGAACACGAGCGCGGCAAACGGCTCGTCGTCGCCGCAGGGGCGCCGCACCGGCTCGCCCCGCTCGTCCTGGCCCTCCACCGCCGGTACGTCCAGCGGCGACGGCAGGTAGTCCACCACGGCGTCGAGCAGGGGCTGGATGCCCTTGTTCTTGAAGGACGCGCCGCAGAGCACGGGGGTGAAGCGCAGGGCGACGGTGCCCTTGCGGATGCAGGCCTTGAGCTCCGCCTCGGTGATGGGCGCGCCCTCGAGGTACTTGCCCAGCACCGCGTCGTCCATCTCGACGGCCGTCTCCAGCAGCCGCTCGCGGAAGCTCTCCGCCTCGGCCAGGTGCTCCGCCGGGATGTCGGTCTCGTGGTAGTGGGCGCCCTTCGTCTCGTCGTCGTAGATGCAGGCCTTCATGCGCACGAGGTCGATCACCCCGCGGAAGGCGTCCTCGGCCCCCAGCGGCAACTGGACGGCCAGCGGGGCGGTGTCGAGTCGGGCCCGCATCATGGCCATGCAGTTGATGAAGTCGGCGCCGGGCCGGTCCATCTTGTTGACGAAGGCGATGCGCGGCACGTTGTACCGGTCGGCCTGGCGCCAGACGGTCTCCGACTGCGGCTCCACGCCGCCCACGGCGCAGAATACGGCCACCGCGCCGTCGAGCACGCGCAGGGAACGCTCCACCTCGGCGGTGAAATCGACGTGGCCCGGCGTGTCGATGATGTTGATCCGGTGGTCCTGCCAGAAGCAGGTGGTGGCGGCCGAGGTGATGGTGATGCCGCGCTCCTGCTCCTGGACCATCCAGTCCATGGTCGCGGTCCCTTCGTGGACCTCGCCCAGGCGGTGGGTGATCCCGGTGTAGAAGAGGATCCGCTCGGTGGTGGTGGTCTTCCCGGCGTCGATATGGGCCATGATCCCGATGTTGCGGGTTTTTTCCAGCGAAGTTTGGCGCGCCACGGTTGTTCTCCTGATCGCAGTCGCCGGCCGGCCGGGACCCCGTTCGGGGATCGGTGCCGCGGACGGAGCGGCCCGGCGGACGGTACAAACACATGCAGTCCGGGCGGCCGGACTGCTCAATCGGTCACTGCATGCGGAATAAGCGGCGGATTACCAGCGGAAGTGGGCGAACGCCTTGTTGGCCTCGGCCATCTTGTGGGTGTCTTCCTTCTTCTTGATGGTGGCGCCGCGCTCGTTGAAGGCGTCGATCAGCTCGTTGGCCAGGCGCTCCCGCATGGTCTTCTCGCCGCGCTGGCGGGAGTAGTTGATCAGCCAGCGGATGGCCAGCGACTGCTGGCGGGTGGGGCTCACCTCGATGGGCACCTGGTAGTTGGCGCCGCCCACCCGGCGGGTCTTCACTTCCACCTGGGGCTTGCTGTTCTGGACGGCCCGCTTGAAGATCTTCAGGGGGTCGTCCTTGGCCTTCTTGGAGATGATGTCCATCGCCGCATAAAAGCTGTTTTCGGCGATGGTCTTCTTGCCCTTCGACATCATGGAGTTGATGAACTTGGTCACCAGCTCGCTGTTATAGATCGGGTCCGGCGGGGTGGCCCGCTTGGCGACTTCTCTTCTTCTCGGCATCCTCGTACTCCGTTCCTGTGGTTATTTCTTGGGCCGCTTGGTGCCGTACTTGGAGCGGGAGTTGGCCCGCTTGTCGACGCCGCCGCAGTCCAACGTGCCGCGGACGATGTGGTAGCGCACGCCCGGCAGGTCCTTGACGCGGCCGCCGCGGACCAGCACGATGTTGTGCTCCTGGAGGCTGTGCCCCTCGCCGGGGATGTAGGAGGTGATTTCGATTCCGTTGGTCAGGCGGACACGGGCCACCTTGCGCAAGGCGGAATTGGGTTTCTTCGGCGTGGTGGTGTACACGCGGGTGCACACGCCCCGGCGCTGCGGGCAACGCTGCAGAGCGGGCGCCTTGGTCTTGTTCCGGACCTGCGCTCTGCTCTTGCGGACGAGCTGGTTGATCGTCGGCACAGTCAACTCCTTGAACGAATTACCCGAACCCACACCGGGGTCCGGTGCACGAAAGAGTCGGCACTATAGCAAAAGCCCCCCCCACTGTCAAGCACTTTTGTCCCGCTCGGGAAGGCCTGGCGCGGTCGCCGGGAGCGCCGCGCGCCGGCGGCCCACGGGGGCGGGTCCGGCTCCTGGCCGCATCAGTTTCGGTCCGGCGGCGGCGCCGCGTCCGGCGCCGCCCGGCGGGCGGCACAGCGGGCGTTCTGGGGCACCAGGCGCTTCAGTTGCCGGCAGTAGAGGGCGCGGAATGTCCGGCACGACAGGGAGCCGTCCACCGCCACGTCATCGGGGAACTCGGCCCACGGGCAGGCCAGATCGCACCAGCGATCGTCGTCTGCCGCCGGTCCGCCCGGCCCGGGCCGTCCGTCCATGATCCGTCCTCCGCCCGTTCATTTTCGTGGCATCATAGCATGTTTTTTCTTATAATCCGGAGCGAGGTTCATCGTCTGTGCTCAAAGCGATCCTGAGCCAGTTGCTGCTGCTGCTCATCGTCGGCCTGCCCGCCGGCTTTCTGCTGGGCTGCCTCATGAGCTGGGGGTTCCTGAAGACCTCCCGCCGGATGGACGATCCGCCCAGCCGTCTGGCCCAGACCATGACGGTTTTCCTGACGCTGGTGCTGGCCACCGCGCTGGTGGGCCCGCTGTTCAGCCTGACCTACTCCATCCTGTTCTTCCGCCTGTTCGGTTTCCACGCCGTCTGGATCTACGGCATGCTGGTCAGTCTGGTGCTCGCCGTGGCCATGAACCTGTACGCCCACTACCGCCGCATGCGCGACCTGCCGGTGATCGTGCGACTGAACCTCGGCGCGGCGTTCATCCTCGGCTGGCTGATCCCGCTGCTGCATTTCCTCTTCAAACGCTGATCGCCCCCCTCGTAATCGTAATCGTAATTCGTAATCGTAATCGTAATTCGTAATCGTAATCGTAATTCGTAATCGAGACTCGAGGCTCGTTACCGGAACGCGGACATCGAGCAGTCAATCTTCACCACAGAGACGCAGAGGACACAGAGTCTTTTTTATGTTTTGAGCCCTGATCTGAAACTATCGCCAACACTCCGATTCACCCATTCACCCATTCACCCATTCACCCATTCACCCATTCACCCAT
>CALAMB010000375.1 GCA_937925645.1 uncultured Acidobacteriota bacterium
CAGCAGCTCCGGCTCCTCAAGGCGGTCACGTATGTCAACGCGACCGAGTTCGTGCCCGCCGACGCCGCGGCGGCGGGCGACCGCGTGCCCGACGGCGTCGCCGACCCCGCCTACAATCAGGTGATGGAGCGGGTGGTGACGCTCCCCGACGTGGTGCCTGGCCGGCTGCTCGAGGTGCGGATGGAACGGACCACTGCCGCCGCGCCTGCCGGCTTCAGCGGCGTCGAGTTTTTCCAGGCGGACGATCCGCTGCGGGACAAACGCCTCCACATTGGGCTGCCCGAGGGAGCTGTTCTGAAGTACCGCGCGTTCAACGGCGACGTCATCCAGAGCCTCCGTCACAGCGAGCGCGGCCGCGTGCTGCATTCCTTCTTCGTGCGGGACGTGCCGGCCGCGGCGGTGGAGCCATTCGCCCCGCCGCTGGCGCTCGCCGCCGCCCGGCTGGTCTACTCGTCGTACGCCGGCTGGCGCGAGGCGGCGGCCCCGTTCGCCGACGCCTACTGGCGGTTTGTCGACAGGCCCGGTCCGCAGACGGCGACGCGCGCGGCGGCGCTCGTCGCCGGCGCCGCCACGCCCCGGGAACAGGCGCAGCGGCTCTTTCACTTCGTGACCCGCGCGGTGGCCGCCATTCCGGTGGCCGTGCCCATGGCCGGCCTGCAGCCGGCGGAACCGGACGCGGTGCTGGCTGCCGGCGCAGGCGACGCCAGGGACAAGGCGGTGCTGCTCGGGGCGATGCTGGCGGCGGCGGGGCTTGAGGCCGTGCCGGTGTTTCTCAACAGCGACCGGCTGCCGCTGGCGGAAGACGTGCCGGCGATGGAGCAGTTCGACGCGCTGGTGCTGCGGCTGGAGCTTCCCGGCGGGGATCCCGTCTTTCTGGATCCGACCGGCGGCGGTGACACCTTCGGCTTCTGCGCCCGTGCGGCGGACAACCGGGGTCTCTTCGTCGGCCGCACCCGGACGGAGTTCGCGGATACCGGCGCGGCAACCGCTTCGGCCAACCGGGCCGACAACCGGCTGACCATCCGGCTGGATGCCGCCGGCGGGGCGGAGATCGAGGCGGTGGCGGACCTGCGCGGCCTGTTCGCCGCCCGGGCCCGGGAGCTGCTGGGCCGGCTGTCCCCAGAGGAGCGGGAAGCGGCGCTGCGCGAGCTGGCCTCCCGCTGGGCCGCCGGCGCCGTGCCAAGCGGCGGCGAGGCGGCGGGCCTGGATGCGTCCGACCGCGGCGTGGAACTCCGGCAGGCGGTGGGCCGCGGCGACCTGACGGTGCGGCAGGAAAACGTCGTCGTGCTGGACACGCCGTCGCATCCGTTGACGTTCGCCGAAGTCAGCTTCTGGCTGGGCGAGCCGGAGCGCCGCACGCCGCTGGATTTGGGCGAGCCGGCCGTCAGCCGCACGGTGACGGAGATCCAGCTGCCCCCGGGGAGCGAGGTGCTTCACCTGCCGGCGGAGATCGTTCGCGAGACGCCCGCCTGGTCCGCCCGGCGGACCTTCAGTCTGGACGAGGCCCGGGGCGTGGTCCGGGTGGAGGAGGAGGTCGCGGTGACCCGACGCATCCTGCCGCCGGCCGACTACGCCGAGACCCGCCGGTTCTTCGAGGCGTTCACCGCGCGCGCGGCGGGACTGATCCTGTACCGCCTGCCGGCCGCCGGGGCGCCGGATCTGCGGGGCGGCCGATGAAGATCCAGGTGGCCCAGAGCGCCGGCTTCTGCTTCGGGGTGCGCCGCGCCATCGACATCGCCCTGCAGGCCGCTCGCACGGAACAGGACGTCTACATGCTGGGTGAGATCGTCCACAACGAGTCCGTCGTGGACCAGATCCAGCGGGCCGGCATCCGGGTGGTGGACCGCATCGACGACATTCCCGCCGGCGTGCTGCTGTTCCGCGCCCACGGCTCCACCCCGGAGACGTACGGCGAGGCCGAAGCGCGCGGCCTCAAGATCGTGGACGCCACCTGTCCCATGGTGCTGGAGATCCACCGGATCGTGCGCAACCTTCACGCCGAGGGGTATCAGATCGTGATCATCGGCGACCACAACCACGACGAGGTGCGGGGCATCGCCGGGCAGGCGCCCGGCGCCCGCGTGGTGGCCGCGCCGGCCGATCTTGAGGGTTGGGATCGGCGCTACCCCAAGCTGGGCGTGGTGGTGCAGTCCACCCAGAGCCTGGGCAACGTGCAGCAGATCCTGCCGGAGCTGGTGCGCTTCAGTCGCGAGATCCGCTTCATCAACACCATCTGCAAGCCCACCACCGACCACCAGAGCGAGATCTGCCTGATGCCGCGCCACAACGACATCATGATCATCGTCGGGTCGTACACCAGCGCGAACACCCGCCGGCTCACGGAGCTGAGCCAGAGCATCAACCCGCGGACCTACCAGGTCCAGACCGCGGCGGACGTGCGCGCCGAGTGGTTCGAGGGCGTCGCGACGGTGGGCATCTCCGCCGGCGCCTCGACGCCGGACGTGCTCATCCGCGAGGTGGTGGACGCCATCCGCCGGATCGACCCCGGCGCCGAGGTGGACGGCCTGGGCGACGAGTGACCGGCACCGGCCGGATCCGCACGCCGGTCCGACGGGCGGGCGTGACAACACAGGAGGCGCGGACAGCGTGGACGTGATCCTGGCGGGCCTGAACGTGGATGCGGAGATCCTCCGCGAGTACCGGGAACTCCTGGAGCGGGCCCGGCCGGCGCTGGCGGACGGTGCCGACGCCGACCGGGAGGTCCTGGCGGCGGAGCTGACCGCGCTCGCCGAACGCCGCAACCTGACGCCAGAGACGCTCTCGGCCGCCTACGCCCGCATCAGCCGCGACCCGCGTCCGGCGCCGGAGCTCCGCGCCGCGGCCCGGGCGGAAGTGGACCGGGCCCGAAAATCCAACGAGTCGATCATCTTCGGCCTGGGCCATGCCTCGGTGGCCGAGCACGCCGTGTTCAACCTGGACGTGCTGGGCGTCAGCCGCCTGGCCGCCGAGTTCGTGGAGCGCTTCCGCCTCTGCTCCTACACCGAAAAATCGCAACGCTACATCACGCTCGAGGGGGATTACGTCACGCCGGTGGAGGTGATGGGCACGCCGCTGGAGGCGGAGTTTCACGCGCTGGTCGCCCGCCAGGTGGCGTTCTACCGCCGCTGTTACGGCAAGCTGGCTGAGTATTTTCCCGCCCGGCACCCGGAGTTGGCTGAGGGGAGGGACGGCCGGCGCACCCTCGACGGCTGGGCCAGGGAGGACGCCCGCTACGGCCTGAGTCTGGCCACGGAGACCCAGCTCGGCCTAACCGCCAACGCCCGCAACCTGGAGCGGATCATTCAGGCGGCGGCCGCCCATCCGCTGGGCGAGGTGCGGGAGTACGGCGACCGCCTCCGCCGCGCCGTGGGCGGCATCGCCCCGTCGCTCATCAAGTACACTGAGCCGGCGGCGCACCACCGCCTGGACCTGCCGCTGACCCGGGAGCGCCTGCGCGCCGCCGCCGGCACAGCGACGCCGGAGCCAGCCGGCACGGCGGCCGCCTGCCGCGTCGTGGATGACGCGGGCCTGGACGAGACGCCGGTCTGGACGGCGCTGATGCACGAGGCGGGCGGGCTGTCGGCGGCGGCGAGCCGGCGCTGGGCCGAAACGGCGGGCGACGAGGAGAAGCGCACCCTGCTGGCGGGACTCGTGGAACACCTGCCGCCGTGGCAATCGCTGCCGCGCGCCTTCGAGCTGGCCGCGGCCACGTTCGAGTGCGTGGTGAGCGCCTCGTGCTTCGCCCAGCTCAAGCGCCACCGGATGGGCACGCTCATCCCGCAGGATTACGACCCGCGGCTCGGCGTCACCGTGCCGGCGTCGGTGGCGGCGGTGGGGGAGGGCGCGGCGTTACGGGAACTGGCGGACGCGAGCGCCGCGGTGGCCGCGCGGATCGGCGCCCTGGCGCCGCCGGCGGCCGCCTACGCCCTGACCAACGCGCACCGGCGCCGGGTGCTGTTCCGGGTCAGCGTGCGCGAGCTGGCGCACTTCGCGCGGCTGCGCCTCGACGCCCACGCCCAGTGGGACATCCGCGAGATGGCCGGGGCGATGACAGCGGCGGTCCGGCCGCGCTTGCCGCTGTTCGGCCCGCTGCTCTGCGCCAAGAACGACCTGGCCGCCGCCTGCCGCCGCCTGGCCGACCCCGGCGGGGAATGATTCACACGCATCTCCCGCATTTACTGAATCTTTGCGACTTTGCGTCTTAGCGAGAGGAAGAAAAAAACCGCCGGCAGAAATGCCGGCGGCTTGGGTATTGGTAGCGCTACGGGGATTCGAACCCCGGTTACCGCCGTGAGAGGGCGGCGTCCTAACCCCTAGACGATAGCGCCAAAAGATCGCGGCCACTGTCCCGCATTGCGGGACGGCCATATTTTATTCAAGCCGTCCGGAAAGTCAACTCCAAAATCGCCGCCCGGGCCGGGTCTGAAGGCGTCCTTCAGCTAGACGCCAGCAGCCAGCAGCAATCAACCACCAGCTGTCAGCTCTCCAAATTTTAAGACAAATTGTTCAATGCCTCCGTCATGGCTGTATCCACCAATGAGTAAATTTTTGAGTGAGATCACCCGATTGGCACAGATGAGGTACCGCGAGCGGCAGCGAGCGGCGCGATGCGACCCTGGCTACGATCCACCGGTTGATGAAGTAATTCCATCAGGACCAACGTCTCTCGCTCGGAACATTTTTTAAATCAAACGTTATATAGATTGAATCCACTGGAGGTTTTCCTCGGTGAAAACGCATGGCCTGCAATCATGCTTTCTGACCTTTCGCACTCGTGGCACCTGGCTCCATGGCGATCCACGAGGCTCTCAGGACCGCTTCCGCAACGAATACGGCACGCCTCGCATCAGCCATACCCCTGCCTGGCAGGAAGAAGAAGCTTGCCGACTGGGCCATCCGCCCGTCACCCTTGATGCCGCCATGCGCCGGATTGTGCATGACGCCATAGTGGATAAATGCGCTTGACGAGGCTGGCCGCTTCATGCACTGCGCATCCGCACCGAGCATGTTCACGCCGTACTGTCGTGCTCGATATCGCCGGACGACGCGCTGAACCAGCTCAAGTCATGGTGTACCCGAAAACTGCGGGAAGCCGGATTCATCCCAGCCGATCTGAAACCATGGTCGCGCCATGGGTCCACAGTGCATCTGTACCGTCAGAGTCAGTTTGACGCCGCGCGCCGGTACGTCCGGGATAAACAGGGTGGGGATCTGGATAATTGGGCGGATATCGAAGCGCGCTACGGCGACGAGCAGGATCGATAACGTTTCCGAGCGTTCATCGCCACTCGTCTTTGTGTGGTCTGGATACATTGACGGAGTGGAATCGCATCCGGGGTGACGCGTGGAGCACGCCCCCTCGCGCC
The DNA here is from genome assembly GCA_937925645.1 of uncultured Acidobacteriota bacterium. Lineage (GTDB taxonomy): Bacteria > Acidobacteriota > JAAYUB01 > JAAYUB01 > JAAYUB01 > JAAYUB01. The sequence goes on from CALAMB010000375.1 coordinate 5,367, forward strand.
GCTCGCTGCTGCTCGCGGTACCTCCCGCGTGCCGGCCGTTTGTGAGTGCCAGACGAGATCGGTGAATGGGTGAATCGGTGAATGGGTGAGTCGGTGAATGGGTGAATCGGTGAATGGGTGAATCGGTGAATGGGTGAGTCGGTGAATGGGTGAGTCGGTGAATGGGTGAATCGGTGAATGGGTACTTGGGATTCTAAGATTCAGTTCCCAGCACCCAGGTCCCAGATCCCAGATCCCAGATCCCAGATCCGAATTCCGATGTCCGATTTCCGAATTCCGAATTACGAAAAAAAAGGCGGGGCCAGAAGGCCCCGCCTGGAGTGGTCACGCGGACCAGCCGGTTCTTAGAACTCGAACCGGATGGAGAACCGCATGTTGAACGGACGCTGGAACGCCTGGGGCGTCAGGTAGTCGGGGTTCTCGTATTCGGGAGCGAGTTCGAAGTCCTCGTCCACGTTGGTGATGCGCTTGAAGTTGCAGAGGTTGAACACGTCCACGCCGAAGCGCAGGCGGTAGTTGTCACCGAAGGTGAACGGATAGCTCATGTGCACGTCGAAGTTGTTCAGCCACTCGGTCCGGCCCTCGGCTCCGCGCGGGGTCATCGGGATCTCGCCGGAGTTCTCATACGCCGGGTGGGCACCCAGCTTGGTGATGGGGGCGCCGCTGGTGCTCCGGAAGCCCACGCCCAGGGTGAAGCCGCCGGTGAAGGTGTAGGAGCCGTTGAAGTTCAGGGTGTGGCGCCGGTCGGTGTTCAGGTA
>CALAMB010000376.1 GCA_937925645.1 uncultured Acidobacteriota bacterium
AGGTGGACCAGGTAGGCCCCGTAGCGGCGGGTGTTCTTCCGGAGCAGGTTCGCCAACGCCGTGCCGAACCCTTCGCCGGTGGTCCGCCGGCGGATCCACGTCGAGCGCGCCACGTCGCTGATGATGGAGGCCGCGGCGCCCATGCCGAGACCGGCCAGCACCGCCGCGGGCAGGTGGCCCTGCAGCCAGACCAACAGCGCCGCAAAGCCAGCGCCGGCCGCCGCCAGGAAAACCAGCGCGTGTTTCAGAAACGCCGCCGCCGTGGTCCGGTACCAGCCCACCACCGGGCAGATCCCCAGGAGGACGAGGCAGGCGATGGCGAACGGGACGACGGCCGCGTTGAAGAACGGCGCCTGGATGGCGATCTTTCGGCCGCCCGCCAGTTCGGACAGCGTCGGCAGGATGGTCCCCGCGAGCACCACGACCAGAAAACCCATCAGCAGCAGGTTGGTGAGCACGAACAGTCCGTCCTTGGACAGGAAGCTGCCCATGGGCCGATCGGGCGCCAGCAGCTGCCGGCGCCAGGCAATGACGCCGACGGTCAGGGCCAGCATCGCCGCCATGAAAATGAGAAAATAATAGCCGATGGTTGAACGTTCGAAGGCGTGCACCGACTCGATGAAGCCGCTCCGGGTGATGAACGTGCCGAAGATGCACAACAGGAACGTGAGCGCCACCAGCAGTGCGTTCCACTTTTTGAACACCCCGTGGCGCTCCTGCAGGATGGACGTGTGCAGGAACGCCGTCGCGGCGATCCAGGGGATGAACGAGGCGTTCTCCACCGGATCCCAGGCCCAGTAGCCGCCCCAGCCCAGCTCCACGTAGGCCCACTGCGCGCCGAGAATGATCCCCACGGTGAGGAACAGCCAGGCGAACACCGTCCAGCGGCGGATGATCTTCAGCCCGTCGGACGGCAGGGCGCCGGCGGCCAGCGCGGCCATGACGAAGGCGAACGGTACCGTGAAGCCCACGTATCCGACGAACAGCGTCGGCGGGTGGAAGATCATGCCCACGTTCTGCAGCAGCGGGTTCAGGCCCCGGCCCTCGGCGATCACCACGTCAAGCCGTTGGAACGGGTTCGTGAACAGGATCAGGAGCAGGTTGAAAAACAGGCCTGAGGCGGCCGTGATGAGGATGAAGGGCGGCACCACCGCGGCGTGACGCCGCCGGAAGCCGGCCAGCGCCATGGCGGCGAATGCCAGCAGCAGGAGCAGCCAGAGGAGCAGCGAGCCCGCCTGGCCGGCCCAGAACGCGGTGATCCGGTACACCAGGGGCAATGTCGTGGAGGAGTAACTCGCCACGTATTCCAGCCGGAAGTCGCTTCGGACCAGCGCCCACAGGAGGAGTCCCGCGGCGCCGGCGGTCAAAGCCGCCGCGGCGTACATGGCCCGGCAGGCCGTGTCCGTCCAGGCCGGCCGCCCGGTGCGCAGCCGCAGCGCCGCCGCCGCCATGGCGTAAACGAGCAGGACGAACGTGGCGACGATCAGGAAATTGCCCAGCAGCACCATACGCTCTGCCTTGCGTCGACGGGTTTCAGGCCTGTTCCGGCGTCTTTTCGTACTTCGAGGGGCACTTCAGCAGGATGGTGTCGGCGTCAAATTCGCGGCGGCCGGCTTGGAGGTCGCCTTCCACGACGACGGCCATCCCCTCCTTGAAATTGTCGGGGATCACTCCCTGGTAGTGGACCATCAGGACGGGCTGGTCCGCCGCGTCGGCGATCTGGAAATCCATGGCCAGCGCGTCCGCCGCCCGCCGGACCGAGCCGGGCACCACGGTTCCGGTGACCCGCACCCCCCGTCCGCCGTCGTGCGCCTGGCCGGCCAGCACCTCACCCACGGTGTGGTAGTAGACGGTGGTTTCCTGCAGCCCCGAGTAGATGAGATAGCCCACGACTCCGACGAACACCACCGCAATCAGAACCAGTTTCAGCTTGGCCATCAGCGCTCCGCGCACTAGATTGGGGACCGGCCGATCGTGTCCCAATCGACCCGGTCGGCTTCAAATACGGGACCGTCGGCGCACACCCGCCGCATGGCGATGCCGCGGTCGTCTCGCACCGGCATCGTGCAACCCAGGCACACGCCCATGCCGCACCCCATCCGGTTCTCCATGGATACCCACACCGGCCGACCGCCTGCGGCGCCGATCCGGTAAACGGCGGCCATCATCGCGTTGGGTCCGCAGCAATAGATGCGGTCGACGGCATTCTGTTTCAGGTAGCGTTCAAGCGGCTCCGTCACCAGGCCCCGCTCCCCGTGGCTGCCATCCTCGGTCACCAAGCGGACGTCCGTGCCCTCCGCGGACGCCAAGCGATCGCGCAACGGCAGCTCGGCGGCGGTGCGCCCGCCGTAGAACAGCACCAGCCGGGCCTTCCCCTGAAAGCGGCGCAGGTAGAAATAGAGCGGCGCGATGCCCACGCCGCCACCCACCAGGACCAGGGTCCCGCCGGCCGGCGGCGTCGGGAATGTTCCGCCCAGCGGTCCGTGGGCGAACAGCGCGTCGCCCGGCCGCAGCCCGGCGAGCAGGCGGGTGCCCCGTCCCACCTGCTTGATCAGAAAAAGGATTTCCCCGGCCGCGCCGGCGTGGGGCGCGTCGAGCACGCTGAGGGGCCGGTTCAGCAACGGATCGGCGGACAGGGCGTGTTGGGGCAGCCCGAGCATGAAAAACTGCCCCGGCTCCGCCGCGGCGGCAACCTCCGGCGCAGCGACGCCGAGCAGAAAATAGCCGCCGGCGAGCATCTCGCACCGGGTGACCCGGACGTTCAGGGTGCGGGCCGTTGTGGATTCTTGCATTCGCCCCATCTTGGTGGTATATCTGACACCACGAGGTAAAATTCAGCCGCCGATTATATCGCATTTCCGCGAAGGGCGGTAGCGGCATTCCGCTTGGCGAGGAGGCGACCATGCAAGACGATTCGGCCCAGTTCGAGAAGATCCGTTTCGAGCTCAAAGGCCGCCTGGCCCACGTCACCCTGAACAATCCGCCGGACAATCTCCTGTCACTGCAACTGCTGGGCGAGTGGAGCGAGCTGATGGAGTCAGCCGTCGGCCAGACCGATACGGCCGCTCTGCTCGTGTCCGCCTCCGGCCCCAGTTTCATCGGCGGCCTGGACTACTCGGAACACACCCGCGAGATGGTGTTCTCCGCCCTGGAGCGCTTCCGCAACATCTGCGAGTTCCTGCTCAGCGTGGATTACCTCACCGTTGCCCTGGTGGACGGCAAGGTCCGCAACTGGGGCTGCGACCTGCTCCCCTTCTTCGACCTTGTGCTGGCCAGCTCCGCGGCCACCTTCCAGTACGACCACCTGGCCATCGGCACTTTTCCGGCGGTGGGCACCATCATGCTGGGGCACCAGGCCGGGTTCACCGCGTCGCTCCAGACCTTCCTGACCGGTCGCGAAATGACGGCCGCCCAGGCCCTCGAGCTGGGGCTGGTGTCCCGGGTGCATCCGCGCGAAGAGCTCGTGGCCGAGCTTAAGAAAACCCTGGCGCACCTGTCCACGCTCAGCACGCCGGTGATCGGGCTGATGCTGCGCAACCTGCGCCGGGCCAAGCATGAGGTTTTCCAGCGATTCATCGACGAGTCCTTCACCGACTACCTGAATATCCTGACCGATTTGGAGGACTTCACCGAAGGCATCGCCGCCTGGGTGGACCGGCGGCCGCCGACATGGAAAAACCGCTGAATTCAATGTGTTCCGTGCGTTTCGGGCCGTAATGGTCCTTGACATGAATTGTCGGGCCGTGATACTTTTACTTATGCCGTCATCGGCCGGGCAACTTATTCTAAAAACTGGAAAAACCAAATGGCACTGATTGGTAATCTCAAGGAAGTCAATCTGGTCAACCTGATTCAGTTGAACTGCCTGGAGAAGAAAACCGCCAAGTTGACCTTCAACTACCGGGGGAAGATCGGCGTGATCTATTTCGAAAACGGTGACATCCCCCACGCCCAGTTCGACAATCTGGTGGGCCCTGACGCCGTGTACAAGGCGATCCACCTCACGGAAGGCGAGTTCAAGATCGAGGACGGCATCCGCACAAACATCAAGACCAACGAGATCAAGTGGTCCGAGCTGATTCTCGAGGGCATGCGGATCTTCGACGAGAGCCAGGCCGGCCAGGACCAGGTGCACATCAAGCTCATCAAAAACCTGATGCAGGTCGACGGGGTCCTCGCCGCGATCACCCTGCTCAAGGATGGAACCCCTCTGTCCAACAGCAGCTTCGAGGAAGTGGAGCTTTACGCCCAGATCCTGTCTTTTTGCGCCGCCAAGCTGCAGAGCATCGGCAAGAGTTCCGGTATCAGCTACTTCGACAGCATCACGGTCAACTTCAGCGACAAGACCCTGATGATCGTGGACCGCGATCCCCACCTCATCGGGATTTTCTTCAACCCGCAAGCCAACCTGAAACTTGCCGAGCCCCAGGTGATGAAGGAACTCCAAACCTATATCAACGAGCGGCAATAATGATCATTCCGAAGGGGAAGCCGGTTCACAAGGAACTCAGCTCCTATTTCGTGGACTTGGGCAAGCTGCTCGAGGAACTCAAGGGCAACTCCTTCTCCGGCTTCATCGAAATGGTGGGGGTCAAGCACGAGGGCGAGATCCTGCTGGAAGGCGGCGCGGTGGCCAACGTCCGGATCCGCGGGGATGTCAACCTGCTGGGTCGCCAGCATCTCGGCGCCATTCTCCAGATCGGCCGCAAGGAAAACCTGCTCATTTCCACCTACCAGCTTCCCCCGGAAGCCGTCTTTTTCATCTCCCGCTATCTGGGCAGCGAGAAGATCCATGAAAACATCTCCAGCGAGTTCACCGATCCCAAAAAGCTGCTGAGCCGCCTGGAGAACGATCCCAACGATCACTTTGTGGAAGTGGTTTTCCAGAAGAACATCGGGTACGGCCTCCTGTTCGTTCAGGAAGGCCAGCCGGTGGACGCGCTGATTTCCCTGCTGGGGAAAGACCTCATCGCCGGCGAGACGGCCATCAAGGAGATCATCGAGGGATCCCGCGACCTGGGCGCGACATTCAACGTCTATCGCTCCACCGCCCAGGAGGCAGAACCCACCCCGTCGGAAGTGGAGATTTCCCGGGATGAAATCCAGGCCGTCATGGAAGCGCTTCTGAACGAGTTCCGAAAGGATTTCCCGGCGGACAACAAGCGCGGCCTCGAATTCAACCATCTCTTCCAGGAATCCTGCCTGGAGCTGGCGGACAAATTCCCCTTCCTCGACCCATTCGCCGCGGAATACACCTACCGGGACGGCCGGCTGGAACTGCGCACGGAGGACAAGCCCCGAACCATCGTGGAAGCCACCTTCCGGCTCATCCGGCGCGTCCTGGAAAAAATGATCGAGGCCCGGGTCGCTTTCCCCCTGGAACCGTTCCGCGAGCGGACCCGGACCCTGCTGGCCGCGGATCACGCCTACGCCGCGTCCAGCCTGGATTTGGAAAAGTATTACGAAATTCTCAAATAATGGACAGCCATGGAAGATTTACTCGGCAAATTCGTGGATGAAATCAGCTCCGTCATGGGCGTCCGCTCCGCCTACCTGGCTAACAACCGGGGGGAACTCCTGTTTCCCCAGACCGAACGGCTGGGCCGCGCCAACCTCACCGCCACCGGGGCATTGGAGCTGATCCAATGCCTGGGCGCGTTCGAACTGCCCGGCGACGAGATCGTCGAAGCCGAGGTGAACTTCATCGAAGGCAAGCTGATCGTTTACAACAACGTGCGGCTGCTGGTCCCCACCAAGCTCGGCGTGCAGGAGACCATTCTGGTTCTGCTGGGCGACAAGAACCTCAACAAAGCCCACCTGCGGATGACCCTCAACGTCGCGCTGTCGAAAGTGGTCTCCGACAAGCACTACAAAAAACTGGCCCCGCCGGTGCGGATCCGCAAGTCCACGGTGCTCTCGCGGGAAAAACTCAGCGAGAAGGAGTATGCCCAGGCGGAAAGGATCCGCCAGATCGTCGGTTAATTCTTCCGGAAGGGTTGTGAACTATGAGCGAAACCCTAAAAGGGAACCTGAGCCAGCTGAAGTTGGTGGAGATCATGAAGATCCTCTGCAACAGCCAGAGGACCGGCAAGCTGTCGCTGCAACGCGGCGAGGATACGGGCGACGTGTATTTCCTCTCCGGCGAAGTCATCCACGCCAAATACAACACGGTCTTGGGCGAGAACGCGGTGTACGCGCTGCTGTCGTGGACCGACGGCATCTTCACCTTCCTGCCCAACATCTCCGTCAAGAACAAAACCATTCTGACCGGGGCCCAGGAGATCATCCGCCGCGGCGAGCAGATCGATGCCGACTGGCAGGATATCCGCAAGGTAATCCCCAACACCAACCTGGTTTTCAAGATGAGCTACGGAACGCCCAGCGAGATCTCGCTCAACGCCACCGAATGGAACATTCTTCGCCACATTAACGGCATTGACAGCGTGAGCGAGATCGCCGGCAAGGTGGAGCTCCCCATCCTCGACGTCAGCAAGGCGTTCTGCAAGCTCTTCAACGCCGGGTTGATCGAGATGATGGGCGAGGCGGTGACCCGCGAGGAGCGCAAGGTGGGGATCGATCCCGGCATCTTCCAGCTCATCGAGCGGGAGATGGCCAAGGTCATCGGCCCCCTGGCCCCCATCGTGATGGACGACCACATCGGCAACCTCGGCGAATCCCGCGAAGCCTTCCCCAAAGACAAGCTGCCCGAGCTCATCGAGCTGCTCAGCGGCGAAATCAACGACCCGAAAAAGATGATCGATTTCCAGCGCAACATGCTGGAGATCATCAGGAACGTCTGATCGATTCCCCAGGCGAGGTGTGAAAATTGAAACTCACAATCCGAACTAAACTGCTGGGTTTATCCCTCTTTGCCATCGTGATCCCGCTGATCATCTCCG
>CALAMB010000377.1 GCA_937925645.1 uncultured Acidobacteriota bacterium
GTGCACTACCTGCGGTGGGCCAAGGAGCATCAGGGCCGGGCGCGGTACTCCCTCACCTGCTCCAACATGCGGCCGGTGACCCTGGCCGAACTGGGCCTCGGCCTTGAAGACGTCGCCATCGCCTCCGGCGATCCCGACGGCTACGGTCCCCTCAAGACAGTGGCCGCCGAACAGTTCGGTGTCGCCCCCGAGGAGGTGTTCATCGGCGCGGGCGCCACCGGGTGCAACTTCGTCGCCTTCGCCGCCGCCCTGGACGAGGCGGCGGGCGGCCCCGGCCACGTCCTGTGCGAAACGCCCGGCTACACCTGCCTCGACGACGCCATCCGCCCCTTCGGCGCCGCCGTGGAAACGTTCGCCCGCCCATGGGGCGGCGGTTTCGCCCTCGACTTCGACGACCTGAAGCGGCGGCTGCGCCCCGACACCCGGCTGGTGGTGGTCACCAACCTTCACAATCCCACCGGCGCCGCCCTAAGGCCGGAGGAACTGGCGGAGCTGGCGGCGATCGCCGACCGGCACGGCTGCCGCGTCCTGGTGGACGAAGTGTACAAGGACTTCGTGGCGGAGAGCGCCAGCCCCATGGCCCGCCGGAGCGGCGGACGGATGATCTCGGTCACCGGTCTGTCGAAGGTGTACGGACTGACCGGCCTGCGGGTGGGGCTGCTCTTCGCCGACGCCGCGTTCGTGCGGCGGTGCTACCGGATCGTCGACTACCTCGCCGGCTCCAACTCGGTCCCGGGCGACGCGATCGCCGCCGCGGCGCTCCGCCGGCGCGACTGGCTGGTGGAGCGGGCACGGGCCGTCGCCGCGCCGGCGCTGGCCCGTGTGCGCGCCCACGTGGAGGCCGACGAATTGCTCGAGTGGGTCGCGCCGCCGGCCGGCATCATCGCCTTCCCGCGGATCCGCCGCCCCCTTGACACCCTGGCCCTGGCCGATTTCCTTGAGCGGGAGTTCGACCTCGGCGTGACGCCGGGCGACCTGTTCGGGCGGCCGGGTCACGTGCGGATGGGCTTCGGCCTGGCCGAGCCCGAGGAACTCGAGGAGGCGCTGCGGCGGTTCCGGGCCGGGATCCGCGCCATGCCGGAATAACCGCTCGCCAAGGCGCCAAGGCACGAAGCAAGATTCTGGCAAGACGGATTGCGGCCATCCATGAACCCTTGATCATTTTTCATTGATCATTTGACATTGGTCATTTCCGACAAGACGACCCGAACCGTCGTAACCCGGTGAGGACGTGTGCCGGCTTCATGACGGATCCGGGATGCTTGCGGGGCGGGGTACAATGGGACGGAGGCAGAGCGCATCACATGCCCTTTCACATCTTCACACCGACTCCGCTGCGCTGGCCCCTGCTCGAGCAGGGGCGACACCGCGCCCGCCTCACCTTCCGCGCCATGCGCCACCGCGACTTCACCCTGTTCTGGCTGGGCCAATGGGTCTCGGTCATCGGCACCTGGATGCAGGCCATGGCCCTGTCGTGGCTCATCTACCGGCTCACCGATTCGGCGCTCATCCTCGGCGTGCTGGCGGCGGTCCGCTTCGGCCCGTCGCTGCTGGGCTCGCCCTTCGCGGGCGTGCTGGCCGACCGCTTCCCCCGCCGCAACCTGGTTCTGCTGACTCAGTCGGCCAGCCTGCTGCTGGCTTCGGCACTCGCCGCCCTGACGCTTACGGGCGCGGTGAAAGTCTGGCACATCCTGACGCTGGCCCTCATCCAGGGAGTGGTGGACACGCTGGACATGACCGCCCGCCAGACCATGCAGATGGACCTCGTGGGACCGGACGACCTCCAGAGCGCCGTGGCGCTGAATTCGGCGGCCTTCAACACCGGCCGCATGGTGGGCCCGGCCGTAGCCGGCGTGCTGGTGGCCGCCTACGGCGAGGGGGTCTGCTTCGCCGCCAACGCCATCAGCTACCTGGCGGTGCTGGTGGCCCTGCTCAGCATCCGGGGAGCCGCGGCCACGCCGCGCACCGGCGCCAGCGTCGGTCGGGACCTGCTCGATGGGATGCGCTTCACCTGGGGCCACCCCACCATCCGGACGGTGCTTCTGGCCGTCGCCATCACCTCGATGGCCGGGCTGTCCTATTCCACCCTGCTGCCGGTGCTGGCCCGGGACATCCTCAAAGCGGGCGCGCCCGGCTACGGTCTGCTCCTGTCGTGCGTGGGCGTGGGAGCCATCGCCGGCGCTCTCGGCGCGGCGGCGCGGCGAGGCAACCACGGCGTCGGCGGTCTGATCGGCCTGGGCCAGGCGGCGCTGGGGATCGGGCTCGTGGCCCTGGGCCTGAGCCGGGTGCTCTGGATCTCCTGCGCCTGGATGGTGCTGGTGGGGGTGGCCGTGACCATGCAACTGGCCGTGACCAACGCGCTGCTGCAGACCACGGCGCCGCCCGCCATGCGCGGGCGTGTCATCTCGCTCTACATCTGGTTCTTCACCGGCCTCTCCCCGATCGGGGGCCTCGCGGCCGGCTGGGTGGCGGAGCACGCCGGCGCGCCGCTCACGGCCGTGGGCGGCGGCGTCATCTGCCTGGCCAGCGCCATCTGGACGCGCCGCGCCTGGCGCCGGTCCGAAACAGGCGGCTCGATCGCTTCCGCCCCGACACCGCCAGCCCCGTGAAGCATCTGACCCGGCGCGAATTCAAGGACAGTTGCATGCACGATATTCATAATAGAATAAATATGTTATAATCATTTCGTGTTACGGCGAACCAACATGTATCGAGAGTTTCAGAGGCAGTGGCTGGCTCGCCCGGTTGAAGACATCAGCCAGAATTTCCGCATTCTAGAGGCGTTGTGGGCGGAAGCGGTCGCGCTGGGAGTGTTTGCCGCCGCCGACCCTTTGGAAGGTATCGAAGTGGACGTGCGCGTGGCGAGGGCATGGAACTGTGTTCCAAGAGCTGCTGCAACGGATCGCCCGAAAATTTGACCGGGTGAACATTCCCTACATGGTGCTCGGCGGACAGGCCGTCCTCCTGTACGGCGAACCCCGCCTGACTCGCGTCATCGACATCACCGTCGGCCTGGACAGCCGCGGACTGCACCGGATCCTCGCGATAGTTCGCGAGCTGGGGCTGCGCGTGTTGGTAGATTCGGCTGAACCGTTCGTCCGGGACACCATGGTGCTGCCCGCCATCGAGGAGCGCAGCGATATCCGAGTGGATATCGTGTTCTCTTTTTCGGCATTCGAGCAGGCGGCGCTGGCACGGGTACGCCGCCAACTCATCGGGCCGGTCGAGGTCTGCTTCGCCTCCCTGGAGGACCTGGTCATTCACAAAATCGTCGCCGGACGGAGCCGGGATTTGGAGGACGTGCGGGTGGTCCTGTTGAAGAATCCAGGATTCGACCGGGAATACATCGAACGTTGGCTGAAGCTGTTCGATGAATCGCTGACCGAAAGCTACCTGGACACCTTCCGCTCCATCCTTACCGAACTGCCGAATTGAGCCGGCCGGTATCCGTCAGCTCGCCTCGTCCGCGGACGGGCCGTAGATGGAC
>CALAMB010000378.1 GCA_937925645.1 uncultured Acidobacteriota bacterium
TCCTGTTCGGCCTGGGGTACCTGATCGGCGGTTTCGCACTCAGTCAGCATTCGCTGTGGCTGCTGCTGCTCGGTTACGGCGTCATCGGCGGATGCGGCCTCGGGCTCGGCTATGTCACGCCGGTGGCCACCGCGGCCAAGTGGTTCCCCGACAAGAAGGGGCTGGTGACCGGCATGGTGGTCATGGGTTTCGGCTTCGGCGCCCTGATCATGTCCAAGGTGTTCGCGCCTTTCCTGATGGATTTCACCGGCGGCAACCTGGTCCACGTCTTCCTTTACCTGGGGGTGGCGTTCCTGGTGCTGTGCGTGATCTTTGCGGCGTTCCTGAAGAACCCGCCGGCCGGTTACGTGCCGGCGGGCTACAATCCCCCGGGCGGCGCGGCCAAGGCCGCCGCCGACGCCGCGGCGCCCACCGCGCCCCTGTCCCGCTATCTGCTCTCGGGCAAGTTCATCATGATGTGGATCGTGTTCTTCTGCAATATCTGCGCCGGCATCGCCGTGATCTCGCTGCAGTCGCCGCTGATGCAGGACATCGCGGCGAAGGCGGACAGCGCTCTCAATATCAAGGCACTGGAGGCCTCCGGTGCCTCCCCCGAGACCATCGCCGCGGCGGTGGCCTCCCTGGCCGCCATCGGCGCGACCCTGATCGCCATCAGTTCGCTGTTCAACGGATTCGGCCGGTTCCTGTGGGGCGGCCTGTCCGACAAGCTGGGCCGGACCAACGTGTTCCGCCTGCTGCTCGGCACCCAGCTCATCGCCTTCATCATCATGGTGTTCACCGGCAGCCCCTGGATTTTCGGCATCCTGGTCTGCTACGTGCTGCTGTGCTACGGCGGCGGCTTCGGCACCATGCCGAGCTTCGTCACGGACGTATATGGCGCCAAGCTGATGCCCAACGTGTACGGTGTGATCCTGACGGCGTGGGCCGCCGGCGGCGTCGTCGGCCCGCAGATTTTCGCGCTCATCAAGGACAAGTTCGCCGAGAACGCGGCGACCTATTCGTTCTACACCGGCGCCGCCTTCCTCGCGGTCGGCCTCGTGTTTTCGCTGTTGCTGAACGACAACAAGATGACGCTCAAAGCCGAAGTCCCGAAATCAGCCTGATCATCGCCCGGCGCCGGGCCGACTGCCCGGCGCCGTCTTTTTTTAAGGAGCGTGTTGTGCCATGGCGCAAGAAATTCTGATTGTCGACGACGATCCGGATCTGGTCACGGTGGTCTCGATCGTCCTCAAGGCCGAAGGGTACGAAGTGAGTTCCGCCGGCAACCGGCAGGCGGCCAAGGAGCGGATCCTGCAGAAGCACCCCGACCTGATCCTGCTGGACGTGATGATGGACACTCAGACCGACGGATTCGACCTCGCCTACGAACTGCGGGACGATCCGGCCACGCGGGACATCCCCATCGTCATGCTGACGGCGATGTCCCAGTCGCCCGATTACGTGGAGACTTTCCAGCACATCACCGACCGGCCGTGGCCGGTGAACATCTTCCTGGAGAAGCCGATTCCGCCCAAGAAGCTCATCGAAACCGTCCGTTAAATCTTGAAATAGTGGATAGAACCATGCCATCCATCAAAATCACGCTCAACGGCCGGGAGGTGGAGTGCCGGCGTGGGCAGACCATCCTCGATGTGGCCAAGGCGCAGGGGGTGCGCATCCCGACGCTCTGCTACCACCCCCAGGTCAGCCGCACGGGCGCCTGCCGGATCTGCCTCGTCCGCGTCAACAACACGATGTTCAAGACCGCCTGCACCGAGCCCGTGGCCGACGGGATGAAAATCGTGACGGCGGACCCGGAGATCACCGCCATGCGCCGGGGGATTCTCGAGTTCCTCCTGGCGGAAGGCGATCACAACTGCCTGTACTGCGAGGCCAACGGCGGCTGCGAACTCCAGGCGCTGTGCCACGAGCATGGGCTGGACACGCCGCCCCCGGCGGGGCTGCCCCGCAACGCCCGCACCCGCGACGTCTCCTCCAGCGAGGGGCTGCGGCGGGAGGAAAACCGCTGCGTGCTCTGCGGCCGCTGCGTCAAGGCCTGCGGCGAGATCCAGATGAACCGGGTGTGGGACTTCGCCGGCCGCGGCAGCCACGCCCACCTGACCACCGGCGTCACCGACGTGCTGGGCGAATCCGACTGCGTCCAGTGCGGCCAGTGCGTGCAACTCTGCCCCACCGGCGCGCTGTCGTTCCAGACGGTGCTCGGCCGCGGCCAGGCGTGGGAGCTGACCAGGCAGTCCAGCATCTGCATCTACTGCGGGGTCGGCTGCAAGATCGATTTCTTCACCAACCGGGACGGCCTGCTGGTCAAGGCCGAGGGCGCGTTGGACGGCCCCAACGAGGGGCACCTGTGCGTCAAGGGCCGCTTCGGGTTCGACTTCGTCCAGAGCCCCAAGCGCCTGACCCAGCCGCTGGTCCGCAAAGACGGCGAACTGGTCCCCGCCACGTGGGACGAGGCGCTGGACCGCGTCGCCGGCGCGTTCGGCCGGATCAAGGCCGACCACGGGCCCGACGCCGTCATGGCATTCACCTCGGCCAAGTGCACCAACGAGGAAAACTACATCCTGCAGAAATTCATGCGCGCGGTGATCGGCACCAACAATGTCGATCACTGCGCCCGGCTTTGACACAGCTCCACGGTCGCCGGTCTGGCGGCCACACTGGGCTCCGGGGCCATGACCAATTCGATCCGGGAGATCCCGCTCTCGGAGGCGTTCCTGATCATTGGTTCCAACACCACGGAAAACCACCCCGTCATCGGGGCCATGATCAAGAAGGCGGTCATCCGCGACGGCAAGAGACTCGTCGTCGCCGACCCCCGCCGGATCGAGCTGGCCCGCTACGCCGACGTCTTCCTGCAGATTCGGCCGGGCACCAACATCGCCCTGCTCAACGGCCTGATGCACGTCATCCTGCGCGAGGGGCTGCATGACGCCGAGTATGTGAACACCCGCTGCGAGGGGTTCGCCGAGCTCGAGCGCGTCCTGCAGAAGTACACCCCCGAGCACGTCGCCGGCATCTGCGGCCTGACGGATCCGGAGCAGATCGTCACCGCCGCCCGCCTGCTGGCGGCGGCCAAACCGATGGCGGTCTACTACTGCATGGGCATCACCCAGTTCAAGTCCGGCGTCAACGGAGTGAAATCCGTTTCCAACATCCAGATGCTGCTGGGCAACATCGGCGTGCCCGGGGGCGGCGTCAATCCGCTGCGCGGCCAGAGCAATGTCCAGGGGGCGTGCGACATGGGCGGCCTGCCCAACGTCTTCACCGCCTACCAGCCGGTGACCAACCCCGAGGCGCGGCAGAAGTTCGAGCAGGCCTGGGGCGTGAACGGACTGCCCGACAAGCCCGGCCTGACCATCGTCGAATCGATGAACGCGGCCATCACGGGGCAGGTGCGGGCGCTCTACGTGCTGGGCGAGAACCCCGTCCTGTCCGATCCCAACCAGCACCACGTCATCGAGGCGCTGGAGAAGCTCGACTGCCTCGTCGTCCAGGACATCACCCTGACGGAGACGGCGCAGTACGCCGATGTCGTCCTGCCGGGTTACGCCTTCCTCGAGAAGGAGGGCACCGTGTCCAACACCGAGCGGCGCGTGCAGCTGATGCACCGGGTGGTCCAGCCCGCCGGCGACGCCCGCGAGGACTGGTGGATCATCCAGGCGGTGGCCAACCGGCTGGGCGCGAACTGGAACTACGCCGGCGCCGAGGCGATCTTCGAGGAGATCCGCCGGGTGACGCCGTCGTACGCCGGCTTGACCTACGCCCGGATCGATCAGGAACTGCTCCAGTGGCCCTGCCCCACGCCGGGCCACCCGGGCACCCAGTTCCTGCACAAGGACCGCTTCGCCCGCGGGCTGGGACAACTGGCGGCCATTGATTACACGCCGCCCGCCGAGGAGGTCGATCCCGAGTATCCGCTGGCGCTGACCACGGGCCGGCTGCTGGAGCATTTCCACACCGGCACGATGAGCCGCAATTCCAGAATCCTGAATGAAATCGTGTCGGAAGCCTACGTGGAAATCCACCCGGTCGACGCCCAGAACCTGGAGATCGCCGACGGGGAGATTGTCTCCGTATCCACCCGCCGGGGCAGTATCCGGCTGAAGGCCAAAATCAAGCCGGAGATCAAACCCGGCGTGGTGTTCATCCCGTTCCATTTCGCCGAGGCGTGCGCCAACGTGCTGACCATCGACGCGCTGGATCCCCTCTGCAAGATCCCGGAGTTCAAGGTGTGCGCCTGCAAGATGGAAAAGGTTTATCCGCTGGGGGGTGAGCGATGAGCGCGACGACCGACATCCGCGAAGTGGTGGCGAAATACGGCCGCCGGCGGGAGCAACTGATGCTGATCCTGCGGGAGCTGGAGAGCCGGTCCGGCTGCAACTGCCTCGATCCCGCCACCCTGCGCGAGGTGGCCGAGGAGATGAACCTGCCCGCCAGCGCCGTCGCCGGTTTCGTCGATTTCTACACCATGTTCCGGACTGCCCCGCGGGCCCGCTACATGATCCGGGTCTGCAAGTCGACGCCCTGCCACACGGCCGGCGCCATCGACGTGTTCGAGTCGCTGCGCAAGCTGCTGGGGATCGGCGAGGGCGAGGCCACTCCTGACGGCCTCTTCTACCTGGAGCGGTGCGAGTGCCTGGGGATCTGTTCGGTGGCCCCGGCCATGATGGTCAACTACGACCTGCACGGAAACCTGACCCGGCGGCGGCTGGCCCGGATCATCCGGTCGTACCGGGAGTCGGCGGCGGCCGACGGCCGGGGATCCGGCCGCGAGACGGCGGCGGCAGCCACGATCATTGATGACGCGCGGCAGACCCGCCGGCTGCTGGCCGATATCGGCCGCGTCAACCCCGCGCGGATCGCCAGCTACCTCAAGCACGGCGGCTACGCCGCCTTGCGCAAAGCGGTCGCCACGACGCCGGCGGATGTCATCGCCGTGGTGAAGGATTCGGGGCTGCGCGGCCGCGGCGGCGCCGGCTTTCCCGCCGGCCTGAAGTGGTCGTTCGTGGTGAAGGGCCCCATGCAGAAATACGTGATCTGCAACGCCGACGAGGGCGAGCCCGGCACCTTCAAGGACCGGGTACTGATGGAGGGCAATCCCCACCTGTTGCTGGAGGGGATGGCCATCTGCGGCTTCGCCACGGGAGCCACCATCGGCTACATCTACGTCCGCGGCGAGTACCGGCGCTCCATCGACACGCTGCAGCACGCGATCGACGAAGCCCGGACCAGGGGCTGCCTTGGGGCCAACCTGTTCGGTTCGGAGTTCAGCTTCGACGTCTTCATCAAGGAGGGCGGCGGCGCTTACGTCTGCGGCGAGGAGACCTCGCTGATCAACTCAATGGAGGGGCTGCGTGGCTATCCGCGCTTCAAGCCGCCCTTCCCCGGCCAGGCCGGTTTCCAGAGCCTCCCCTCCACGGTCAACAACGTCGAGACGCTGATGTCGGTCCCCCTGATCGTCGAGCGGGGCGCCGACTGGTTCAAGGAAGTGGGACCGGTCTCGTGCCCCGGCACGAAGCTGTTCTGCCTCTCCGGCCGCCTGAACCGGACCGGCCTGGTGGAACTGCCCATGGGCGCCACCCTGCGCGAGATCATCGACGTGTACGGGCAGGGGATCCGCGACGGCCACGCGTTCAAGTTCGCCCAGGTCGGCGGCAGCTCCGGCGGGATCCTGACCGCCGAGCTGCTGGATATGCCCCTGGACATCGACACGCCGATGAAGCAGGGCGTCACCTTGGGATCGGGCGTGGTGCTGGTGTGCGACGAAACGACCTGTCCGGTGGATTTCCTGCTGCAGACCCTGGCCTTCTTCGAGCACGAGTCGTGCGGCCAGTGCGTCCCCTGCCGGGTGGGCACCGCCCAGCTCCACCACCACGCCCGCCGGCTGGCGGAGCGACGGGCGGCGCCGGCGGAACTGGACCAGATGCTGGAGAAGGCCCAACTGATGAAGAAGGCCTCGTTCTGCGCCCTGGGCCAGTCACCAATCATCCCGCTGACCACCCTGTTGAAGGCGTTCCGCGGCGAGTTTGAAGACCACTGCCGACCCGGGCACGCCTGCCCGGCCTGTGACCGGTCGCTGGCCCAGTACTATCGGTCCGGTCGGACTCACTGAGCCGGCCGGCCGCGGGCGGATCATCCGCCGGCGGTCTGGGGGAAGGCGGTGTTGCTGTACAGGTACTCCACCTTCTCCTTGTGCCGGAGCTCCTGCGCGGCGAATTCGGTGAGCAGCTGTTTGACTTCGCCCTCCGGCTGGAGGGCCGCCAGCCCCTGGTAGAACTTGTGCGCGTTCCACTCGCGGTGGGCCGCCACCAGGTAGACCTCGGTGGTGCGCAGGTCTTTCTGGATGTCCGGCTTGTCGTTGTACTGGGCGACGCCGTAATCAATCACCTGGTCGGTGGCCAGGCCATCAGCCGCCACCCGGCCCTCGAGGTAGCTGACGAGAAACTCCTTGTGGCGCAGTTCCTCGGCGGCCAGGAACCGTAGGGTCTCGCGGGCGGTTTCGTCCTGGACGACGTCGTGCAGTTCGGTGTAGAAGGTGTAGGCGTCTTCCTCGTTCTTGATGGCGCGTTCGAGGACGGTCTTGAGTTGCTGGTCTGACATGGCGTCTGGCCTCCTGGATAGTGAATGACGGACCCGCTGACGGTTTCTCGATGTCGCCTGACGATTGTAACCGATCGCAACGTTCCGCCGCCATGTTTTTTCGGGCGGACCGACGACTGGACATAAAGAGTATCGAATTACCGATAAGGAGTATCCACCATGCGTAATCCCCTCATCATCGCCGGGCTGTGGTTGTGCGTC
This sequence comes from uncultured Acidobacteriota bacterium, assembly GCA_937925645.1. GTDB lineage: Bacteria > Acidobacteriota > JAAYUB01 > JAAYUB01 > JAAYUB01 > JAAYUB01. The sequence goes on from CALAMB010000378.1 coordinate 6,802, forward strand.
GCCGCCGGCTGCGTGTTGGGCCAGGGCGCCTCCGTGCAGGACGAGCTCCAGGCGCTCAAGAAGGAAAACATGGAGCTGCGGGAGAAAATCCGCCAGCTCGAGCTGGCTGTCGCCGAGGTGCGGCAGTTGGCACTCCGCGAGCCGGCGTCCGCCCCGGTTCCGGCCCCTGTCGCGGCTCCCGCTTCGACGCAGGCCGCCGTCGCTAAAGCTGACGAAGCGGCGGCCAAAAAGAAACCCACGGTGGAACTGTACGGCTTCGTCAAGCTGGACGCCGCCTACGACACCGCCCGGACCGACGTGGGCGACTTCGCCCGGTGGGTGCTGCCCGAGGGCCCCGGCGGCAAGGACGATGAGTTCAACATGACCGCCAACCAGACCCGGGTGGGCCTCAACATCAACGGGCCGGCCACCGGCTCGCTCAAGACCACCGGCAACGTCGAGATCGACTTCTACAGCCTGGAGGGCGGCGAGAACAAGCCCCAGCCCCAGCTGCGGCACGCGTTCGTGAAACTGGAGTGGCCGGAGCACGACTTCAGCCTGCTGGCCGGCCAGACCTCGGACGTGATCGCCCCGCTGCTGCCCGACACCATCAACTACACCGTCATGTGGTGGACCGGCAATCCGGGCTACCGCCGGCCGCAGTTCCGGCTGACCAAGGGATTCGACCTGGGCGGCGACGCCAGGCTGCAGCTTCAGGGCGCGTTCGTCCGGACCATCGGGCACACCTCCGGTTACGATCCGGGCGACGGCGGCGAGGACGCCGGCTTCCCCACCGTCCAGAGCCGTCTGGCGTTGACGCTGCCCTTCGGCGAGAAGCGCAAGGCAACGGTGGGCGTGTACGGCCACTGGGGCCAGGAGGAGTACGACCTGGACGCCGCCGGCAACAGCGTGAACCTCGACACGTATTCGTGGGGTCTGGACGCTCAGCTGCCGCTGGCCAAGGGCGTGACGCTGCAGGGCGAGTTCTGGCGCGGCGCCAATGTCGACACGTACCTGGCGGCCGTGGGGCAGGGCTTCAACAAAGCCCGGCTCAACGAGATCCGCAGCATCGGCGGCTGGGCGGCGGTGGGTTTCGGTCCGTGGAAGGGCTGGAAGTTCAACCTGGGCGGCGCCGTGGACGACCCGGTCAACCGCGACCTGGCCTCCGGCAACCGCTCCCGCAACATGGCGCTGTTCGGCAATTTCTATTACAGCATCACCAGCGCGGTCCAGGTGGGCATGGAAATCTCGCCGTGGTGGACCCGCTACATCGACCTGAACGAAGGCCGGAGCGTCCGCGCCCAGGGCACGTTCATCTACCGCTTCTGACGACCGGCCGCAACCGAACCCATCACGCGGGGCCGGCGTGGCGCGCGATCGCCCGCCTCCCCGCGTTTTTTTCAGGATGAATTGTTGTGCGTCTCGACGGCGCATGGCATAGAATGACTCTATGTTGCCGCCAGGATGGTGCTCATGAGATGGACGCTGGGTGCGCTGATCATTCTGTTCCTTGTCCCGGCCTGGACGGCCGCTGAGGAACTCGTACTGGAATATCGCTTCGAGCGGCCGCGGCTGGAGCGTCACCCGGACGGCCAGGTGGACGTGCGGGTCGATGGCTGCCCCGTGTCCCTGGAGCCCGGACAGCCCATGCTACCGGTGTTCTCCGGCCGGGTGCTCCTCCCGGCGGGGCGTCGCCTGGCAGGTTTCGAATGCAAGACCGCGCCGCCGGAATTGTTGGGCCGCCCGGTCCGGGTTTCCCATTGCCCCGGCCTGTTCCCCACGGCGGTGGCAGGTCGTGAGCCCGTGGCGCCGGATCCGCGGATCTACACCGCGCCCGGGCCGTTCCCAGAGGTCCGCGCCGCGGCGGCCGGCGTGCAGTGGCTGAAGGGATACCCGGTCGCCCTCTTCACGCTGCATCCGGTGGTGTACCATCCGGCCGCCGGCGAGCTGCGCTTCATTCCCCGGATGCGGCTCGTCCTGCAACTGGCGCCGGAGTCGCCGGCCAAGGCCGCGCCCATGCGGCGCCCGCTGGCGGATGACCGGGCGGAAGTGGCGGCGCTCGTGGACAATCCCGCGACGCTGGACGGCTATGCCGTGCCGTCCGCCAAAACCCTGGACACGGCGTGGGAATACCTGATCGTGACGAACGCCGCGCTGGAGGCCAGCTTTCAGACGCTGGCGACCCACAAGGCCGCCCGGGGCTTGAACGTCCATCTCGCCCGGATCGAGGACGTCCTGGCCGCCACGCCGGGCACCGACAACGCTCACAAGCTCCGCACGTTCATCGCCGCCGGCTACCAGGACCACGGGACCCGCTGGGTGATGCTCGGCGGCGACAGCGAAATCATCCCGTGGCGGGGCGCCTACGGCAAGGTCGGCGACACCGTGGACGCCGCCATTCCCACCGACCTCTATTTCGCCGCCCTCGACGGCGACTGGAACGCGAATGGCAACGGCCTGTTCGGCGAGCCCGCCGACGAGACCGACCTGTTCGCGGAGGTGGCGGTGGGCCGTATCGCCGCTTCCACCCCCGCGGAAGCGACCAACCAGATCCAGAAAATCATCGACTACGAAAACTCCGCGCCGCCCTTCCGCGCGCTGCTGCTGGGCGAGAAGCTCGACGACCAGACCTGGGGCGGCGACAGCAAGGACGTCGTCTACGCCGAGATGGCCGGGGTTCCCGCCGAGCGTCTCTATGACGCACCGGATTCGTCCTGGACCGCCGACACGCTGATCGACTCGTATTTCAACGCCGACGACACGCACATCGTCAACCACCTCGGGCACGCCAACAGCACCTACTGCCTGAAGATGTACAACGCGGACGTCAGCCGGCTGACGAACACGAATCCGTTTTTCGTGTACAGCCAGGGCTGCTACCCGGGGAACTTCATCTACGACATGTGTTTCGCCGAGCGAATGACCGTGGGCACAGCCGCCGCGGCGTTTGCCGTGATCATGAACACGCGCTACGGCTGGTATGCCGCCAACGGCACCAACGGCACGTCCAACGTGTTTGACTGGGAGTTCATGCGGTCCGTGTTCGAGCAGTTCCGCCGCCAACTCGGCCTCGCCCTGAACGAATCCCGCCAGCGCCTGGCCGGCCTGGCCGGCGACGGCAGTTACCGCTGGGTCTATTTCGAGACCACGCTCTTCGGGTGCCCCGAAACCGACTTGCGCTGGACCTGCACCCCGGCCGCCGTCCGGCTCGTCCCCGACCAGCCGGCCGGCGGATTCATCGTCATGGATGGCGATGACGTGGCGCTCCGGGCCACGGTGGGCACCGACTGCGCCGGGCCGGTGAATCAGCCGCAGGTCACCGCCCGGGTGGTGGATGCCGCGGGCACGCGGAACTTCGCCCTGCGCGACGATGGCAGCGGGGCGGACGCCGTCGCGGGTGACGGATTGTTTTCCGGACAGTGGGTGCCGGCGGGGCCAGATAACGCGCAGATCACCTATTCCGCCAGCGCGCCCGGCCTGGCCGCCGACCAGGACGTGGTTCAAGGTGAAGTCGTGGAGCGGATGGACTACCTGCTGCAGTCGCGGGCTCCGGACTGGATCGATCCGGCCGGCGGCACGGCCATCCTGGCCGGCCAGGACGACGCGGGCATGGTCGCGGCCATCGGGTTCCCGTTCAAGTTCTACGGCAAGACCTACGAGCAGGTGCTGATCTCCACGAACGGGCTGCTCCGCTTCGCCGACGCCTATGATTGGGATGCCGGCAACACGGCGATGCCAAGGCCGGAAAGTCCCAACGCGGTCATCGCGGCGCTGTGGACCGATCTGGACCTGACTGGCGTTGGCGCGGTCATCCGTTACCGGATCACGGGACAGGCGCCGGAGCGGTTGTTTGTGGTGTCCTGGTTGAACGTGGCTCATTACAACCGGGTCGGGGCGGTCACATTCCAGATAGCTCTGGAAGAATCCACCCACCGGATCTATTTCAATTACCGGGATACCGAATTCGACAATCCCGCCTATGACTTCGGCGCCGACGCCACCGTGGGGATCGAAGATTACAACGGGACGAAAGGTATTCAGTACGCGTTCCGCGAACCCGTGGTGGAGTCCGGGCTCAGTCTCTGCTTCATGCCGGTTATCGGGCCGATGGTGGTTCAGGCCGGCTGGCAGTTCTCGGGCGGCGACGGCGACGGGATCCCGGAGCCGGGCGAGACGGTGAGCTGGCAGTTGACCCTTCAGAACATCGGCACGGAGCCGGCCGCGGACGTCACCGCCGGCCTGGCCACCGACATGCCGGAGATCCTTATCGACCCGCCGGTTCAGCCGTACGGTTCGCTGGCGGTGGGAGCCGTGGCGACCCGCGAGTTCAGCGTGACGGTGGACGACGCGTTGGCGTGCGGCACGCCGCTGGATTGGCTGCTGACCATCGGATGCCGGAACGCGGCAGACGACATCCAGCAGTGGGAGCAGCCGATCGCCTTGAACGCCGGCGAGGCGGTGGAACGGATCACGTTCGCCGACGACGTGGAAGCGGGCGAAGGCGGGTGGAGCCATGTGCTCGACCAGGGCGCAACCGATTGGGCTCCGGTCGCCGGGTGGGGCCATTCCCCGGTGTCCAGTTGGTTCACCCCCGGCGAGGGAAGCGTCAAGGACAACTCGCTGCTGAGCCCCTGGTTCGAGGTGCCGGACGGCGGGCAACTGAGCTTCTGGCACGACTACGACCTGGAGCCGGAGGCCGACGGCGGCGTGCTGGAGATCCGGACCGCCGCGGAGCCGTGGACCGATCTCGGTCCGGCGATGGTTGCCGGCGGCTATACGCACGAGTTGGACTTTTTCCTGCTCAACCCGCTGGGCCGGCGAGCGGCCTGGTCCGGCGACAGCCAGGGATTCATCCAGACCCGGGTGGATCTTGCCGCCTACAGCGGCCGGCGGGTCCAGATCCGCTTCCGCCTGGGCTGCGATCTGCTGGTGGGCACCGGCGGCTGGTACGTGGACGACGTCCGGATCAGCGGCAACGAATACCGCTGCATCCTGGAACCCGACGGTGACCTGGACGGCGACGGCCGGTCCGATGCCCGGGATCTGGCCCTTTTGTTGCACCTGATCGTGGGCAACCTCGCGCCCGGTGTGCCGCCCTGCCTCCGGCCGGACATGGGCGATCTCAATCGTTCCGGAACGCTTGATGCGCTGGATTGCCGTTTGTTGGCCGGCCGGTTGGCGGAGTAAATCCGATGCCGGACGCGATGGCGAGCCGGCGCCCGCGGCTCATTCTCCGATGATTTTGATCAGGACCCGCTTGCGGCGGCGCCCGTCGAACTCGCCGTAGAAAATCTGCTCCCAGGGGCCGAAATCCAGCCTCCCCCCGCTGATGGCCACGACCACTTCCCGCCCCATGATCTGGCGCTTGAGATGCGCGTCGCCGTTGTCCTCGCCCGTCCGGTTGTGGCGGTAGCGCGCGACGGGGGCGTGGGGGGCGAGCTGTTCCAGCCAGTCCTGGTAATCCTGGTGCAGGCCCGGCTCGTCGTCGTTGATGAAGACGGAGGCGGTGATGTGCATCGCGTTGATCAGGCAGAGGCCCTCCTGAACGCCGCTGGCGCGGACGGCCTCCTCCACCTGCGGGGTGATGTTCAGGAGGGCGACGCGGGCCGGGGTCTGAAAGGTCAGTTCCTGTCGATGGTGGCGCATGGCGGTCTCCGGGAGGTCAGTTCTGCGGACGGGCGGCGGCCTTCAGCTCCTCGAACAGGGCGGCGGCGGAGGGATAGCGGAGCTGGCGGTCTTTCTCGAGGCATTTCAGGACGATTCGCTCCAGTTCGACGGGGAGCGACGGGTTGTAGGACCGGATCGGCACGGGCGGGGTGACCAGATGGTGGTGCAGGATGCCGTCCACGGGGTAGGGCAGCATGCCGGTGAGCATCTCGTGAAAGGTGATCCCGAACGAATAGATGTCGCAGCGCTCGTCTACGGGTGAGCCCTGCAACTGCTCCGGCGAGATGTACTTGGGGGTGCCCATGACCACGTCGGACGATTGGCCGGGCAGTTCGTGGAAGAGGCGGGCGATGCCGAAATCGGTGAGCTTGACGATCTTGTCGTCGCTGAGCATGATGTTGGCCGGCTTGATGTCCTGGTGGATGACGCCGTTGCGGTGAGCATAGGACAAGGCCTGCAGCATGTGCCGGGCGACGTATAGGGACAGCTTCAGCGACAGGGCGCCTTTGACCTCGAGCAGCCGCTCGACGGTGGTGCCGCGGATGAACTCCATCACGATGAAGTAGGCGTTATCGGCCTTGATGATGTCGTGGATGGCCACGATGTTGGGATGGTTAAGCTTGGCGATGGCCTTGGCCTCCGAAAAGAAGGCCTGCAGGCGGGCCGGATCCCGGGAGACCGTCACGGGCAGCTTTTTCAGGGCGACGGTGCGGTCGAGGATCTTGTCGCGCGCGCTGTAGACGATGCCGGCGCCGCCGCGGCCGATTTCCTCCAGCTCGGTGTAGCGCTCCCCCAGCCGGATCAGAAAATCGTCCGACAGCCCGGCGTCCTTGGCGGCGGCATCCTGGTCCAGCATCGCTTTCATCGAATCGGGCTCGCTGGTCTTGTGGTCGATCGCGTCGATACGCTCGTCGACGTTCATGAAAAACGGCCGGAGACTCTGCACCCGCGCGAACACGTCGCGGGCATGCTTGAGCCGGCCGAGTTTCTCGAGACAGAGGCCCATCTGAAAAAATTCTTCCAGGTTGGCGTCGGCGGGTTTCACCCGCTTGAAGTACTCGACGTAGTGTTTCAGCGATTCCTGGTAGCGCTCGCTGTGGAAGTGAAGCCGGGCCATGATCACCAGGCTGTCGGTGTACTGCTTGTGATCGGCGGTGATCCTGGACAGGATTTTCAGCGCCGCCTCGGTCTCCCCCGCGGCCAGCAGCAATTCCGCCGCCCGGATGAAGTTGCCCCCCTGCGTGTAGTGCTGCACCGCTCCGGGAATGTCCCGGGCGGTTTCGCAGAAGGCGGCCGCCTTCAGCGGCAGACCCAACTGGTCGGCCAGCTGGACGATCTTCTGGCAGCGCTCCCGGAGCTGCTCCGGCGGATAGAGACTCTGGAGGTCGCGCAGGTGCGTTTCGTGGCACGCCAGCGCGCTCGCCTTGTCGTCGGCCTTCTGATAGTACTTGGCGGCCTTTTCCCATTCCTGCCGCTGGTAGAAGTACTGGCCCGCCGCGGCGTACGCCCGGCGCGCCTGTTCCGGCTGGCCCATCTCCTCGTACAGCTCGCCGGCGCGGGCGAGGCTTTCGTCGCCCAGGCGCTCCAGCATGCGCGCCGCCATGTGGTACTGGCGGCGCTGGCGGTAGATTTCCGCCGCCCGGTCCCACCGGCCGATCTGCTTGTACACGCGCAGGGCCTGACGAAGTCTGCCTTCCCGCATCAGCGTGTCCGCTTGCAGCTCGAGCGGCAGGTGACGGAGGTGCTCGTCCCGACCCGACAGGAGGACGTATTCCAGATAGAAACAGATGGCGGTCAACACCAGCGATCCGATGAACAGCAGGCTCGGGTGAACCGATTCGCGCAATTGGATGAGCCAGAGGGCGGCCCCGGCCAGGGTCGACCGGCTGAGCACTCCGAGAAAGGAATCGAAAATGTCCCTTAACAGCGCGACGGAGAATGCCAGCGTGATGCTGTACAGCAACAGGAAGATCGACACCATGAACAGGATGGTGACGACGACTACCAATAGGTGATGCTTGAATCTCATCGGTTCATCACGCCGGACTGTGCGGCGGTCAGTATTTCAGCCCGGTCAGCAGTCGGATGTAGCCGCGCATATAATACCATGCCCGAAAATCGGCGAACCGGTAATCGGCGAGAATGGTGCGCCAGTCGCGGGCGATGAAATCCCGGGCCGGCTCGCATTCGAACCGTTGGAACAGCTGCCGCGCCAGGGGATTGAAGGTGGCCAGGTCGCGTTCGTTCCAGTCGAGGATGCACAGGCAGCTGTCCTCGGCCAAAAACTCGCCGGCGTTCTGGATGACCAGAATGCGCTGGTATTGTTCGAGTCCGTGCAGGACAAAGGAAATCAGGACCCGGTCGAAACGCCCGGCGAGGTCAAGCGGACCCTCGATGCGCCGGTCCAGCAGTTCCAGGTTGGGAAATTTCGCGGCCCGTCGCCGGAAACGGTCCTGCATCTCCGGGCCGATCTCGACGCCGACGATCCGGCCCGCGGGTCCGGTCCGCCGGGCCATCAGGGCGGCCAACCGGCCGGTTCCCGCGCCCAGGTCGAGGATCCGCTCGCCGGGCCGGATGGCCAGGTCGTCCATCACCCGCTGCAGGAAACGACGGTAGTAGCCGGCGCAGGCCAGGTCCAGCAACCGGTCGTAATGGCGGGCCGCGAAGCCGGTGAGTTCAATTTTGGGTTTTCGCGTCACCATGTCGGTCCAAATGAGAAACGACCCTTGCGGGCCGTTCGAAAAATGGTGGAGCAAGGGGGTCTCGAACCCCCGACCTCGGCATTGCGAACGCCGCGCTCTTCCAACTGAGCTATTGCCCCATAATTTAAGGCGGAATCATAGCCAAGAAACATGGCGAAAGCAAGTGTTTTGTCGATGACGGTTTGCCGCCGGATTCAAGGGGCTGCGGGCGGCGCGCCGGCCGGGCCGGACGTTGAATCCCCGGCGCCGCCGGCCACGGCCAGGAACAGGCCGGAGGCCTCAGCCAGCCGCTCCCCCCGGCTGTTCACGATCCAGCCCCGCGTCAGGATCCGGCGGCCGGAGACCTTGTCCACCTCGGCTTCCACCCGGAGGCGTTCGCCGACCGGCGCCGGCCGGCGGAAGGCCACCTCCATCCGGGCGGTGGCCGCGCGGCCGCCGCCGGCCCGCTGCGCGGCATGAGCCATCAACTCGTCGAGCAGGGTGGCCAGCAAGCCCCCGTGCACGGTGTGCCGGTAGCCCTGGTAATGTTCGGGCATCGCGCACTCGGCGAACACCCGGCCGGTGGCCGTGTCGCGCTCGATCCGCAGGCGCAGGCCGTGCGGATTGTCCGTCCCGCAACAAAAACAGAAATTGTCCCGTTCCATCGCGGACTCCTGAACCAAGAACATTAAATTATACACGCTCCGGCGCTCAATTGCTGGAAATCCTGCCTGTTCCGAAACCGGCGGTGAGATATGCTATCATTTCATTATTATCAGGCGGCCGTGCGTCCGCGGACGTCATCACCGCCGTACTTTTAAGGAGGATGCTATGCGCAAGGCAATGCTGAGCCTGTGGGTGCTGGCGGCTCTGACCGCCGCCGTCCCTGTCCAGGCGGGGGTTGCGGTGATCGAGGTAAGTGTCGACGGCTCGGATTACCTGCTGATCCGCGGCACCGAGATCCGCGTGGAGCACCGCAATTTCGAACCACTGGCCAATCTGAAGGTGCGTTTCGATCCGCCGACCGGTATGCCGGTGGCGGCGGTGGCCGTCACGTTGACCCGGCTGGAGGGGACGGGACCGGTGACCGTTGTGGAACAGCCGGCCGCGGGCAACGATTACACGCTGAAAATTCTCATCGACAACGACAACGAATCACTCTACCCCCAGAAATACCGGGTCCGCCTCGAGTGGGAGGAGCCGACGGCCGGACTGTTCCCCACCATGGACCGGAGCGTCCACGACTACTTCCACTGGCGCGGCGAAGTGGATGGCACGGACCTGATCCGCATCCAGGGGTCCGGCGTGACCATCGACCACGTGCGCGCCCAGCCCATCAGGAACCAGCGCGTGGACTACACCGCCCCCCTGCCGGCGGCCAAGGTCGAAGTGGCGCTGTACACGGAGCGGGCGCGGGGGACCGTCGAGGTCATCCAGCAGCCCAGCTACGCCAACAACTACACGGCCATCGTCCGGGTCGACGACGGGAAGTTCTCCGGATCGGATGTCTACGATGTGTACCTCTACTGGCCGAAAACAATCCCCGCCGAGGCGATCACGCCCGACGAGATGGATTTCTACTGGGAAGGTCGCGTGGACGGGGTTGACCGCGTGGTTATCCGCGGCAACAGCGCCACCCTGGAGCACCTGCAGTCCAGACCCGCCGAAGGTGTCCGGGGGCAGTTCCGCCGGGCGCTGCCCCGGCAGGAGCAGACGGTCGACCTGCATGTATTTGCGGGGCGCGGCTCGGTGAAAATCATGGAACAGCCCGGCTGGGCCAATAATTACGCGGTGATCGTTCTGGTGGACGATTCAAACCGGGGCGGCGCCGCCGACTACCGTTTCGGCCTGCGCTGGGGGCAGGGCGGATCCGCCGGCAACGTCCCCATGACCGGCACCGCTCACGTCGGCACTCCCCCGGCCGGCACAGCCGCGGCCGGCAGCGGCGGGGTGATCCGATGGCGCGGCCGCGTCGACGGCAAGGACCGGCTGCTGTTCAAAGGCAACACCGTGAACGTGCAACACCTTGCGGCCCAGCCGATCCGCGACGCCAGCCACATGTTTTCCGATCCGCTGCCCGTCAAGGACGTGACGGTGACCCTGAACCTGATCGCCGGCCGGGGTTCGGTCCGGATCTTGGAGCAGCCGGGCCGCGGCAATAACTACACGCTGATCGTCGAGATCGAGGACGCCGCCAACGGTGACGGCATCTACGAATTCGAACTGTTCTGGTGAGCGGGCGATGACGGTGCGCGTACCCGCCCGGGCGAAAGTCAATCTCCATCTGCAGGTGATGTTCCCCCGCCCGGACGGGTACCATGAACTCCGGACCATCTTCCAGACGGTGGACCTGGCCGACGAGATTATCTTGGAGCCCGCCGCCGACGGGGAGCTGGCGCTCCGCTGCGACCAGCCGGATGTGCCCACAGGCGAAGAGAACCTGTGCCTGCGGGCCGCCCGGCTGCTCCAGACGGAAACCGGCACCCGCCGCGGCGCCCGGATCGACCTGCGCAAGCGGATCCCGATGCAGGCCGGGCTGGGCGGCGGGAGCGCCGATGCCGCGGCGACGCTGGTCGGATTGAACCGGCTGTGGGAACTCGGGTGCGCCCCGGAAGAGCTGCTGCTGTGGGGTGGGCGGCTGGGCTCGGACGTCCCGTTCTTTCTGGTGGGGGGCACCGCGCTCGGGCTGGGACGCGGCGAAGAACTGGTGCCCCTGTCGGACGCGCCGGCCCGCCACGTCCTGCTGGTGTGCCCGCCGCTGGCGGTCAGCACGGCGTGGGCCTACGAACGCCTGAATTTTCTATTGACAACAAAGGGTTTCGTGAATAAAATCCCCTCCCTGCACCGGGTGCTCGCGGACGGTCGAATGGAAGCATTCCGGGGCGTGAACGATTTTGAAGCGGCGGTTTTTCCAGAATATCCCCTGTTGCCACACATCAAATCACAAATCGCGGATTGCGGCGCCGACGGGACGATGATGAGTGGGAGCGGATCCTCGGTTTACGGGCTCTTTGACACTGCGGCTGCGTGCATGGAAGCAGAGCGTAACCTGTGCCGCCAGTCTGTGCCGGGCCGGATCATCCGCACCCGGTTCATCGGCCGAGACGAGTACCGTCGCCACCTGTTCTCCAACTGGGATTGATCTGCTGGGGAGTCGTCAAGCGGTAAGACACAGGTCTTTGGAACCTGCATTCGGAGGTTCGAATCCTCCCTCCCCAGCCATATTTTTCCGGCGGATTCCGGCGCGCCCGCGGGCGCCGTCCGGTCGGTGAGGAGGCTTTCCTTGGTCAAGGGCGATCTGATCATCTTTTCCGGTTCTGCCAACGTGCCGTTGGCGGAGGAGATCTGTCGCTATCTGAAAGTCCCGAAGGGCGAGTGCCGGCTCAACCGGTTCGCCGATGGCGAACTCTATTTCCAGAGCCATGAAAACGTCCGCGGGCGCGACGTGTTCATCATCCAGCCCACGTCGAATCCGGTCAACGACCATCTGATGGAACTCCTGATCATGATCGACGCCTGCAAGCGGGCGTCGGCCTCCCGGATCACGGCGGTCATGCCCTATTTCGGTTACGCCCGCCAGGACCGCAAGGACAAGCCGCGCGTGCCGATCTCGTCGAAGCTGGTGGCTGACCTGCTGACCGCCGCCGGCGCGAACCGGATCCTGACCATGGACTTGCACGCGTCCCAGATCCAGGGGTTCTTCAACATCCCGGTGGACCACCTGTTTGCGGCCCCGGTGATCCTGGACTACATCTCCTCGTGCAATTTCGAGGACCTGACCATCCTGTCGCCGGACACGGGCGGCGCCGAACGGGCCCGGGCCTACGCCAAACGGCTCAACGCCGGGCTGGCCATCGGCGACAAGCGACGGGTTGCGGACAACGTGGCCGAAGTCATGCACATCATCGGCGACGTCGAGGCGAAGACCGTGGTCATCTGCGACGACATGATCGACACGGCCGGCACGGTGGTGGAAATCGTGCACGCGCTGGGTCTGCTCGGGGTCAAGCGGATCGTGGTGGCGGCCACCCACCCGGTGTTCAGCGGTCCCGCCTTCGAGCGGCTGGGCCAGCTGGCGCTGGAGGAGATCGTAGTGACGAACTCCATTCTGATACCCGAGGGACGGCGGCTGCAGAACCTCCGGATCCTGTCGGTGGCCGCCCTGTTCGGCGAGGCCATCCGCTCGATCCACTACGAGACGTCGATCAGCACGCTCTTTGTCTGATGCGTTGACTGGCATATTTAACGTTAGCAGGAGATATTCCGATGGAAAGAATGACAATCGAAGCGCGGCGGCGTTGGGATTTGGGCAAAAACGGCTCGCACCGCCTCCGCGAGACGGGCTGGGTCCCGGCCGTCGTCTACGGCAAGGATACGGACCCCCTGCCGCTGGCCGTGGACCTGGCGCTCATGGACCGGCTGATGCACAATCCCGAAGCCCGCAACCAGATCTGCAACCTCAAGGTGGACGACATGAAGCAGCTGGCGGTGCTCGTCCGCGACTACCAGCTGGACCCGATCCGGGGCGAACTGATTCACGTGGACCTGATGGTCGTGAATGAACAGCGCGCCATCAAGGTCAAGGTGCCCATCGAGACAGTCGGCGTGCCGGTCGGCGTCAAGACCGCCGGCGGCATGCTGGTGGTCCTGGTCCGCGAGGTGCCCGTCGAGTGCCTGCCGCAGCACATCCCGGCGGTGATCCGCCTGGATGTCAGCGGCCT
>CALAMB010000379.1 GCA_937925645.1 uncultured Acidobacteriota bacterium
GCGATGTTGCGCAGGGTGGCCTGGGCGGCGGTGGCCTGGGCGGCGCGCTTGGATTCCAGCAGGCTCGGCACCGCGATGATGACGATGATGCCGATGATCACGATGACGATCAGCAACTCAATCAGCGAAAAACCTTTCTTATTCATACTACCTCCTTGGGGTAAGTGTGATTTTCCATATCTTTCACAAGCAAATCAGATACCAATCACTTGCCGATTGCCGTATCGCTCAAGGCACGCAAATCCGATGGTTTGAACATCCTTATTGTGGCACCGGTTCCGAAAATTGTCAACCGGGTTGACAAAAAATGTAAACAGCGCCCGGCTCACGTGTCGATCCCCAGCTTCTGCACCCGGTGGCGGAAACTGCGGTAAGTGATCCCCAGCAGCCGGGCGGCCTCCACCTGGACCCCGCCGGCCTTCTGGAGCGCCAGCAGGATGATGCGCTTCTCCACGTCCTCGAGAAACGCCTCCAGGTCGAATCCGGAATCGTCGATCTCCGTCGGCATCGCCCCGGGCGGCGGGACGGCCGGCTCGCCGAGGGGCGGCAGCCGGTCCGCCTCCACCCGGTCGGACGTCTCCAGCGCCACCGCCCGCTCGATCACGTTTTCCAGCTCCCGCACGTTCCCCTTCCACTGGCCCATGATGAGCCGCTCCATGGCCCGCGGGGCGATGCCCCGGATGTTTTTCCCCGTCTTCTGGTTGAACCGCTTCAGGAAATAGTTGGCCAGGGCGGGGATGTCCTCGCGGCGGTCACGCAGCGGCGGCAGATGGATCGGAATCACGGCGATCCGGTAGTAGAGGTCCTCGCGAAAAGATCCGTCGCGGATCCGCTCCTCCAGGTTCCTGTTGGTGGCCGCGACGATCCGCGCGTCAACAAGAATCTCCTCGGTGCCGCCCAGCCGGCGGATCCGTTTCTCCTGCAACGTGCGCAGCAGCTTCACCTGCATGGCCGGCGTGGTCTCGGCGATCTCGTCCAGGAACAGCGTGCCGCGGTGGGCCACTTCGAACAGACCCCGCTTGTTGGCGGCGGCCCCGGTGAAGGCGCCCTTCTGGTAGCCGAACAACTCGCTTTCCAGCAGGGTTTCGGGAAACGCGCCGCAGTTGATGGAAACGAACGGGTAATGCTTCCGGGGACTCGCCTCGTGGATCGCCCGGGCGATCATCTCCTTGCCGGTGCCGCTTTCGCCGGTGAGCAGGATCGTGCTGTCGGTGGGCGCGACAACGCCGATGGTCTTGTAGATCTTGATCATCTGCGGCGACACGCCGATGATGGCCGGTTCATCGATCCCGCCGGCGGGGCCGGCGCCGGCGGGGGCCTTCTGAGCGGCCGGCTGGCGCAGGGCGTTCTGGACGATCTGCTTGAGGTCGTCGATGTCGAAGGGCTTGGTGATGTAGTCGTAGGCGCCGTACTTGAGGGCGTCGATGGCGCTGTCGGCGGAGGCGAAGGCGGTGATGAGCACGAACAGCGTGTCGGGGTACCGCTCCCGGATATGCCGCAACAGCTCCAGCCCGTTGCCGTCGCCCAGGCGCATGTCGCTGATCACGAGATGGGCCGGCCCCTCCGCCAACGCGTTCATGGCCTGGCCGACGGACTCCGCCGTGGCCACGGTGTAGCCCTCCTCGGTGAATACCAGCTCGAGCAGTTCGCGCATGCTCAGTTCATCATCGACAATCAGCAGGTTCACTCAGGCCCCGCCTCCTTTCGCGAATTGACCGTCTCCGTCGTGAACAGGATCCGCACCGCCGTGCCCTGGCCGGGGGCGCTCTTCACTTCGAGCCGGCCCCGGTGGTCGGAGACGATCCGGTACACGATGGCCATGCCGAGTCCCATGCCGATGGGAAAGCGGCTCTGGAACGGTTCGAAGAGCTGCTGCAGTTCGGACGGATCCATGCCGCGGCCCGTGTCGCGGAACTCCATTATAAGCCCACTCTCCTGGGGACGGCAATCGATCCGGAGCGTGCCCCCCGCTGGCATCGCCTTGATGGCGTTGGTGCACAGGTTCCAGAACACCTGCTTGAGCTGGTCGGGATCGCCGTGGAAATCCAGTCCGGACGGCCGGCCGATGTACTCGATCACGTGCCCGTCGCGCACCTCCGGGCTGTTTTTGAACAGGAAAATCGTCTCCTGAAGCAGCGCGCTGATGTCGAACACTTTCGGCGAGAAGCGGCGCGGACTGGCGTACTGGAGAAAATCGCCGATGATCCGGTCCAGCCGGTGGGACTCGCGCAGGACGATGTCCATGAGGTGACCCTGCGAGGACGACAAGGTCAACTGGTTCTTGAGCACCTGGATGGAACCCATCATCGAGGCCAGCGGGTTGCGGATCTCATGGGCGATGGCGGCCGACAGGTTGCCGATGGCCGCCATCTTCCGCTGCACCTCCAGCTCGTTCTCCAGCCGCTTGATCTCGGTGAGATCCTGGAAGATGAACACGTAGCCCTCGACGCTGCCGCTGACCATGAGCGGCGAAATGGACAAGCCCACGTACATGGGACTGGATCCGACCGGCAGCCATTTCTCGCTGCGGACCGGCCGGAGGTCCTCGCCGGAATGGTGGATCTCAGCCTGGACGTCCGGCGACAAATCAAACATCGTGAGGGCGTTCTGGCCGTAGACGTCCTCGAGGGCGCGGCCGAGCAGGGTCAGTCCCATCTGGTTGATCTTGACGACCAGGAACGCCCGGTCCGTGGTGAGCAAGCCGCTCCGGAGACTGGCCAGGATGGACTCGTTGTACTCCTTCAGGTCCTGCAACCGACCCGATTGCTGCTCCACTTTCAGCCGGGTCACGCGCAGCCGCTCGGCCAGCAGGCCGACGAGGAAGCCCACCAGGGCAAACCCCATCAGGTTGACTTCGGTGGCGAGAATGAACGCCTTCACGGTCGGCCACAGCTCGTCGACCGGATTGAATACGAAGAAGTAGATGAACTTGATGCCGAGGAAGCTCAGGCAGCTGAGGACGGTGATCACGCTGACCCCGGCGAACCTCAGGAACAAGCTGGAGTACAGGATGATGAAGAGATACAGCAGCGAAAACGGCGTCTCGGCCACGCCGGTGCTGAACACGATGAAGTTCACCAGCGTGAAATCGAAGCACAGGTGGGCGTAGATCGCCGCCGGGCGCCACCTTTCCGGCAGCTTGTTGAAGAACACCAGCAGGATGTTGATGACGAACGCCGTCAGCATCACCCCGTAGAACGCCGTGGCCAGCCGGTGCTGGGGGTAGAAGAACGCCGTGACGTAGATGGTCGTCAGGATGATGGTGATCAGGATCGTCCGGATCACGATCACCAGGTTGAGTTTGTGCTTGAACTCGTCCATGAGAAAAGAAACCCTGGAAACAGGCGCTGTTTCCAGGGTAGACGGTTTCAGACGGTGCCTAGTGCGCGCCGGCCAAACGGGAGATCAAGGTGAACATCGGCAGGTACATGGACACCACGATGGTGCCGATGGTCACGCCCAGGAAGACCAGCAGCAGCGGTTCCAGCAGACTCATCAGGTTGGCGACGGAGCGGTCCACCTCGTCCTCGTAGAACGAGGCGACGCGCTCCAGCATGGAGTCCAGTTCGCCGGTTTGCTCGCCGACGTTCACCATCTGGATCACCATGGTGGGGAACATGCCGGTATCCTCCATCGGGCCGGTCAGGTTTCTGCCGGCCTCGATCTCGGTCTGGACCTTCTTGATCGCCTTTTCGAAAATCACGTTGCCGGCGGCGCGTGAGGTGATGTCCAGCGCTTCCAGGATGGGGATGCCGCTGGTGATCAGCGTGCTCAGCGTCTGGGTGAACCGGGAGATGGCGATCTTCTGCAGCAGGACGCCGACGACGGGTATCTTCAGCAGCAACCGGTCGATCACTTCGCGTCCGGCCGGGGTGTCATAATATTTCTTCAGCGCATAAGCGATGACCCCGAGCAGGATGATGATCAGGAAGGCAAAACGGGCGATGAAGTGCGACGCGCCGATGACGATCTTGGTCAGCAGGGGCAGTTCGGCGCCCAGGCCCTCGAACAGCGAAGCGAAGGTGGGAATGACCAGCCAGAGGAGCAGGAAGACGGCGATGATGGCCACGCTGATGACCACGGCCGGATAGATCAGGGCCGATTTGATGGCCGCCTTCAACTTGACGATCTTTTCCATGTAGGCGGAGAGACGTTTGAGGATCGTGTCCAGGATACCGCCGGTTTCGCCCGCCTGCACCATGTTGACGTAGAGGGCGTCGAACACCTTCGGATGCTTCGCCATGGCGTCGGACAGCGATTGGCCGGCCTCCACGTCCCGCTGGACCTGCAGCAGAACCTGCTGAAACGTGGCTTTCTCCTGCTGCATGCCCAGGATCCGGATGCACTGCACCAGGGGCAGGCCGGAATCGATCATGACGGCGAACTGCCGGGTGAAAAAGGCGATGTCCTTGTCGGAGACCCGTTTCTTGATCGTGGGGAGCGCGATCTCCTTGCCTTTTTCCTTGACGCTGAGCGGATTGATCTGCTCGTTGCGCAACAGGGTCATGAGCGCCTGTTTGCTCGGGGAAAAACGCTCACCGGACACAATGGCATTGGTAACCAGATGCTTGCCGCGAAAGACGTATGTGGGCATACCCGTCTCCCTCAGAGGTTTTTCAGCTGCGTCCCGTCGGGGGCTGCGGCCGCGGCCGGGCCATTTGGCCCGCGCCGGCCGAAGCGACCACGCCGACACCCCGCTTGATCAGGTCTTCCAACTCCACGGGATTCGGCGATTTTGACATGGCGGTTTCCAGCGCGATCTGCTTGTTCAGATACAAGGTGGCCAGCGCCTGGTTAAACGTCTGCATGCCGTGCTTTTCCTGGCCGGCCTGCATGGAACCATAGATCTGGTGGACCTTGTCTTCACGGATCAGGTTGCGGATGGCCGAGTTGGGAATCATGACTTCCAGCGCCACCGTGCGGCCCACGCCGCCCAGTTTCGGCAGCAGGGTCTGGCAGCAGACGCCTTCCAGCACCATGGAGAGCTGAGTGCGGATCTGCTGCTGCTGGTGGGCGGGGAAGACGTCGATGATGCGGTTGATGGTGCTGACCGCAGTATTGGTGTGCAGCGTCGCCAGGGTCAGGTGGCCCGTCTCGGCCACCCGGAGGGCGGACTCGATGGTTTCCAGGTCGCGCATCTCGCCGATGAGCACCACGTCAGGATCCTGCCGCAACAGCACGCGCAGCGCGTTGGTGAAGGAGTGGGTGTCGCTCTGGATCTCGCGCTGGTTGACGATGCAATTGCGATGGGGATGCAGAAATTCGATGGGATCCTCGAGGGTGACGATGTGGTCGTGGCGCTCCCGGTTGATTTTGTCGATCATGGTGGCCAGCGTCGTGGACTTGCCGCTGCCGGTGGGGCCGGTCACCAGAATCAGGCCGCGGGGTTTCTCGCACAGATTGGCCAGGATGGTTGGCAGGCCGAGTGCCTCAAAACTTTTGATTTCAAATGGAATCAGTCGGAAAACCGCCGCAATGGCGCCGCGTTGGTAGAAGATGTTGCCGCGGAACCGGGATACGTCTTTCACGCCGAACGAGAAATCCAGTTCCAGGTTCTCTTCGAGGCGGTGCTTCTGGGCGTCGGTCAAGACGCTGTAAGCCAGCCGTTTGGTTTCGGCGGCGTTCATGGACGGAAGATCAAGCGGTCGCAACCGGCCGTCGATGCGCACCTGAGGCGGGGAACCGGTGGTGAGGTGAAGGTCAGAGCCCCCCAGTTCCTTCAGCTTGCGCAAAAGCTCAGGTAACGAAATCATGCCACGACTCCGCTTTCAGATTCAGTGATATACAATCGAATTATAACATTTTTCATCAATCAAACAACTTTTGTTAGATTTGATGTGAGAAAATGCGCAAAATTTCTCAGTCCTTGATCGTTTCGCGGACCACCTCGTCGATGGTCGTCACTCCGTCCTTGATCTTCAGCAGGCCGCTGCGGCGCAGCGTGAGCATGCCCAATTCGATGGATTTGCGCTTGAGCTCCCGGGCCGAGGCGCCGATGAGGATCAACTCCGAAATCTCCTCGTTGATGGCCATGCACTCAAACAGGCCGATGCGGCCCTTGTAGCCTGTATTGTTGCAGTGTTCACAGCCCTGGCCGTGCATGACCGTGACGCTGGCCGCTTCCTCGGGGGTGAACCCCAGGTCCACCAGAGATTTTTTTGGAACCTTCAGTTCGGTTTTGCAATTGGTGCAGATCTTGCGGATCAGGCGCTGGGCGGCGATCAGCAACAGGCTGTTGGACACGAGGAACGGTTCAATGCCCATGTTCAGGAGGCGGTTGACCGTCGAGGGCGCGTCGTTGGTGTGGAGCGTGCTCAGCACCAGGTGGCCGGTCAGGGCGGCCTTGATGGCGATCTCGGCGGTTTCGAAGTCGCGCACCTCGCCGACGAGGATGATGTTGGGATCCTGCCGCAGGAAGGAGCGAAGCGCCGCGGCGAACGTCAAGCCGATCTGTTCATGGATCTGGACCTGGTTGATGCCGCCGAGGTTGAATTCCACCGGATCCTCGGCGGTGATGATGTTGACGTCGGATGTGTTGAGCCGGCTGATGGCGGAGTAGAGGGTGTTGGTCTTGCCGCTGCCGGTGGGGCCGGTGACCAGCACCATGCCGTACGGCTTGGTGATGGCGTCCTCAAAAAACTTGAGGGAGTTCGGTTCCATGCCCAGCTTGGTCATGTCCAGCATCAGCTTGCTGCGGTCCAGAAGGCGCATGACGATCTTTTCACCGTGGATGGTGGGCAGGCAGGAGACACGGAAATCGATTTCGATCTTCTTGCCCTCCAGCGTGGTCTTGACCTTGATGCGGCCGTCCTGGGGCAGGCGCTTCTCGGCGATGTCCAGCTTGGCCATGATTTTCACGCGGGAGGTGAGCGCGTCCTTCAGCTTCATGGGCGGGGCCATGACGTTGTAGAGCACGCCGTCGATCCGGAACCGGATCCGGAAGTCCTTCTCGTACGGTTCGATGTGGATGTCGGAGGCCGCGCGCTTGATGGCGTCGGCGATGAACAGGTTCACCAGCTTGATGATGGGCGCTTCCTCGCTGGATCGCTGGAGCTCGTCCACATCCATCTGTTCCTGTTCTTCCTCGACCTCGAGGTCGAACTCGTCCTTCTTCTCCTCGATGGTGAGCTGGTCGTACACCTTCTTCAGCTCGATGGCGTGCGGCGTGCCGTAGTACTTTTCGATTGCCCGGGTGATGGCGCCCTCTGACGCGATCACCGGCTCGATGTTGAAGCCCGTCATGAACTTGATGTCGTCCATGGCGAACACGTTGGAAGGGTCGGTGGTGGCGATGGTCAGCGTGGAGCCGACGCGGCTCAGCGGGATGACCTGGTATTTCTGGGCGGTCTCCAGGGGGATCAGCTTGACCACGTCGGGGTCGATCTCGAAATAATCCAGATTGATCGACGGGACGCCGTACTGGTGGCTGAGCACGTTGGTGATGTCGTCTTCCGTAACGAAGTCCAGTTCCACGAGGATGGATCCGATCCGGCCGCCGTATTTTTTCTGGTGCTCGAGGGCCTGGTTCAGCTGCTCAGGAGAGATGAGTTTTTCCTTCAGCAGAAGATCGCCAATTTTGGTGGTCATGCGAATGATTCCATGTGTTTGGTATTAAAAAGATCGTAGAAGAGTTTGGAGAAATTGTCAAGAACCGATCAGCGGCAAGGTCAAGGCGGAATTCTATTTAGACGAATCCCTATTTGCCGATGCAGAAGGTGCCGAAGATACGGCCAAGAAGCTCCTCGATCGGGGTGGCGCCGGTGAGGGCGTCCAACTGCGCCAGGGCACGCCGCAGATGGTAGAGCTGGAACTCTTCACTCTCGCCGGCGCTTTGGGCCGCCATGGCGGCGTCCAGCGCCAGGCGGCAAGTGGTGACGCAGTTCTGCTGGCGCAAGCCGACGATGACCGCGTCATCCGCGGGGAGGGCGTCGTCAGGCGCCGCCACGAGCCGGATCTGATGGCGGAGCTCGTCCATGCCGGCGCCGGTCAGCGCGGATACCCGCGTCACCGGGGTCGCGGGCCGCGCGGCGCGGATACGCGCCGGATCCGTGCGCGCCGGCAGATCGGCTTTGTTCAAAACCAGCAGCGCGCCATGAGGCCGAACCGCGGCCAGGCGTGCGGCTGCGTCCGCGTCCCAGTCCCGGCTGGCGTCGATCACGTGCATGATCACATCCGCGTCGGCGGCCGCCGCGGCGCTCTTCTCGACCCCGAGCTGCTCGATCCGGTCAGACGTCGCGCGCAGTCCGGCGGTGTCGAGGACGGTGACGGGAATCCCCTCGATTTCGATCGGCTCGCGCAGGACGTCCCGCGTCGTGCCGGGCAGCTCGGTGACGATGGCGCGGTCAGTGCCGACCAGCCGGTTAAAGAGGCTGGATTTGCCCACGTTGGGCCCGCCGGTGATCGCCAGGCTGAATCCGTCCTGGAGGAGGCGGCCGTAGCGGAAACCGGCGGCGATCGCGGCCAGCCGGCTCGCGATGGCGCCCAAGCGGAGGGCCAGATCCCGCGCCGGCTGTTCGTCCGCCGTGTCCTCGCCGAATTCCAGTTCCGTCTCCAGGGCGCAGATCGCGGCGATCAGCTCGTCTTTGACCGGCTGGAGCGTTCGGGAGACGCTGCCCGTCAGTTGCCGCTCCGCCACACGCGCCTGATGCAGGGTGCGGGCCGCCACGACGTCGCGCACCGCTTCGGCCTGAGTCAGATCCAGCTTGCCGGACAGGAAGGCGCGCAGGGTGAACTCGCCGGGTTCCGCCAGCCGGGCGCCGGCGTGGAGCAGGACGCGGAGAATCTCCCGCACGATGATCGGCGAGCCGTGGACGGAGATTTCGGCCATGTCCTGGCCGGTGTAGGACCGGGGCGCGCGGAAAACGGTGACCACCGCCTGGTCGACGACCGAGCCGTCGGTCGGATCGATGAAACGGCCGAGGACGGCCCGATTGGGGGTGAGGTGCCGCCCGTCCGGCTGGAAGCGCGTTTCGACCATGGCGCAGGCCCCCGGACCGCTGACGCGCACGACGGCGAGGGCGCCCCGCCCGGGCGGCGTGGCCGCCGCGGCGATGATGTCGTCGTGCCGGGGCGGTTGCTCGAGGGCCATCAACGGGTCGTGGCCTTTTTGGTTTTCGCCTTCTTGCCCTTGGCCGGCTCGCCGGAGGGGATGAACTGCTCGACGGATTTCTGCATCAGCCAGGAGAACACGTTGCTGAACAGGAAGTAAACCACCAGCCCGCTGGACATGTTGAGGAAGAAGAAGGTCATCATGGCCGGCATCATATAGGTCATCATGGCCTGTTGCACCTTGCTGTCCGGCGCGGGGGAGGTGGCCGAGGTCTGCTTGATCTGGATGATCATGGTCAGGCCCATGACGACGGGGGTGATCCAGTACGGATCGGGCGCGGAAAGATCCTTGAGCCAGAAGATGAACGGTTGGCGCCAGAACTCGATGGATTTGTCGATCAGGTTGTAGAAGGCGATGAGGAACGGGATCTGCACCACCATGGGCAGGCAGCCGCTCATGGGATTGACGCCGTGCTCCTTGTAGAGCTGCATCATCTCCATGTTCATCTTCTGGCGGTCCTCGGCCGATTTGGATCCCTTGTACTTGGCCTGGACGGCCTTCATCTGCGGCTGAATTTTCTGCATCTTCTTCATGCTCTTGATCTGGAAGAAGCGGATGGGGAAGAGGGCCAGGGTGATGATGAAGGTCAGGATCACGATGCACCAGCCCCAGTTGCTCACGTACTGGTTGAGCCAGCGCAGGGCATAGTACAGCGGCTTGACGAAGATGCTGAACCAGCCGAAATCGATGGCCTGGGCCAGTTCGCTTGAGATGCCCGACATGATGTCGTACGACTTGGGGCCGAAGTAGACCGGAATGTCCGCCGACGAGGATCCGGCTGGGAAGAAGACGGAGACGATGTGGGCCGTCTTGGACGCGCCATCCTCGGCGGTCTGGGTCCACACGCGATTGGTGACGCGGATCTCGGGGAAGGCGCCCATGGCCAGGGCGGCGAAAAACTTGGTCTGCACGCCGGCCCACTTGAGACTGCCCCGGATCATCTGCTGGCCGTCCTTCTCGTCGCTGACCTTCGGCCCGTCAAGCGTCGATGTGCTGCCGCCGTCGTAATAGATGATCTGCGGGGGGAGCTGATACTGTTCGGCGGGAACCAGGTCGTGCTCGGTGAGTCCGGGGCCGATCTGGACCAGCGGTGCGATTTCCTGGCCGCGATAGATCACCCGGCACTGCACGCCGACGACATACGGGGAGTCCTCGGGGAAGCTGATGCGCTTCTCCACTTCGAGGTTGGTCCGGCGGTAGGTGAAGCGGACGCGGCGCACGCTGCGGCGGTCATCCGAGACGGTTTCTTCTTCGACCTGGTACACCAGGCGGGCGAGTTCTTTTTCCAGATCGGGCTGGGTCGGCAGATAGAGCGTGAGGAATGCTCCAAAGTCGGGCGGCAGGACGGAGGGAATGAGTTCCACGCCGCCGTCGCCGTTCTCGTGGTATTTCTTCAGGACCAGACTGCGAAGCACGGCGCCGCGATTGTCCAGCCGGGCGGTGAAATGGTCGGAGTCGATGGTGACCGTGCGCGGCTCCGCCTGGGTTTCGGGGACCGCCGGCGACTCGGTGACGGTTCCCGTTGCCGGCGTTTCGGGCTGGGGCGCCGGCGCGACGGCCGGAGCGTCAACAGCCGGTTTTTCCGCGGCCGGCGGGGCCGCCTGGCCCGGCGAAACCGGAGGAGCCGGAGGCGGCGTCTTGACGAAGAGCATCTGATAGGCGACCAGGATGACGACGGACAGGATAATGGCCAGAATCAGACGTTTTTCCATCGGGACTCCATGGGGCGGTATTCGTTCTGATCCACGGGATCAAATCCGCCGGGGTGGAATGGGTGGCATTTGGCCAGCCGGCGCACGCCCAGCCAGCTGCCGCGCAGGGCGCCGTGCGCCAGAACGGCCTGCCGAAAATATTCGGAGCAGGTGGGATGGAACCGGCAGGCGGGCGGCAGAAGCGGGGAGACGACCCGCTGGTAGGCGGTCAGGACGGCGACGAGCACGTTTCGGATCATGTGGACGCATCCTGCCAGGGCAACCGCTCCAGCTTGATCCGGTACTCCCGCTCCAGCTCGGTATAGGTGGCTGTCGCGGCCGCTTTGCGTGCGTTGAGCACCAAATCGAAGTGCGGTTCACCCAACGGCTTGTTCCTCCGAAAAACCTCGCGGTAGAGCCGCTTCACCCGGTTGCGAACCACCGCGCCGCCGATCTTGCGGGACACCGTGGTGCCCAGGCGGTGGTGCGCAAACGGATTGCGCCGGTAATACAAGACGAACAGGGCGGCATCGAGTTTGGCACCCTGTTCGTATATCGCGGAAAACTCTGTTTGCTTGCGGATCCGATTATTTCGGGAAAATGAGTGATCCGGATCGAAAGTCACGGTCAGTTGCATACCAGGCGCTGGCGGCCCTTGGCCCGGCGCCGGGCCAGCACCTTCCGCCCGCCCTTGGTGGTCATCCGGACTCGGAACCCATGCGTTTTGGCGCGGCGTCTATTGTTGGGTTGGAATGTCCGTTTCATCGATGTATGGCTCCTCTGCTTGCGTTGATATCCGGTAGACGGTTCTTACTCTCTGTAAATCAGAAGGTTGTCTGCTTGCGTAGCCGCGCGAATGACGGTTTCCGAGTGTCGACCGCCAGCGCAACGGGCTCATTTATATACAAATGAAGCCGTCCTGTCAAGTCCGGAATGCGTTTCAACTCAGAGGAATGGCCTTGGGTGCCGCGGGGGGACCGGTTTATAATGGCACCGCATGGCCAAAGTCCTCGTTCTGAATCCGCCGTTCATGGACGATTTCGTCCGTTCGGCGCGCTGGGCGGCGCGTTCGCGCGGGCGCGTGCAGCGTCATCCCGATTATCTGCTCATCGCCACGGCGGTGTTGGAAGGGGCGGGCCATGACGTCCGGTTCGTCGACGCCGCCGCGCGCAACCTGAAAGCGGGCGACATCCGGCAGGCGGCGGACACGTTTCGGCCGGACATGGCCGTGCTGCACACCACCACGCCTTCCATCTACAGTGACATCGACTACGCCCGGCTGATCAAGGAGCGGACCGGTGCGTTCACGGTGCTGGTGGGCAACCACGTCTCGGCCGAACCTGACGACAGCTTCCGGATTGCCGGCGGGGCGGTGGACCGCATCGTCCGCGGTGAATACGACTTCGTCCTGCGCGAGCTGGCCGCCCGGCCGGATGACCTGACCATCGCCGGTATTTCCTTCGCCGGCGACGGCGGGGTGGTGCATAACCCGCCGCCGCCGCCGCTGGACGTGGACGAATTGCCGTTTCCCGCCTGGCGTCACGTGCAGCCGGAGTGGTACCGCGACGCCGGCAAGCTGTATCCGTTTCTCACGCTCCTGTCGGGGCGGGGTTGTTTCGCGCGGTGCACGTTCTGCCAGGACCCCCAGCTCATGGTGGGGCACCGCCTGCGCATGCGCCGTCCGGAACTGGTGGTGGACGAGATCGCGCACGACCTGGCGCTGTTCCCCGGGTTGCGCGAGATCATGTTCGAGACCGACACGTTTGTGGCCGCGCGCGCCCACGTCGCGGGCGTGTGCGAAGAGATTCTGCGTCGCGGCATCCGGATCGCCTGGAGCTGCAACGCCCGCGTCGACATGGACTTGGAGCTGCTGCCGCTAATGAAACGCGCCGGGTGCCGGATGCTCATGACGGGTTTCGAATTCGGCACCCAGGCCGCGCTCGACGCGGTCCGCAAAGGCGTGACGCTGGAACAGAGCGCGGCGTTCGCCCGTCGGGCGCACGAGCTGGGATTCATCATCCACGGCTGCTTCATGGTGGGAGCGCCAGGGGAAACCCGGGAATCGGCGCTCCGGACCATCGCCTTTGCCAGGCGGCTGCCGCTGGACACGATCCAGATATCCGGGATCTGCGTCTATCCGGGCACCGAAATGTACCGCTGGGCCGTCGCAAACGGTTTTCTGGTACCGAAGGACTGGACCGAGTGGGTCAGCGCCAACGGCGAACAGGTCACGCTGCTGAGCTACCCGCAATTGTCCAAGGCCGAGATCGACGAATTGATCGACCAGGGCCTGCGCGAGTTCTACTTCAGGCCGCGTCAGGCGTTTCGGATGCTCACCGCGGTCCGCTCCTGGGCGGACGTCCGGCGCAAGGCCTACGGCGCATGGAGCTACCTGCGCTACAACCTGGAGCGCCTGCGGGGGAGGCGCCGATCATGAGGGTCGCCGTGGTGGTGCCGTGCTTCAACAGCGCCCGTTACATCGACCGGACCCTGGCCGCGCTCCTGCGGTTGGAAGCGGGCGGGGAGGATCTGGAGGTCGTCCTGGTTGATGACGGCTCCACCGACGACACGGCGGAACGCATCGACCGGCGCGGCGTCACGCTGATCCGGCAGCCGAACGGCGGACCGGCCGCCGCCCGAAACACCGGCTGGCGCCGGACGGGCGGCGAAGTGGTCTGTTTTACCGATGCCGACTGCGTGCCGCCGCCCGGGTGGATCACCTGCCTGATTTCCGGGATGGACGCCGCGGATGTGGGGGCGGTGGCCGGGAGCTATGAAGCGGCCAACCCGGACCGGCCGCTGGCCCGTCTCATCCAGGCCGAGATCGCCTACCGTCACCGGCGGATGCCCGCATTCGTGCGGGCCGGCGGCACCTATAACCTGGCGGTGCGACGAACCGTGCTGGAGCAGGTGGGCGGATTCGACGAGTCATTCCCGACCGCCAGCGCCGAGGACAACGACCTGTCGTACCGCATTCGCCAGGCCGGCTACCGGATCGCCTTTCGGCCAGACTGCCGGGTGGCCCATCACCACCCGGAGAATCTCTGGAGGTATCTCCGCACCCAGTGCGTCCACGGTTTCTGGCGGAGCCGACTGTACCGCAAGCATCCGGCCTTCATGTCCGGCGATGACTATACCCGGCCGCGGGACATGCTGGACGTGGTGCTGGCGCTGGTGATCCCCGGGGCCGCACTGCTGGCCGCGGCCGGCGTGCCGTGGGCCGGGTGGGCGGCGGCTGGCGCCGCCGGCGCGCTCCTGCTGCTCGAAGGATGGGCCGCGGCCGGCATCGCCCGCGAAGCGCGTGAGTTCGGTTTGTGGCCCCTCGGCCTGGCTGTGCTCACGCTCCGGGCATTCGCGCGCATGGCGGGCTGGGTGTCCGGCTTTCTGACGCCAGGCATCCGGAACGGGGGAAACAACCGCGGGAGGATGCGGCGGTGAGCCGGCCGTTCGATCCCCAGGACGTGCTGTTTCTGATTCCCGCCTACAACGAGGAGGGCAATCTCGGCGCCGTCCTGGACGAACTCCGGACCGAATTTCCTGCGGCGACACTGCTGGTGATCGACGATGGATCCGCCGACCGGACCGCCGCGGTGGCGCGCGCCTACCAGGCGGTCGTCATCAAACTGCCGTTCAACATGGGGATCGGCGCCGCCATTCAGACCGGGATCGCCTACGCGCTGGCGGAGGGCTTCCGCTGGGTGCTCCGCCTGGACGGAGACGGCCAGCATGATCCGGTCGACATCCATCGCTTTTTCGAGTATCTCCGCCGGCAGTCGGCGGACCTGCTGATCGGATCCCGTTTCCTCACCCGCGCCGGTTTTCAATCCTCCTGGCTGAGGCGGCTGGCCATCGGCTTTCTCTGCCGGCTGATTCGGACGCTGACGGGATTCAGGGTGACCGACGCCACTTCGGGTTTCCATCTGTACAGCCACCGGGCCATGCGGCGCCTCTGCCGATTCTATCCCGACGACTATCCGGAACCGGAGGTCATCATCATGGCCTACAAATGGAACATGTGCGTCGACGAGGTGCCGGTGACCATGCGCGAGCGCTCCGCCGGCATCTCGTCGATCACCTTTCTGCGCTCCGGGTATTACATGGTGAAGGTGACGCTGGCCATCTTGATCGATATGATCCGCTACTGAGCAGGAGGTGCGGCATGACGTTCGTCCAGATCTTTACCACAGTGATCAACGGCCTGCTCCTGCTGGCCATCATTCATTTCCTCAGGCGGGAGAAGCTGAAGGAGAAATACTCCCTGCTGTGGCTGGCCGCCATTGTCTGCATCCAGTTGCTCATCCTGTCAGAAGGCTTGCTGAACCGGTTGGCCCAGCTCGTCGGCATCTATTATCCGCCATCGCTCGTGTTCTATCTCGCGATCCTGTTTCTGTTCGCGATCGTGCTGCACCTGGGGCTGGCGATGTCCAAACTGACCCGCCAGAGCCAGGTGTTGGCCCAGCGCCTGGCCCTGCTGGAAGCCCGTTTGGAATACCGGACGCCGTTGGGAGTCGAGGAGCATCCGGACGGGGAGTGATCACTTCCCGTTGTTTTCAATCCGTTCGAAGGTTTTCGCCTGGCGGTTTTTGCGGGTCCGGTCCACGTCGTAAACCTCGTTGTGGAAAACGATGTGGACGCCGGGCGGCAGAAATTTCGTGGCGAAGAGCGCCTCGGTGAGGTTCTGGATCCCGTCGCTGTTCTGAACCACCAGTGGCAGCATGGCCCCGGTCAGGACGATGGGGACCTTGACCTGCGGGAGGTGCGACTTGATGAAGCGGCCGGTGTCCACCATGGTGTCCGTGCCGTGGGTGATGACTATGGGACGACCGTCCTCCTGGAGGCGCTGGATGGTCTGGGTGATGACCTGGCGGTGTTCATCGGTCATCTGGAGGCTGTCGATGTTCATGAGCCGCAGCGAGTGCAGCCGGACGTAGGGGAGCCGCAGCGGCGGGAATTCGCGATCGATCCAGCTTTCGATGTTGTCGATGCCGCCCTGAACCTCGTCGTAGATCTTCTCAATGGTTCCGCCCGTGAAGACAATGTTGATGTGGTGCATCGGGCTCATGCATGACTCCGTGTGGCCGAGATTCGTCGGGCGGGCATGAAAAACGTACCGCCTCGCCGGGCCGTCGCTTCGATCACCGCGAGCGGTTGCGCGGCCGCCGACAGGGTGAAGTATAGCACCTTTCGGACAAACGCCAAGCGGATGTCGCCGCGGACGGACATGACCACCGGATCCAGGACGGGTGCCAGGGATGTGGCCATGGCGGCCGCGTTGTCGCGCAGCGAGAAGAAACGGGGCGGGCCGGGCTCAAATCCGGCGCCACGGAGCAGGTCGGCCAGGGCGCGCGGATGGAAGCCCACCACGTGGCGGGGGATGTCCAGGCCGCTCCAGCGCCGGCCGAACCACCGGCATTGCCAACTGTCGAGGTTGGGCACCTGCAGCAGCAAGGTACCGCCGGGCGCCAGCCAACGACCGGCGCGGGTCAGGGCCTCCCCTGGCCGCGGCATATGCTCGAGCACATGAAACAGAGTGACGAGATCATATCCGTTCTCGGGCAGATCGACGGTGTCGATGTCACCGACATGCACCTGCAGACCGTAGGCGGATTGGGCCGCCCGGGCGGCGTCGGGTGAGGCATCGAGACCTTCGCCGGCGATGCCGGTCACTCGGCGCAAAACATGCAGAAAGGTGCCGCTCCCGCAGCCCACATCGAGCACCTTCGGGGCGGGTCCCGTCAGATGCCGTTTGGCCACGTGGACGTGGTGGCGCAGCACGGTCTCCCGGTAGATCGTCTCCATCCGGTGAGCCATGCCGCGGGGCCGGTCGTGGGCGATCCACCAGTAAGGGCGCGGGTAGGCGTTCGCGAGCGCTGCGGCATCCGGCATGGGATGCAGGAACGCGCACCGGCAGGCCGGACAACGGTACAGGGAATAAACGGCGGCGGTCGTCCGAAACAGGAAATCGGAGTTTTCCAGCCAGCGGCGGGAGTCCGCGGCCCCGCAGATCGGGCAGGCGGGCGGCGGCGTGTTCACGGCCGGAACCGCTTGGTGAACAGGAACAGCAGATTGCGAAAACCGTCTCGCCACGGCTGGAGTTTGATTTCGCCCATCCGGTTGGAGAAGTTGATCGGGATCTCCCGGAACCCGACTTGCCGATTGCGGATGGCCTCGATCTTGATCTCCTCCGAAAACGCCATCAGGTCGCTGCGGAGTCGGACCTGCTTCAGGATGTCCCGGTAGAAGATCCACATGCCCGACTGGGAATCGCGCACCCAGCGGAAGTAGAGCATCGACATGCAGAGGCTGAGCACGATGTTGCCGAATTTGTGCTTGATCGACATGGCCCCGGGATTCTGCACCGGGAATCGGGAAGCCGACACGAAACGGACGCCGGAATGGAGCAGGGCCTCGATGAGATACGAGATGGCGTCCACCGGGTACGAGTGATCGCCGTCCAGGGTGATGATGATGTCCCCCCGGGCGTTGGCCAGACCGGTCTTGTAGGCCCGCCCGTAGCCGCGGATGCTCTCCTCGATGACCTTGGCGCCGAACGAGGAGGCGATCTCGGCGGTCCGGTCCGTGGAGCCGTTGTCGACGACGACGATCTCATCCACGAAATTGGGAATCTGCTTCAGGACGAGCGGGATCCCTTCCTCTTCGTTGAGGCAGGGAATGACTACCGTGATCCGGTTGCCCTTGTACATGCGCGGTTCCTGTCAAGCTGTCCAATCTAGCAGATGGCGTGCTGAATTGCAATCCGTTTCACCGAAGGCGGGACCGGTAAATCCCGTACCTGCCGCCATCTGCATGTGCGTCCAGGCGCGCCAGCGGGATAAAAAGCAGTTGACAGGACTCGGGGGCGTCTTTATAATCCAGCCCTTCGTAAGGTTCTTTGGGCGTCGCGATAGCGGATCGAATCGGTTGCCGAGGTAGCTCAGCCGGTAGAGCAGGGGACTGAAAATCCC
Source organism: uncultured Acidobacteriota bacterium (assembly GCA_937925645.1). Taxonomy (GTDB): domain Bacteria; phylum Acidobacteriota; class JAAYUB01; order JAAYUB01; family JAAYUB01; genus JAAYUB01. Next base: position 17,766 of record CALAMB010000379.1, read on the forward strand.
TGTGTCGGCGGTTCAATTCCGTCCCTCGGCACCATGTTCATAGGGCATTCTTGAATTTTCAGGATGCCCTTTTTTGTTTTGCGGCTGTTGACAAGACTTGTTTCGGAATCGCACCCGGGCGCAATTGACATTGGCAACCGGATCGCTGACAATGACCGCAATGCTATAAGTATCGCGAAGCGGTCGGGTGGAGGTCGCCGTGAAGTGTCCCCGATGTCAGTCGAACATCATCGAGATGGTCCGCCACTGCATGCAGTGCGGGCACCGGTTCTCGGACGATGACCTGGAACGGCTGAAGGCGTTTCAGGAGATGCGGCAACAATTGCAGGTCGTCCGCAAGCAGCTCCGCGGGCTGTGGGAGAATCTGGACCAGTTGGAGGGACGCGTGTCTGGACTGGGCGACCGGCTGGTGGCGGCGCCGGAGCCAGGCGCCCGCCGACCGGAGGCCGCTCCAGATGAACCACGAACCGCCCAACCCGGAGCGGCAGCGCCGGAAACGGTCCAAGCCGCGGCATCAGCTTCGCCTCCGCTAAGCGAATCGGCACCGGCCGTCCCCGCGCCGGCCGCTCAGGCGACACGCTCCGCGGCCCGGGCCCCGGAGATGGAAGTGCGATTGGGCCAAAAGTGGATCCTGGCCGTCGGAGTGATCATCATCGTGCTGGCCGTGGGCTATTTTCTGAAGTATTCGTTCGACCGGGCCTGGATCGGACCGGCCGGCCGGGTCGCGCTGGCGTTTTTGTGGGGCCTCGGTTTTCTCGTTGCCGGCGAACTTTTCCGCCGGCGGAACTACCGGGTCTTCGGACTCTGCCTGGCCGGCGGCGGCGCGGCGGTTCTCTATTTTGCCACCTTTGCCGGCTTTCAGATTTACCAGCTGTATGGGCAGGTTCTTGCCTTCGGCGTGATGGTTCTGATCACGGCGCTCGGCTGCGCGCTGGCGGTGGCCTACGACAACAAATGGCTGGCCGCCCTGGCCATGCTGGGCGGCTTTCTGACCCCCCTGATGCTCAGCACGGGCAAGGATAACCAGATCGCCCTGATGACCTATCTCACGGTGTTGAACCTGGGTCTCCTCACCATCGCCTTCCGCAAGCAGTGGGCCCTGCTGAACGCCCTGGGCTTCGTCTTCACGTATATCATCTACTTTGCCTGGGGCATCAACCATTACGACGAGTCGAAGTTCTGGCCCGCGATCATTTTCCTGAACGTCTTCTATCTGATCTACACGTTGATGCCCTTCGCCTACCAGTGCTTCCGCGGCCGGATCGACCGGCTGTGGGGCTTCCTGATCATCACGCCGAACTCCCTGCTGGCATTTGGCGTGAGCTACGGGCTCATCGCCGATCGATGGGACGGTGTCTGGGCCAGCGTCGTCTCGGTGGCCTACGCGTTCATCTTCCTGGCGCTGGCCGCCTTCCTGGAGCGGCGGGGCCAGCGGAACCTGGATGCGTTCGTCGTGCTGCTGGCCAAGGCGATGCTGTTTCTGTTCATCACCGTGCCCATTGTCCTCTCGGAGCACTGGATCACCGTGTTCTGGGCGGCGCTGGCGGTCGCCCTCCTCTGGATGGGACTGCGTCTCGGCCGCCCCATCCTGCAGCTCGCCGGGGCCGGCGTGATGACCCTGGCCGGCGGCAAACTGCTGTTGTGGGATTATCTGGATAATTTCGACCTGGACTTCGATTACCTTCGCTTCCCGGCCGGCTACACGGATTGCGTGGTGGACCGCTGGCTGTCCGCCGCGGTGGTTATCGGGCTGACGGTGCTGTTCTATTGGCTGGTCAAATACTACCTGCCACGCCCTGAGCACCGGGCGTTGCGCCATGGACTGGCAGTCCTGGCGGCGATCGGCTGGAGCGGTTTGCTGTTCTGCCTGCTCAACCTGGAGGTCGGCGCTTTCTTCCACGACTTTCTGCCCACCGGGAGATTCGCGGCCATGTCGGTGCTCTGGAGCCTGTACTCGGTGGTGCTCATGCTGCTGGGGTTCCGGTGGAACAAGCCGTCACTGCGACGGCTGTCGCTGGCGCTGTTCAGCCTGACGATCCTCAAGGTGCTCATCTGGGACATGGCCGA
>CALAMB010000380.1 GCA_937925645.1 uncultured Acidobacteriota bacterium
GCCAGCACCACGTCCGTGAGGTGGAGCGCCTGGACGAATTCCTGCCGCTCGATGTGTTCGTCCGCCCGCCGCACGATGGCGTCGGCGCCGCCGAGTTCCACGAGGTCGGCGTAGACGCCGGCCGGCGGCAGGGCGTACATCGACGCCGGATTCTCGTCGAACCAGCCCACCAGCTCCTGGTAGATCCCCCGCACCGTCCACTCCACCTTGCCATAGAACTGCGGCATCGCGAGCTCCGGCGGCAGGCGGACTTCCCGCATCAGGGTGTGGATGTCCTTGCCGGCATTGATTCCCCGAACGGTCTCCGTCCAGACGTGCTTCAGCGCGTCGCGGAAGCGGCCGGCCGTCTCCGCCACCTGTCGCCGCCCCGCCAGCGGCGCGCCGTGGCCCGGCAGAAAGAGGGCGGGGGCGAAGTCGAGCGCCGTGTCCAGCGCGCGGATGTACCCCGCCACCGGCCGGATCTGGGTGCCGCGGAAGGTGGAGTTGTTGATGAAATACTCGTAGTAGTTGTCGCCCACGCACACCGCCGACCGCTCGGGGATCCAGACCGTGGCGTGGTCCGGCGTCTCGCCCGGGGTGTGGATCATCCGGAAGTGCACGCCCCCCACCTCCAATTCGTAGGAATTGACGAAGTAGACGGTGGGTTCGGCGGCGGGGGGCGGGGGCGCCGGCGGCGCCGCCGGGATGGGTTGGCGGGCCCAAATGGCGTTGCGGCGGGCGAAGAAGCCGGCCAGCTCGTTTTTGTACGCCACGTATTCACGGTATTTCCGCTGGGCGATGACGGGGATGTCCGCGCCGGCCCGCCACGCCTCGAAGCCTGCCGCATGGTCCTCGTGGGCGTGGGTCAGCAGGATCGCCTGCAGCGGGTGTGCCGTCAGAAGCTTATGGAAGTACTCCGGTGCCACGTCCGCTCCCGCCGGGTCGATGAGGACGCTGCCGACCGGCGTGGTGACGAGATAGGCGTTGCACGAGCCTTCGATCCGGTAGACGCCGTCGGCCAGTTCCAGGTATTCGATGTAGGTGTCGGACAGCCACGCGCGGAGCGACTCGCCCGCGGGAATGGCACCCAGCCAATCCGGCTTTTGCTGCCAGGCGGTGTCAAAGATCACCGCGGTGACGGCGTCGAGCGACGCCGCCCGCCGGTCGGGCGCGAGCTGCGCGTGCTGGTTGAACGGGTAGCCCGCGGTCAGGGGCAGCGGCCGGAGGCGGTCCGGGGCCACGCGGGCCTGGAGCACGGCGCTGAGCGCCGCCTGGTGCAGGAAGAGCCGCTTCAGAAAGGTGGTGCAGGCGGCCTGCTGGTAAGCCGCGTCGTTCAGGAGCGCGGATAGGAGCTGTGCCCACTCGGCGCAGATTCCGAGCTCCGGATTGACGGCGTACACTTCGCAGTTGTAGTAGGGTTGAATCGGAACGGTGTCCACCACCGTTTCCAGCGCGGGCAGGGCGCGATAGTCGAGCCCGGTGGCCGCGTAGATGGGCGCCCAGTAGGCGTCGGGCGGGCTGCCGGGCAGGATGCCCACGGTGTTCGCGAGCGACACCGGCCGCACCGTCGCGTCGAATGCGCGCCCCAGGTCCAGTGCCGCCGGCGGCTTCAGGACCAGCACGCCGGGGTCCAGCCAGGCGAGGCTGGCGGCCTTTTCCCGGACGCGCCGTTCCACTTCCGCCGCAGCGAAGGCTTTCAGGGCGAGGGGGTAGTTGAGCACCGCCGGTTCCAGCGCCAGGGGGACCAGCTCCACGCCGGCCCCTCGCAGCGCCTCGCCCGGGACGCGGTCCGGATCGGTCAGGACGACATGCACCACGCTGTCGCGGTACGGGCCACCGCGCTCACGCAGGCTCCGCACCAGCGCCCGGACCGACCGGACCTGTTCCTCGGAGCCGGCGTACGTGGCGACGGCCAGCGAGGCCGGCGTCCCGGCGCCGCCGGCCGGGTGCCCGGAAACGGCCGCATGGATCAGGGGAGAGAAAAGCAGGGGCAGAGTGATCAGCAGAGCGACAGTCCGGGATGGCGGCAGGCGGTCCATGCGTCTCTCCTCCTGGTTGGCTACTCGTGACCGCTTCTACGAGGAGAGGGGTGCAATTCCTCACGGAACGAGCCTTTTCAGGGACGAAACGGACTAATACAATGACGAATCCGTATACAGGGGACATGGGGAAACCGCCCGCCGGATTCCACCCGCCATGGGGTGACCTATCTGAAAGCAAGAAATGAAGTTGGCTTGGCGCCTTAGCGAGACGAATATTTTGCCTTGGCGAGCGCGGCGTCGAGGTCCAGCCGGAGCTGGCGGCGCGGCGTGATTACCTCGAGCTCCCCGTAGAACTCGCACCGGTCGATGAATTCCCCCGCAATCACCGCCGCCGTGGCGAGGAGCGGACCTGCGGGTCCGCCCAGAACCAGTCCCGGTAGCGGCAGTCCGAAGCCCACGGCGACGCGCAGCGCCGATGCCGCCGCCGGGCCGAGGCGGAACCCGTCCCACCGCCGCAGCTTCCGGTAGATGTACAGCGCCAGCTTCAGCGCCCCGGCGGGCACGTAGAGCCACGGATCGCGGTACAGCACGCCGGTGAGGAAAAATCCGGTGAGCAGCGCCTGGTCGCTCAGGAAATTCAGCGGGCCCACCTGCAGGGCCACCTAGATCGGAAGAGCACACGTCTGAACTCCAGTCACGTCAGTCAATC
>CALAMB010000381.1 GCA_937925645.1 uncultured Acidobacteriota bacterium
CCGATCTTCCAGGGGCTGGCCATCGCGCTGATGGCCGGCGAGGTGGCCTCGCTGGCCCTGTCGCGCATGACCGTCCCCATCGTCTATTTCATCGTGCACCGCCGGTGGCACAAGCACCCGGCGGCGCCGTCGGCCTGATTGAGGAGAAAGCCATGAGCGCAGATAACGCCCGACCGATCCTGTGCCCCACGGATTTAAGCGCCGAAGCCGCCTACGCCCTCCGCTGGGGCGGCGAGCTGGCGCTTCGGCTGAATCGTCCGCTGGTGGCGCTGTACGCCGACCGGTTCCTGCCGCCGCCGCATTTCACCGCCCGGCAGATCGAGACTCTCGTTGAGGAACTCGACAAGTCCCGCGCCGCCGCCCGCCAGGCGCTGGCCGATCAGGTGGGACGAATGGTCGTCCCGGCCGTCGCCACCGAGGCGGTCGTGGCCCAGGACATGGCCGTCCCCGCCATCATCCGACTGGCCGCCGAGCGGGCCGCCGGCATGATCGTGATGGGTTCGCACGGCCATAGCGCCCTCGACCGGATCATGCTGGGCTCGGTGACCGAGCGGGTGCTGCGGCTGGCGGACCGTCCGGTGCTCGCCGTCAAACTCCGACCCGAGGCGGATCCTGCCGCCTTCCCGGAGATCCGCACCATCCTGTGCCCCGTGGACCTGAGCGAGGACTCCCGGCCGGCGCTGGCGCAGGCCGCCGAACTGGCCGCGGCCTTCGGAGCCGAACTCCAGGTGCTCCACGTGGCGGAATCGGCGTCGGGAACGTCCGCGGAGCTCGCCGCGCGGGAGTCGCTGTGCGCCTGGGTGCCGGACACCGCCCGCGCCAGCTGCCGCCTTCACGAGATGATCCGCCCGGGCAAACCCGCCGAGGAGATCCTCCAGGCGGCGCGAGACTCGGGCGCGGAGCTTATCGTGCTGTCGACGCGCCACAAGCTGTTCCAGGACGTGACCGTGCTCGGCGCCACCGTCGCCAGGATCACCCGGCACGCGCCGTGCGCCGTTTTGACCGTTCCGGTCGTCTGAGACGATCGGCGGTTCACGACATCTAATTGAACTGACCGAATCGTTGGGATCGGGTTCAAAGGAGACATACCATGACCGTTGATCGTTTGCTTCGTCTGATCGCCGGGTTCTTTATCCTGCTCACCGTGGCCCTGGGCATCTGGGTCCATCCGAACTGGTTCTACTTCACCGCGTTCGTCGGCCTGAACCTCCTCCAGTCGGCCTTCACGAACTGGTGTCCCATGATGACCATCCTGCGCAAACTGGGCGTACCCGACACCGCCCCCTGCAAGCAGTAGGCCGGCGCAACCATGTCCGAATCATTGCTGATGCTGGCGTTCATCGGGCTCTGGATTCTGCTCCAGGCGGTCATTCTGCCGCGCCTCGGCGTCAAGACCTGAATGTCCGACGCCTGCGATCTCGGGTCCCGGGATCGAAAGAAGCCGACGCCATCGGACACGAAGTGAGGTGATCATGCCGCTGTACGAATACTACTGCCGGGCGTGCCGGAAAAAGTTCGAAGCGCTGCGGCGGGTATCCGACGACGACGCCGCCGTGCGCTGCCCCCATTGCGGGTCCGACCAGGTGGAACGGGAGTACTCGACGTTCGCCAGCACCGGCGCGTCGGGCCACGCCGGGTGCCGCCCCGGCCCCATCGGTTGAGCGTAGCGCCCCGGACGGCGTGTCCGTCCGCCGCCTGATCGGCTCGCCGGCGCCGCCCTGCCGGAGTTCCGTTTTTCCAATTCGCCGCGCGCGCCCTCCGGAGCCGTCCGGAGGGCGCGTTGGCGCTTGCATGCGCCCCCGCCCTGGGATAGACTGGGGCGACTTGGGGCGGCAGGAGGCCTATCCCGTGGCGGAGCGGATGTCATACCGCTGGATCTGGATCGATCCCATCATCATCACGTTCACCGGGCTCATGTCGTGCCTGTCGGTGGTCATGTCGCTGTTCGACGGCACCGGCGTCAAGCAGCATTGGTGCGCCCGAACCTGGGCCCGTTTCATCCTCTGGATCAGCAAGGCCCGCGTCACCACCGACGGACTGGAGCACATCCCCGCCGGCCGCCCCTGCGTCTTCGCCTCCAATCACCAGAGTTTCTTCGACATCTGGACGCTGCTGGCGCACATCCCGGTCCAGTTCCGCTTCGCCGCCAAGGATTCGCTGTTCCGGGTGCCGTTCCTCGGCTGGCACCTCCGCCGGTCCGGCAACATCCCGGTCCACCGCGGCGAGCCCCGCAAGGCGCTGCGCAGCATCCGCGACGGCGCCCGCAAGATCGCCGGCGGCGTCAGCGTGCTCGTGTTCCCCGAGGGGCAGCGCAACCCCGAGGGCGTGATCCTGCCTTTCAAGAAGGGGGTGCTGCTCATCGCCATCTACGCCCAGGCGCCCGTCGTGCCCATCGCCATCGCGGGCAGCCGGTTCCTGCTTCCCAAGACGTCGATGCGCATCCAGCCGGGCGACATCCACATGATCGTGTTGCCGCCCATCGAGACGGCGGGCCTCACCGCCCGCGACGCCGAGGACCTGGCCGAGCGCGTCCGCAACGCCATGCTCTCGGTCTACACCCAGCCCGGACCGGATGACCATGGCGTGTGAATCCATCCGCCTTTATGAACCGACCGGGGCCGACCCGGTCCTCTTCGGGGCCGCCGCCGGCATCGCGAATGCGCTGCACGCGGCGGGTTTCACGGCCTACTTCGCGGGCGGCTGCATCCGCGACCTGCTCCTCGGCCGCCCCGTCCAGGACATCGACATCGCCACCGACGCCGTGCCGGCGGAGATCCAGCGCCTGTTCCCCGACCACCGCGCCGTGGGCGCCCAGTTCGGCGTCATCCTGGTGAAGGCGGAGAACATCCCGTTCGAGGTCGCCACGTTCCGCTCCGACCTGGCTTACCGTGACGGCCGCCATCCTGAGGGAATCCGCTTCAGCAGCCCGCAGGAGGACGCCCAACGCCGCGACTTCACCGTCAACGGTCTGTTCTACGATCCCCGCCGTCGGGTCATCCTCGACTACGTCGGCGGCGAGTCCGACCTGAAGGCGCGGATTATCCGGACCATCGGAGCGCCGGACGACCGATTCAGCGAGGACCACCTCCGGCTCATGCGAGCCGTCCGGTTCGCGGCCGCCCTGGATTTCTCCATCGATGACGAGACGTGGGAAGCCCTGAACCGGCTGGCGCCCATGATCCGCCGGATCGCGCCCGAACGCATCCGGGAGGAACTGCTCAAATGCCTCACCCGGCAGGGCGCCGACACCGCCCTCGACCTGTTGGAACGCTCCGGGCTGCTGGCGGCCATCCTGCCCGAGGTGAGCGCCATGGTGGGCATCCCGCAACCGGAGGCGTACCATCCCGAAGGCGACGTGTTCACCCACGTGCGGGCGATGTACGCCGCCGCTGCCTACCCCCTGCCGGACGCCCTGGCCATGGGGATCCTGCTGCACGACATCGCCAAGCCGCCCACCTTCCGCATCCGGGACCGGATCCGGTTCAACGGCCACGTCGAACAGGGCGTGGCCCTGAGCCGGCGGATCATGGAGCGGCTGCGCTTCTCGCGGGAGGAGACCGGGCGGGTGGGCGAACTGGTGGCGGCGCACCTGCAGTTCATGCACGTGCGGGACATGCGCCCCAGCCGCCTGAAGCGGTTCCTGCGGATGGACAACTTCGACCTTCACCTGGAACTGCACCGCCTCGACTGCCTCGGCTCCCACCGACTGCTGGACCACCATGCCTTCTGCCGCGAGCAGCTCGCCGCCCTGGGGACGGAGGCCATCCGCCCGCCGCCGCTCGTCACCGGCCGCGACCTCATCGAACTGGGGCTCCGGCCGGGACCCCGCTTCAAGGCCATTCTCCACGAGATCGAAACCCTCCAGCTCGAGGACCGGCTCACGACCCGCGCCGAGGCGCTGGATTTCGTACGCCGGCGGCACCTCACGCCCCGCGCCTGACTGTCCGCGGCGCGAATCCTGTTGTGCACCGGCCGGATTATGCTATAGTGGGGCCGCGGCATCCGGTTACAGCCATAGGCGACCGCCAGGAACTGAGCCATGGACATCCAGATCCTCGGGACCTATCCGGGCGAGCTTTCGCAGCGCTTCATCCTCACTACGTACATCGTCAACGGCGAGCTCGCCGTCGACGCCGGCGCCATCGGGCTGGGCCTGACCGTGGCGGAGCAGAAGCGCATTCAGAACATTCTCATCACCCACACTCACATCGATCACCTGGCCACCCTGCCCATCTTCATCGACAACCGCTGGTCCGACGCCACCCCGCCGCCCACCATCCACGCCACGGCGCACAACCTGGCCATGGTCCGGAAACACCTGTTCAACAACGTCCTGTGGCCCGAGCTGCAAAGCATCTCCGACCATTTCTTCACGCTGCGCGACGTGGAACCTTACCAGACGGTGGACCTGGAGCATTTCACCTTCCACCTGTTTCCCGTCAACCACCCCGTCCCCACCTACGGCATCCTGCTGGAGGAGAAGGCGACCCGCAGCCAGGTGCTGTTCACCTCCGACACCACCATCTGCGACGCGATCTGGATGGAGGCCAATCGCAGCCCCCACCTGAAGGCCATTTTCAGCGAGATCTCGTTCCCCGACGCCTACCTGGACCTGGCTCAGTCGTCAGGACATCTCACCCCGAAGCTCCTCGAACAGGAGCTCCGGAAACTCAGGAAGAACGTCCCGATCTACCTGACCCACTACAAGAACCAGCACGTGGAACAGATCAAGCAGGAGATCGCCCGGCTGGGCGGTTTCCGCATGCACATCGCCCGCGCAGGGGAGAAGATCCACATTGAGTGAAAACGTCTATCTGGAACTGCGGGACAAAAACCAGTCCCACCGGTATCCCCTGGCCAACGTGTCCAACACCGTCGGCCGGGCGCCCGACTGCGATGTCGTGCTGGCTTTCCCTCAGGTGTCCCGATACCACGCCCGGATCTACCGGCAAGGGGAACAATTCCTCATCGAGGACAACAAGAGCGTCAACGGCACCTTCGTCAACGACCAGCAGATCACCAGCCACCTGTTGCGCCACGGGGACCGGATCAAGCTGGGCACCGTGGTGGTGACGTTCTGCAACCCGCTGGTGTCGCGCGTCAACCTGTCGGATGAGTATGAAACCGACGCGAACATGACCATCGCCTTCCCCATCTCCCGCTTCTCGCTCTCCGAGGGCAAGACCACCCCTCAGCTCCAGCGTGATCCCCAACAGATGGTCCAGGTGATCTTCAACTCCACCAAGGCGCTGATCGGCTCCAACAACCTGGACAGCGTGCTCTCCGGCGTCATGGACCTGGTGTTCGAATACCTGAAGGCGGACCGCGGCTTCCTCATGCTCCAGGACGAGACGAACGAACTCGTGCCCTACGTGATCAAGCTGCGTCATCCATCCAAATCCAAATCGGAGAAGGACATCAGTTTCTCCCGGACCATCGTCAGCAAGGTGTTCACCGAGGGCGTGGCGATCCTCACCGCCAACGCGATGCGGGACAGCCGCTTCGGCGCTCAGGAAAGCATCATGATGCAGCAGATCCGCTCCTGCATGTGCGTCCCCCTGTGGGACGAGCGGAAGATCATCGGCATCATCTACGTGGACTGCCTGTTCTTCGAAAACTACTTCCAGGAGCGTGACCTGGACCTGCTCTCCACCATTGCCATCATCTCGGCCATCGCCATCGACCAGTACCGCCTGAACCAGGAGATCGACCGGCAGAAGCGGATCCGCGAGCGCCTCGAGCGCTACCACTCCCCGTCGGTGGTCAACCGGATCATCCACGCGGGCGGTGACGTCATGATGAAGACCGAGGAGCGCGAAATCACGGTGCTCTTTTCCGACCTGGTGGGCTTCACCTCCATGACCGAGAAGCTCGAGCCGTCCGAAGTGGCCCGCATCCTGAACTGCTTCTTCACCGCCGTGACCGACGTGATCTTCCAGAACGAGGGCACGCTGGACAAGTACATCGGCGATGCCGTGATGGCCGTGTTCGGCGTCCCCTTCGCCCAGCCGGACCACGCCGAACGCGCGGTCAAGACGGCCATCGAGATGTACCGGGCGCTGGACGACATCAACGCCTCCGGCATGCTGCCGGCCCCCCTGCGGATGCGCATCGCCGTGAACAGCGGCCGCGTGGTCGCCGGCGATATCGGCTCCGAGAAGCGCGTGGACTACACCGTGCTCGGCAGCACCGTCAACATCGCGTCACGCATCGAGTCGTCGGTGGCCCAGGCCGGCGAGATCGTGATCGGCGACATGACGAAACAACTGATCGGCGACAAGTTTCCCACCGAGGACATGGGCACCGTCTCCCTGCGCGGCCTGAGCATCCCCCTGACAGTCCACCGAGTCAGTAGATAGCAAACAGATAGCAGTAAACAGATAATAGTCAGCGGCGAACGGTGGGGGGCGGACCGCTGTG